>JAGRBF010000154.1 GCA_020434205.1 Calditrichota bacterium | reverse complement strand
ACTTCTGTTGCGCAACAATTGACCAAAAGCCTTTTAGTAGACTGTCAATTATAGTAAGTCCTGTTCGTCATCCCGGCAATCTTTAGGCCAGGATCCATCGGGACGTTGGGTATGTACCCCGGCCCAAAAGCATACCGGGGTGACGGTTAAGAGGTCCCAAATAGGCCAAGCAAAATTGACTGTCTACCAGGGATAGCGGGCAAAAAAAAGGGCTTCTCCGAAGAGGAAGCCCTGTAAAAAGGAAGACTTTAATTCTGGGAAGGTCTCCGCAGGCACCTGCCAAAGCCGCCTCAAAAAGCCCGGCAGGCTCATTAGGAAAGGGAAGGACCGGGGGCCTTAGCGCTGGCTGATCTGGCTTTGGGGAGCGACATATTCGTCCAGCCGCAAATCGCCGCACATGGGCGGGCAGGGCAGGGAACGTTCGGCCAACTCACCCTTCACCAGATCGTTTCCGAGCTTATCCACGCCGACCAGCACCAGGTTGGGGTGCCCGTCTTCGCTGATGCCGAAATAATAACGAATACCGACGCAGCCATCCTGATTGAGAATGCGCTGGAATGCGGCTTTCCCGAAGTACCCGCCAACGACATCCTGCTCGGGATTGTTCATCTGGAAGTGATGGATCATTTGCTGAGCATCGAGCAATTCGATGTTGTGATTTTCATTGCCGGTAAGCCGGGCTTGTTCGTCGGCGGTTGCGGATTGGGGAAGGGACCATGCGATCGTCAGAACGCCCAAAGCGAAAACCATCGTTGCAATTGCAGACCACTTTTTCATTGTTTTGCCTCCTAAATTCTTGCCTGTATTTTGTACGTTCCTCACCGCGGATTGAGGCCCAGAATCCTCATTCCTCGAAGTGAAAAACCATTAACCTTAAACAGGAAACCACAAGCCACAGGGCAGGTCAGGCAATACAATTCCGGTCAACTGCTTAATGGATCTCTGCGAAATTTGTGTATATTAATGCGACATTGTGAATACAACGAATTGTATATACCAAAAGTTTAAAATAAACAGAACAACATTCCTTGACACAAATCACACACGAACCCCGCAAACGGAACCGGAGCCAGAAAAAAAAGCAGGCGGCCCCAACCGGAACCGCCTGCTTGTCTTGAAAAAATTACGCTACCAAGTTAAGCTGTCAAAAAGGATCAGATTTCGAATTTAATGCCCTGGGCCAGAGGAAGCTCCCTGCCGTAATTAATGGTGTTGGTCTGGCGTCGCATGTAGGCCTTCCAGGCATCCGATCCGGATTCCCGTCCTCCCCCGGTTTCCTTCTCGCCGCCAAAAGCCCCGCCGATTTCCGCCCCGGAAGTGCCGATATTGACGTTGGCAATCCCACAATCCGAACCGGCATGGGAAAGAAAGGTCTCCGCCTCCTGCATATTGCGGGTAAAAATCGCCGAAGACAATCCCTGACGAACCCCGTTTTGCAGGGCAATGGCGTTTTCCACTCCCCCGCTATAGCGGATCAGGTATAAGATCGGTGCAAAAGTCTCGTCCTGAACGATCTGAAAATCATTCTCCGCCTCGACAATAGCGGGGCGCACATAGCAGCCCGATTCATACCCTTCCCCGCTGAGCTTTTCTCCGCCAAGCAGGAGTTTTCCACCGCTTTTTTGGGCGGCCGCCAGGGCCTCTTCAAACAGTCGCACCGCATGGGTGTCGGTTAGGGGACCCACGTGGTTTTTCTCATCCAGAGGCGAACCGATGCGCAGGGTGCCGTAAGCCTTTACCAGACTTTCCTTGACCTTATCGTAAATGTCCTCATGGATAATCAGGCGGCGGGTGGTGGTGCAGCGCTGCCCGGCGGTTCCCACCGCGCCGAAGACAATGGCGGGAACGGCCATCTTGAGGTCGGCTTCCGGGGTCAGGATAATGGCGTTATTGCCCCCCAGTTCCAGAATGTACTTCCCGAAACGTTTGGCCACCGTGGCCGCCACGTGGCGACCGACCGCGATGGAGCCGGTAAAGGACACCAGTGGGACGTTGGGATCGTTAAGCATCCGCTCGCCTACCGAATTATTGTCCCCGATAATGAGTCCGAAAACCCCCTCGGGGACATCATTGGCTTCCAGCACCGAGGTCATGATGTGTTGGCAGGCGATGGCGGTGAGGGGAACTTTGGGAGAGGGTTTCCAGATATTGGTGTTGCCGCAAACCGCGGAGATCATGGCATTCCAGGCCCAAACCGCCACCGGAAAGTTAAAGGCGGAAATAATGCCCACCACCCCCAGAGGGTGATACTGGTCGTACATACGGTGGTTAGGGCGCTCGGAATGCATGGTAAACCCGTACAGCTGGCGGGACTGCCCCACTGCAAAATCGCAGATGTCGATCATTTCCTGCACTTCTCCCAATCCCTCCTGGAGGGATTTCCCCATTTCGTAAGAGACCAGGGTGCCCAGAGGTTCTTTAAACTCCCGCAGTTTGTCCCCGATCTGGCGGACGATCTCGCCGCGCCGGGGAGCGGGAACCATACGCCAGACCTTAAAGGCCTCGCTGGCTTTGGCAACCACGGCATCGTAATCCGAGGCGCCGGCCTTGTGGACCGAGGCGATCATTTTGCCGTTAACCGGAGAATGAACGGCGATACTCCCCTCCCCGGTATTTTTGATCCATTGGGTTCCGGTGGATGCGCCGTAATTTTCTCCGGCGATGCCCAGTTTTTCGAGGATAGATTTCATGGTTTCTCCTGTAAGCTGCTTTATTACATGGTTACATGGTTACATGGTTATTCGGCTCTATTCTATAAATCCATCTGGTCTTCATCCAATTCCTTACGGGCGTAGTCCAGATGCAGACCTTTGGCCACAAACAGATCGAAAATTTCCTTATCGATGTGGTTCTGCTCGCACATGGAGGCGAGAATTTGAACGGCCCGGGATAGTTTCATGGGCTTTTTGTAGGGGCGGTCGTGGGCGGTGAGCGCCTCGAAAATATCCGCCAGAGCCATGATGCGCGCCTGAAGGGGCAGTTGCTCGGCGGTCAGCCCGAAGGGATAGCCGGAGCCATCCAGCTTTTCGTGATGCCCCCCGGCATATTCGGGGACCCGGGACATCTTTTTGGGAAAGGGCAATTGTTTGAGGATTTTGATGCTCACCAGGGCGTGATTTTCGATCACCTTGCGTTCCTGAGGGGTCAGGGTGCCCCGGCGAACCGAGAGGTTCTGCAGTTCGTTTTCGGTGAGGTAGGGATAGGTTTTTCCACCCACCGAATAGGTGCGCGCCGCAATTTCGGTGAGGCGTTCCAGGGAGGCATCGTCCAGAAATTCCCGGCCGGTATTGATGCTCACCAAAAAGGCCAGATCCTCGTCAATTTGGGCGAGACGGTCGCGGTGGCGCACTTCCGCTTTTTTGAGATTGGCGCCGGGGTTTTCCGCGGCATCCAGGCGCAGTTGCAGGAACTCGTTCTCCGCCACCTGGCGAATCAACTGAAAGCGGGTGGACACCAGTTCAATACGGTCGAAAACGGTTTGCAGCTTATGCGATTTGTCGATCACGTGTTCGGGGGTGGTAATTTTGCCGACGTCGTGCATCCAGGCGGCGATGCGCAGCTCTTCCAGCTCATCGCGGGAAAAATTCACCGCGGAAAAAGGGCCCTCGCCGGTTTCGTTGATGGTTCGGGCAATCATCATGGTCAAATCGGTAACCCGGGTAATGTGCCCGGCGGTATAGGGCGATTTTTCGTCGATGGCGGTAGCGATAACCTTGATCAACGCTTCGAACAATTCCTTGAGATCGGCGATGAGCTTGACGTTCTCCAGGGCGATGGCAGCCTGGGAGGCCAGCGCGGCGCACAGGTCCACGTATTCCTCGGCAAAAACGGTGGGCTGGCCGCTGGCGGGATCGATGGCGTTGAGCAGCTGCAGCACCCCGATAATGTCATTCTCATGATTTTTCATGGGAATCACCAGCATGGAGCGGGTGCGGTAGCCGGTCTGGCTGTCGTATTTTCGGGGCCCGGTAAAATCAAATTTATCAACATCGTAGACGTCCGGAATGTTGACAATTTCGCCGGTGAGCCCCACAAAAGAGGACACGTTGGTATAGTTGGGACTATCATCCTTGAAAAGGGGTACCGGGGGGAGAGCCACTTCCTTCCCACTGCTGCCGCCCAGGTGGATATCCATGGAGATATTTTTCATGATTTCGAAGCGAAGCCGCTGGTGTTCTTCGTCGACGGTGTAGAGGGTTCCCGCATCGGCATGGGTAAGCCCCATCGCCTCGTCGACAATTTTTTCCAGCAGGCGGGCAATATCCTTTTCGGCCGAGAGGGCGATGCCCACCTGGGCCAGGCGGTCGACCCGCCGGATTTGACCTTCGGCGAAAAGCCGGACTTCCTTGACCACCCTGTCCAGCAACTTGTTCAGCCGGTCATTTTTCGAGTAATGCTGAACCCCATCCATGATGTGCTCCCTATTCGTTCTGGTCCGGTTTTCCGGGTTTCACCTCCCGGTAGTCGATATCCTCGACATCGCGGGGATCAAAAAGCGGCGGTTGTGCATTGCTGTCTTTTTGGCGCTTGCCCACCCGTGGGCGGCGAGGCCGGTTGAGCAGTTTATTCTGGGTAAACCAGCGGTAGGCGTAATAAACAATGGCGGCAAAAAGGGCGACGCGCAGCAGAAATCCCATTACTCCCCCTTTCCCAGGTCGATGGTTACATTCTTGCGCCCGGAGCGGTGTCGGGCAATTTCGGTAAAAACCTGCTCCAGATGCGAACGATTGTTGACAAAGTCGATGTTTTCCATATTGATAATCAACAGCGGGGTATCCTCGTAATTCCAGAAATACTCGTCGTAGAGTCTGTTGAGGGATTCGATGTAATCGCGCGACATGTCTTTTTCGTACTGTCGCCCGCGTTTGGCGATGTTGGCCATCAGGCGGTCGGTGCTGGAGCGCAGGTAGATCACCAGATCCGGCTTAACGATGCGCTGCTCCAGGATGCTGGCCAGCATGTCGTAGAGTTTGAATTCCTTGGGCTCCAGATTGAGGGTGGCAAAAATCCGGTCCTTCTGAAACATATAGTCCGCCACCACCCGGCTGCTGAACAGATCGTACTGGACGATCTCCTCCTGCTGGCGGAAGCGGCTCAGCAGAAAAAAAAGCTGCACCTGGAAAGCGTAGCGTTTGGGATCCTTGTAGAAATCCTTGAGAAAGGGGTTTTCTTCAAACTCTTCCAGAAAAAGGCGGGCTTCCAGGGTATCTCTGAGGCGGTTGGCAAGGGAGGTTTTGCCCACCCCGATGACGCCCTCGATGGCGATGTAGCGCAGGTCGTCAAAATTGTGGGTCATCGGCAAACCAGTTTTGCTTTATCAGTTCGAGAGAAGATCTGTCCGGGCATTCCTGCAGCAGGGTTTCCAGGGCTTTTCCGGTCTGCGGGTCGCGAAAGGCTCCGGCAATATCGGCCAGGGGCTGCAGCACAAAACGGCGTTTCCGGAATTCCCGATGGGGAAGGTGCAACTTCTCGAAAGCCGCGATTTGTTGCCCGTAGAGAATCACATCAATATCAATTTCCCGGGGCCCCCAGCGTTTACCGGGACGCCTTCCCACCCGCGCCTCAATGTCCTTACAGCACTGCAGAACCTCGCGGGCCGCTAATTGCACATCCAGCCTTATCGCGGTGTTATAAAACGGGGGCTGTTCCAGAATGCCCATCGGCGGGGTGCGATACAGCGGGGCAATGGCCATTAAGGCGCCGGCCGCCCGCAGTTCCTTTACCGCCCGGCGCAGATAGTCCTCGCGGTTTCCCAGGTTGCTGCCCAGGGCCAGCAGAACCGGAATGGTCACGGTTTTTCCCGAAAAATTTCGATCTCGACATTGTCGAGCAATCCGTCCATGGCCACCTGCGGTTTGCGAATGCGGATGCGCACCGCGCTTACCGCGTATTCGCTCAGCACCACCTGGGCAATTTTTTCGATCAGGTTTTCCAGCAGGGTAAATTTGCTGCTGTTAAAAATGCGCTTCACCCGCTCGTACACGGCGTGATAGTCCACGGTATCTTTTAACTGCCCGGAAGCGCGCACCGCATCGAAATTACAGGTCATTTCCAAATCCAGCTCAAAGCGCTGGCCGCGGTCCTGCTCCACTTCATAATAGCCATGGTAGGCGTAAAAAACCATGTTATTTAATCGAATAATATCCATTGCTATCCCGTTATCAGCAGGCGCTGCCCCGTTGTTCTGCGGTCCTGGGCAAGGGGTAGTTTCCGTTAAAACAGGCATAGCAAAAGCGGTCGGACTGTTTAACGCATTTGGCCAGATCGTCGATGGTCAGGTATTTGAGAGAGTCGGCCCCAATGTAAGCGCAGATTTCATCCACATTCATGAGATTGGCGATCAGGGTTTCCTTATCGGGGGTATCGATCCCGTAGTAGCAGGAATGGGTAACCGGCGGGGAGCCGATGCGCAGGTACACCTCGCGGGCGCCTACCGCCTTAACCATGCGCACCAGTTTGCGGATGGTGGTTCCCCGGACAATCGAATCGTCTACCAGCACCACCCGTTTGTTGTTGAAGAAATCCTTGAGAGGATTGAATTTCTGGCGCACCCCCTCGTCCCGGCTGTTTTGATCCGGGCGGATGAAGGTCCGGCCCACGTAGTGATTGCGAATCAGCCCCATATTGAAGGGAATGCCCTTGGCGCTGGCGTATCCCATGGCGATAAAATTGGCGGAATCGGGGACCGGCACCACCACATCGGCATCGAATTCATCATAGGCGGCCAGACGCGCTCCGATTTTGTGGCGGACATCGTAGACATATTCCCCGAACTGGGAGCTATCCGGCCGTGCGAAATAAATCAACTCAAAAACGCAGTGGCGGCGAATGGGGAAAACCGGTTTGATGAGGCCGTCTTCGGCGCTCAGAAAATAAGTTTTGGAGGGAGTAACCACCACCACTTCTCCGGGCTCGACTTCCCGCATGTTTTCGCAGCGCATCAGGTCCATGGCGCAGGATTCCGAGGCGGCCGCCACGTCCCCGTCCGCGGTTTGCCCGATGGTTAGCGGCCGGAATCCCCAGCCGTCGCGAAAGATATAGAGGTGATCCCGGGCGATAAAAACCGCCGAATAAGCGCCCTTGATCCGGCGCATCAGCAGGCGGATGGCATCGGCGATTTCCATCCCTTCCCGCTCGTGGTAATACACGATAAAACGCCCCAGCAATTCCCCGTCGTTTTTAGAGGAAAAGTGCACCCCTTTTACCCGCAGTTCTCCGGCCACTTCCTCGTAGTTGACGATATCGCCGTTGCTGGCGATGGCGTAGATCGGCCCGCTCAGGGTTTCGATCACGTAAGGTTGGGTCATGGCCAGGTCGGAGGTTCCCCGGGTGGGATAACGCACGTGCCCGATCGCCAGGCGCCCGGACAGGCGCTTCAGGTCCTCGCCGGAAATGCCCTCCTTAATATAACCCATCGCCTTGCGGACGGTAATTTCCCGGCCGTTGGAGGCGGCGATGCCACCGCTCTCCTGACCCCGGTGCTGCTGGGCATAGAGTTCCGTTACCACGCTGGCGGCGGCATTTTCTTCATTTCGGGAGTAATAAGCGGCGATTCCGCACATGAAGCATACATCCATGGAAAGGCTAATAAAAAGTGATCCGGCGCCATCCCCTTTCCCGGTTGGTTGGGACGGGATTCCAGGTCTGCGACCGAATCTGTATTAGCTTAAAAAAATAACATCTGGGAATAGGCTATACAAGATAATTCCATTTCCGCATCCGCCTTGGTATATTTGGGGAAAGACGGTATTTTGCAACGAGCGAGCAGCGAGCAGCGACGAGCGACCAGCGAGCAGCGAGCAGCGAGCAGCGAGCAGCGAGCAGCGAGCAGCGATCAACAGTCGGCAATTAGCGATCAACAATCAGCGAATAACCCTGTAACCCTGTAACCATGAAATCCCATGACCAACATCCCCGGCATTTCCGATATTCGCGAGGCGGCGGCCCGAATCGCCCCCCTTGCCCACCGCACCCCGGTTCTGACCTCCCTGGCCATTAACGAGATCTGCGGCATGCAGCTTTTTTTTAAGTGTGAAAATCTCCAGAAGGTAGGGGCCTTTAAATTTCGCGGGGCCTGCAATGCGGTGATGTCTCTCGGCGAGGCCGAAGCAGCCGCCGGGGTGGCTACCCATTCTTCGGGGAATCACGCCCAGGCCCTGGCCCTGGCGGCCCGTATGCGCGGCATTCCCGCTCACATCGTTATGCCGGAGACCTCCCCGAAGATCAAACAGAAAGCGGTTGCGGGATACGGGGGGCGGATCACCCTGTGCAAACCTACCCTGCAGGCCCGCGAGGAAACCCTGGAACAGGTGGTGGCGGAAACCGGGGCGACTTTTATCCACCCCTTCAACAACGACCGTATTATCGCCGGGCAGGGTACCGCCGCCCTTGAGCTGCTTGAGGAAATAACGGATCTGGACGCCATTATCGCCCCGGTGGGCGGGGGCGGTTTAATGAGCGGCACCGCTATTGCCGCCAAAGCACTCGCCCCGGACATCTCGGTTTGGGGAGCGGAGCCGGCCGGCGCGGATGACGCCATACGTTCCCTGGCGGCCGGGCGCATCATTCCCTCTCAGAATCCCAGAACCATTGCGGACGGCCTCCTCACCTCCCTGGCGGACAAAACCTTCGCGATCATTTCCCGGCATGTGGAGCGCATTTATCCCGCCTCGGACGAAGCCATCGTCCGTGCCATGCGCCTGATCTGGGAGCGGATGAAGATTATCGTGGAGCCCTCTGGAGCGGTGCCGCTGGCGGCCCTGCTGGAAAAAGGCCCCGGGGGAAAGGCGCAGAAGGTGGGCATTATCATCAGCGGGGGAAATCTGGATCTGGATCGCCTGCCGTGGCAGGAAAGTCAGTAGATCTTAAGATCCTAAGATATTTAGAACATTAGATCTTAGGATCTCTCCCATTCTTAGGATCTTCTTCAAACCCTTCCCCTAATACCTTACCGACAGGGAAACCTGCAGGTTGCGTTTCCCCAGCAAATAAAACTGGTAGCCGCTGGCATCAAAAAGATTGTTGCCGGAAAACTGCAGGTTCATCTGCGCTCCGCCCAGGCGGAAACGATAGCCCACACTCAGGTCCACATCCGCGTAATCCCCGATTTCCTCTTCTTCAATATCATCCTGGGTAATGCGCAGTTCCGCGGCGGCGGCTTCCTTGACCTTCCACCCGCTACTTTTCCCCTGATAAAAGCCGGTGACGCTCAGATAAAATCCGAATCCGCTAAAGTAATCGGTCTGCAGGCTGAGGGACTGTTCCGGTTTAAAGGGATAGACCAGGGGCTCATCAATATTAAAAATGCTGGCGGAAGCGGTAATGTCGAAGTGCCCGGCCAGTCGCGATACCCCCGCCGAGGCTTCTATCCCGCTGGTAACGTTGCGCCCATTCTGGGCCAGGATCAGAAAGGGGCGGTCCGGGTGGCGCAGCAGTTTGTTGAAAACGGTGTTGCGAAACAGGGCCAGGGAGAAATTGAGAGCCCGGTAAGGGCGATTGGGACGGGCGTACTGAAAGGTCGCCCCGATCTCCCCGGCATTGCTGATCTCCGGCGGCAGCCGTTCCAGGGTGGAGTCGGCCACCGAGGCGATCACCCCGATGCGGGTGGAATCCTGCCCCTGCAGCCCGGCCAGGGAATTGTCCTTAAGGGAAATAAACTTCACGTTTTTGCCGTAGCTGCCGTAGGGGATCATCGTCCAGTATCCGTTTTTCCACTCGATCTGGGCGCCCAATGTCGGTGCAAAGTAGGAATCCCCGGTGGCCAGAAAATCCCCCCGCATCCCGATATGGGTATTCCAGTGCAGGTTGCGATGGCCGGCGATTTCATCGTTGAAGGCGATCACCCCGGCCAGGTTGAGGCGGTTTTCGTAGAGCAGGGCATCGTAGAGGCTGATGGGATTTCCCAACCCGTTATCCTGAAACTGCTCGCGGGTCAGCTCGTCGTGGATGTATTCTCCCTGAAACTGAAACTCGTTGGCCCGTCCGAAGGTGACCCGCTTCAGGAGGCGGGCAGTCAGATTCTGGGAGATAAAATTGGTGGAAAAACTGGTGGGTTGTTCGCGGACCTCCTGGATGAGGTCGTCATCCCCGTAAATATAATTGACCGTAAAATCGAAATCCCGCAGGAAACCGATCGACCCCTGGTAGTTGAGGGCGCCCAGATAATTTTTGCGTTCGTTGGTCAACAGCGGTTTTTGGTAATCCAGAAAATAGGCCAGGCCGCGCAGGCTCAACTGCCCCCGTTCCCCGTAGTAATTGAGATTGAGGCTGTGGTTTTGGCGGCGGGTTTCCACATTTTCATTTTCGCTTTTATCGGGATCCCGCTCTTCGCCCGGCAGAAATTCGATAGGGGGACGGATATCGCTGTACTGCCCGAAATAATTGAGCACCACCCGTTTGCCGAAGGGCAGATTGGCCTCCCCGACATACTGCTGACTTTCGAAGCTGCCGTGCCGGGTTTTGAACATCAGCTCCCGCTCCACCGAGCGACGGCTGGTGATGTTGACCACCCCGCCGAAGGCCCCGGCCCCCAGGAGGGTCAAATTGGCCCCCTTCAGGACTTCGATGGTTTCGATGTTGTCCAGAGATATCAGGGACAGGTCGGCGGCATTGTCCACCCCCAGCTTGTTGATGGAAATGCCGTCGATGTAGACGTTCACCTCGTTGGGATCGCTGCCGCGAATCTGAATGCGCTTGCCGCTCACCTCATTACCTTCGATCTGCACCGAAGGCACGCCTTTAAAAATGCTGCTGATTTCGTTGGTGCCGCGGATTTCGATCAGGGTTTGATCGATCACGGTGCGGGCGTGGGGAATTTCCTGGTTGACGATATCAATTTTCTGAGCGCTGACGATCACCGAATCCTGCAGAATGGCATTGGGGCTCAGGGCAATTTCTTTCCTTTCCGCCACCTCATTCAGGGGAATTTCCAGGGTGTTATAGCCCAGGAAGCTGATCACCAGAATATCCTCCGGGAGGGCGGGTTGAGCGATCACGATGCTGAAAAAGCCGTCCTCATCGGTGGTGGAACCCACCCGCAGGGTTTTGAGATACACATCCGCCCCTTTGAGGGGATTGCGGGTTTGCAGATCAATAACCACTCCCGAGACCCGCAGTTCCTGAGCGGACGCCGGCCGGGCCATCGCCAGGACAATCAGGATCATCCACCCCAGGAGCAAACCGGTGTGATGGCGCCTTTCCATTTTCTTTTCCCCTGTTCCGAACCGTAACATAATGCTCCGTATCTGCATTTTTGGTGTGAAAGCCGCCGCGATCACCCGGCGGCGTTGAAATTTGGCCTGATCAATTCGCCTCAGTAGGTAAAAAAGGCCCTCTGCCAGTATCCCTCATTATCCCGGACGTAGATCCCGTGAATCCCGGAATAGATCGCCGAAAGACTCGGCTCCGGCACGTTGAGATTGTAGATAAAGCCCGGCAGTTCCCCCTCGAACCAGGCCGAATACTGATCGACCACCTGCCTGCGCACCATGGGAAAGGTGGTTTCCACCCGTATTTTGTAGGTCCCGTCCCAATACAGGCCGATCGCCTTAACCGAATCGACGGTGGCGATCCCCTGATAATCAAAAACCAGGGCCTCTATGGGATAGGCATCCGGGTTGGATCCGGGCGGGAAACGCTGGGAAAAGGGCACCAGCGGTGCGGCGTAGGTCAGGGAAACGTTGAGGTAATTATCGGCCGGCAAAACCGTCAGGGTGGTATCGATGGGATAATATTTGTCTGCGCGGATGGTGAGGGGCACCGGAACGCTCATGCCGGTATTGGCTTCCAGAACGTAATTCAGGCTAAAATGCCCGTCTACTCCGGAATAGGCGCGCTGGAAATTGATGCTGACTTCCGCGCTGTCCACCTCATCGCCGGTGAAGACGTTTTGCAATTCCCCTTCGATGCGGATCACGCTGGCCACCGAGCGGGCTTCGTAATTGGAGCCCAGGAAGCGGTCGGAATCGCAGCCGGCGCCCATCCAAAGCAGCAACAACAGGATCGGCCACAACCCCGGCCGGCCCGGGGATTTTTTTTTCTGGAGCATTACAGCACCCTATCTTTCGTTAAAGTTATGCCAGAGCCACCTTACGGCCTGCTAAACAGAAACCCCCGGCTGACCCGAAAGGGAAAGCGGTCTACGGCAAAAATCGTAAAATGGGGGGGCGTCAGTTGATACGCTTCCAGGGCTTCGGGAATTTCCCCCCGGAAGCGCCCGGTGAGCGAGTCCAGGTTCTCCACCCGCCTCAGAGGAAAACGACGCAGGAAGCCGGAAACGCTGTCCGGGTTCCAGTAAAACAGCTCGATCAAAACCGAATCGATATCCGCCACCCCCTGATAGTCCATGACCACCGCATTTCCCCAAAAAAGCGGGGCTTCCAGGGTATCGGACACGGTGCTGTCCACCGAACCGTCCAGGATAATCGGCGCCCCGTATTCCAGGCTGGCGGTAAAGTAGGTTCCGTTGGGATAAACCGCCACGCTCAGGTGCCGGGGCAGATAATTGGTTGCCGAAACGGTTACCGGAATAAGGGCATTGTAGGTTTCGCTGTTTCCGAGGATATAGTTGAGTTTAAAGGTCCCGTCCGGCCGGGTGCGGGCGCTCTGGCCGGCCACGGAAACGGTGGCTCTCGGCACCGGCAGGGCGGTCCGGGTATCGCTGATCACCCCATTGATCTCCGCGGTTGCCGCAATGGCGTCGGCGCTGTATTTGGTCCCCAGGAAACGATCCGTATCACAGCCCGCGGAGAGAAGCAGCATCAGCAATAACCCTCCCGGCAGCAAAACAAATGGATTTTTAGGTAACCTGGCCATCCTGAGATCCTTTAATGGTCCGCCGTCCCCGCTTTAAAACTGATAGCGGAAACGATCGGTAAAACCGTCCTTATCGCGGGGATTGATAAAATAGAAGGCGGTGGTAAGTCCCCAGGTCTGGTCCTCCACGCTTTCCGGCAGGGTGCCGGTGTAGCGGGCGGTTTCCCCGTCCAGAATCTGATCCCGCACCATGGGAAAAAAGAATTCCCGGGTCTGGCGGGTGCCCGGGTTGTAATAATAGGCGCTTACCTGTACGGTGCTGAGATTGTCCACCCCCTGATAGTCCCGCACATTTGCCCAAACCTCCCCACCGGCATGTCCGCTGGCCAGAACAATGGGCGCGGCATATTCCAGAGCAATATTGAGATTATTGGCGTCCGGATACAGGGTTAATTCCGCCACATGGGAGAAATATTTTTCCGAGGATACCACCAGAGGCTGAGTTTGTCCCAACCCCACGTCCTCGGTGGTGAGATAATTAAAGGAGAAATTGCCCGCAAAATCGCAGCTGGCCGTTTGCCCGCCGATATTGATAAGGGCGCGCGGAACGCCCGCCCCGGTCCGGCTGTCCGAAATCCGCCCGGTAATCTTCAAAGACTGGGCGACTTTACGGGCTTCGTAATTATAACCCAGGAAACGATCGCTGTCGCAGCCGCTTGTCAGGAACAGGGTCACCATCCCCCAAAAAAGAAGTCGCATAAAACCAATCCCTCTGCAAATCTGCCCGGGCATTCATCCCCGGAACATCCAGAATTGCAGAAACCCACCGTGTTTTTGAAATTAAGGGAAATTAGCCGCGTTGCTTACCGGGTCATGGGAACGAAACGCACCGCGAGGTCGGGTTCCAGCTTTAGTTCGCCTTCGGTTTTGGAAACAAATACCAGTTGCTGGTTTTCCACCCCCACCGGGGCAATGAGACGGCCGGTTTGTCCCAGTTGGGAAATCAGCTCCCGGGGGATACGAGGAGGCGCGGCGGAGAGGATGATGGCATCGAAGGGGGCCTGGTTCGCCAGCCCGTCATAACCATCGGCATGCAGGACCCGCACGTTCTGATACCCCAGGGCATGAAGGCGCCGCCGGGCGTCCTCGGCCAGGGTGCGCCGGATTTCCAGGGACCACACTTCGGCGGTCAATTCGGCCAGAATTGCGGTTTGATATCCGCAGCCACTGCCGATTTCCAGAACCCGGTCCCCCTTGCCCAATCGGAGGCGCTCCACCATGTAGGCAACAATGTAAGGTTGGGAAATGGTCTGGCCGTCTCCGATGTGAAGGGGATGGTCGGCATAAGCCTGCTGGCGGGCGATTGCGGGTACAAAGAGGTGCCGGGGTACCCGTTTGAAAGCGGCAAGCAGATCCGGCTGGGCAATATCTCTGGCAACCAGCTGGCTTTCCACCATCTCCAGCCGCTCCCGGGTATAGGCCTCCGCCACGCGGGAAAGTCGAGTATCTTTAATTTCCATGCCGGTCCTTTCGGGAACGGTTCGGCCCCCCTGGGAGCCTCGTTACCCGGATCACTACATCAATTTGGGCTCCCCGGAATTCGCGCGCAAGTTTATTTTTCAGAGCGGTTCGACCAGGGCCTGAAGATGGGCCAGCAAACTTTCGGCAAGGTTCAGGGTATGATATCCCCCCTCCAGGACGGAGAGCACTTTCCCACCCCGGGGGAGCATTTCCCGGCGCAGCAAACGGGTCAGTTCGGCAAAAACTTCCGTGGTGAGGTTCATCTGAGCCAGGGGATCTCCCTGGTGGGCGTCAAATCCGGCGGAGAGGATCAGCAGGTCGGGATGATAGCGCCTCATGGCCGGGATAATCCGGTCGGTAAAGGCGGCCAGATAAACCTCGTCTCCCTGGTTGGGCGGCAGGGGAATATTGAGGGTATAACCGGCCCCTACCCCCCGGCCGGTTTCGTGCTCCGCACCGATCCCGGGATATAGCGGCCATTGATGAATGCTGACGAAAAAAACTTCCGCCTCGCTGTAAAAGCTGTGGTGGGTGCCGTTGCCCTGATGGACGTCCCAGTCGATAATGAAGATGCGCTGAAGGGCGTAGCGATCCAGAGCATAACGAGCGGCAATCGCCACGTTATTGAACAGGCAAAACCCCATCGCTTCCGAATATTCGGCGTGGTGTCCGGGGGGGCGAATCAGGCAGAAGGCCGAGTGATAATCCCCGGCCAGCAGATCGTCCACCCCGCTCAGGCAGGCGCCCACCCCGTGCAGGGCTGCCAGGTAGGATTTTTCGGTGACAATGGTATCGCCCCCGTCCAGAAAGGCGGGCGCGTGGCGGCAGGCCGCTTCCACGGATTCGATATAAGAGGGGCTGTGGTTGGTGCGGATCCACTTCAGGTCGGCAGGCTCAGGGGTTTTGATGGTCAGCCGGTCCCAAACCCCCTGCTCCTTCAGGTAGCGCATGATGATCCGCAGCCGGTCGGGGCTTTCCGGATGGTCGATACCGGCAAGGTGTTCGAGAAAAATGGGGTGATAATAAAACGAGAGTTTATCCCAATCGTACATGGCAGGGACCTCCTGGGACCCATTCAATAGACCACCCTCACTGGTTCTACTGTGGCAAGATGAGCATTATCCGGCAGTGGGAACGGCTCCCTGCAGCCCCGCAGCGGATGGTCCCCGAATCGTATTCCGGGTTGCAATATCGCTAATAGCGATCAAAAAGCCAAGCTCCGCTTTTGATCAGGCAGAGGGGGGCCGGTAGATGGGAAGGGAAATGCGAAAAGTCGCGCCCTGGCCGGGTTGGGAATCGATGGCAATGCTGCCGTGATGCTCCGCCACGATTTTTTGAACGATGGCCAGCCCCAATCCCGTGCCGCCTTCTTTCCCGGAGGTCACGAAGGAGTCGAAAAGGCGATCCTGGATTTCCCGCGGAATCCCCGGACCGTTGTCGGTAAATTGAAAAACCACCGCCTCGCTGTCGTCATAAATCCGGAACAGAAAGCGCCCCCCCTCCCCCATGGCCTCGTGGGCGTTTTTGGTGATGTTGTAAAAAACCCGGTTGAGTTTTTCCACATCGATGTAGAGCAATTGCTGGCTCTGCACCTCCACCTCCACCTCGGTATTGTATTTCTGCCCCATCTGTTCCAGGCGGGGGCGGAAGCGTTTCAGGAGGTTGGCCACGCTGGATTTCCGGGCCAGGATGCTGGTTTTGCCCTTGGCAAAATCCAGAACTTCGGTGATCAGGTTCATGGCGGACTGAAATTCGGAGCGGATGATCTCGGCGTATTCTTCGCGCTCGCCCTGGCTGGCGTCGGCATCCTTCATCAAATCGACAAATCCGTAAATGGTGTTCACGGGACCGCGGATGTCGTGTACGATGGTGCTCATCAACTGACCGATCGCGGAAAGGCGTTCCTGCTTCAGCAAATCCCCGCGCAGCGTTTCAATCTCCCGGGCCCGGTAGATTTTCTGCCCCACCAGATCCATCAGCATGCGGTCATCTTCCCATTGGGCGGAGCGTCCCACCCCATCCACCAGGGCCCAGATGGTCCCGGTTTGTTCCTCGGAAAAGGGCACCGGAGCGCTGATCAGCTGAAGCTCGCCGGAGGGCGGTTCTGTCTCTCCGAGGCCGAAAAAGGCGCAGGCATCTCCCCAGTTTTTAAGCAGGCCTTCCCGGCTGAGGTTTTCCATCAGGTGGATCCACCCCAGGGGAACGGTGGTGGCGCTTTGGCGAAACCCTTGCAGGCTTCCCGCCACCGCAAAAAAGCTGTACTTGCCCTCACCCGGAAGGAAGGCGAAAACCCACTCCGCCTGAAGATGGCCGACGGTGCGTTCCAGGATTTTGTGGGTCAGTTCCCCCAGGTCGTTTTCCACGTTGAGCATTTGCTCGAAGTCGTAGAGGAGGTCCATTTCCCGGTATTTTTTCTCCAGACGGCGATAAAGGCGGGCATTGGAAATGGAGATGGCCACCTGAGCGGCCAGGGCTTCCAACAGATCCTCATCCTCCCCGGAGAAAGCCCCGTCGCGTTTGTTGAGCACCTGGATTACCCCGGTTACCCGGCGTTCGCCCGGTTTGCCGTGGGGTTCCCAGACCGGCATGCATAAAATCGAACGGGTGTGGTAACCGGTTTTTTTATCGGTGGCGGGGTCGAAGCGCTCATCCTGGTAGGCATCGGGAATATTGATGACTTCCCCGGTTTGGGCGACGTAGCCGGAAATGCCCCGCCCGATGGGCAGGCGGATTTCCCGAATCTCGGCCTTCTGGGCAAACTGGGACCAGATCTCCCCTTTCTCGTGATCGACGATGAACAGGGAGCTGCGGTCTGCGTCCATCAAGGAGGTTATTTCCTGAATAATCAGGCGCAGCAGTTCCTCGATCCGCAGGGTAGAACTGAGGGCTTTGCCGATGCGCTGGATGGAATAAAGCTCTTTTTCCTTTTGCTGAAAAAGGCGTTCCCAGTCTATCCGATCCATTTCCCTGACGGTTTTGTCGGTCATAACGGAACCTTTCCGGGTTTTCTTCTGAAGCAATTGGTGCTGTAAAGGGTAGTGGCGGGGGCGGCCGGCAGGTGGTTAACGCGGATTGCTTCCGGCCAGGAAGGCAACGGCGGCGTCCACACTTTTTTCGATCGGGAAAATTTCCACCAGCTTGGTGATCATCAGGATATTGTGAATTTTCTCCGGCACCCGGGCCAGGCAAACATTGCCGCCCGACTGGCGAAGGCTGCTCATGCCGGCCATCAAACTGCCCAAACCGGTGCTGTTCATCCAGGACAGCTCCTGCAGATCGAGAACGATCAGGACAACACCTGCTTCAATCCGGCTTTTGATCTGCTGCTGGACGGTCTGGGCGGCATGGTGCTCCGTCAGGCGACCTTTCAATCGTAGCACGGCCACCGGGCCGTTTTGCTCGCATCGTGTTGAAAATGTCGCCATAGGAAATGCTTAGCGCTCCAGAACCGGCAGTTTGACCAGATCCCCGGGTTGAAGACGCATTAATTTATCCCACTCATTAAAGTAAAGCAAAAGGTTTAGGGGAATGGCGGAGCTTTGGTTGGCAATGCGCCACAGGTTATCACCGGAGCGAACCCGGTAATCGGTAAGTTCGATGCTGTCCTGATTGGGAAAGTAGTGATCCAGCAATCCGGCGTGGAAACGCAGGCGCCGGCGCAGGAAACGATCGGCGTTTACCCCCTCGAAGCTGATGCGGATGGGCTGGCCGGAAAGGAGGGCCTGCCCGCTTTTCATGCCGTTGAGGCGGCGGATATCCCCGGTATCCAGACTAAGCCAGTCCCCGAAATGCCCAATGGTCTCTTCGGGAAAAACGGTGGTTTTTTCCCCAACCGGGGTCAATTGGCGGATCAGCAGGGTCAGCACCTCATCCATGCCCACCTGATTTCCCTTAAAGGCCACCGGGGCAGGGCGGGAAAGCGGTGCTTCCGGGCGGGCAGGTTGGGAAGCGCCGGGGCGCATTTGATAAGCGGATTCCACCGGAGCCGTTCCGGGCAGGGTTTCCTGCGGCCCGCGCTTAACCGCCAAAGCGGCCTCCAGGCCCGAGCCGGACAGGTCTACCGGGGTATTCCCACTCGTGCGGGTTTCCAGAGCATTTTCCGGAAGCGCACCGGAGCGGGACTGCAGCGCCAGGGGCGAGCGGGTTTCCGGGCGTTGGAAGGTACTGGCCACCAACGCGGTTTCTCCGGCAGGCTGAGCTTCCTCGGCCAAAACCGTCAACTGCCTTTCGGAAAGGCCGGCACCGGCGCCGGAAGGGAGGGCCCGCGGATTTTCCAATGCGGCCAGGGTGCGTCCCTCTTCCAGATTAACCGGAGGTAAAGCGGCTTTAACCGACAGGTTCCGTTCGGACACCGTCGGATTTTCCGCCCGTGGTCCCCGGGAGGTTACCGGGTTTCCACTCAGCGTATTTTCGGCGAGAACCACTTCGGCGGGATCCGGACTTTCGCTCTCGCTGCGCACGTACAAGACCAGCGCCGGATCCGCTGAGGAGGGGCGATCTGCGGGTAAATGGCGGGAATACATTCCGGCGATCCCTTCTGCCACCAACTCGGCGGGAGCGGGCTGGGTTTCGGGAAGGGCCGGACGCGGGGCCTGAACCGCCAGCTGGGCTTCCTCAACAGTCCGCCGGGGGGCTTCCGCCGGAGTGGCAAGCGGCTGGGAGACAGCGGCGTCGGCGCGAACCTCCGCCAGGAGCTCCGGGTCATCTTCTGCTTCCACATCCCGCAAATGCATGCGCTCCGGAGAAAGAACGTTACGCACCGGGGCGACCGGACCGATCCCGGCAGACAGGGAAACCGCCACTGCACTTTCGGCAAAGCTGACCGGGAGGGCTTCCGGCGTAGCGCGCACAAACAAGGCTTCCGGTTCCGGTTCGGGGAACAACTGCCGGGGAGCATCCAGCACCAAATGTTTCAGAGCCTGGGCAGAAGCAAGGGCATCCCGCTGGGATTGCCACAGCAATTCCGGCCCGCCTACCGCCACCTGGGCGGGATCGCTGCCGCGCATCACCACCCGCACCTTGCGATAATCCTCCATGCTGCCGTTTAACTGTGCGATGATGTGGGCGGCGTCGCTTTCCAGGGGAAGGCGCAGGGTATAATTCTGAGGAACGATGCGGCGCCCTTCCCAGGCATCTTCGCGGTATCCGGGGTTCAGCGCCCGCAGCAGGGAATCGGGGATTCCCGAGATTTTGGAGAACTGGTCCAGGCGCAGATCCACCGGGGTCTGAATCTCCTGAAATTCCGGAGGTATGTGCCGTTCGATGTCCGGAAAGTATACCGCCAGACTATCCATAATTTCCACCACCGCCAGGAACTCGGGGTAGAAATTTTTCGAGGCAAAGCCGAAGGAGCGGCGCAGGTAATTCTCGCGAATGGTCACGTAATCCCCAAAGCGCTTTTTGGCCTTTTTCATACTGCCCAAACCGTGGTTGTAGGCGGTAATAGCCAGCGCCCAATCCTGCAGGATCCGGTAGTTATAGCTGAGCATGCGCGCCGCGCCGTGGGTGGCCTTAAAGGGATCGTAACGCTCGTCCTTAACGCGGTTCACCTTCATAAAGGAACGTGCCGTGCCGGGCATAAACTGCCACATGCCGGCCGCGCCGACGTGGGAGCGGGCAATGGGGTTGAAGGAGGATTCCACATGGGGCAGGTATACCAGGAAATCCGGCAGCCCTTCCTCCCGAAACACCTTGCGGATATAAGGCAGGTAAGCAAAGGAGCGGGTTACCCCGGCTTTGAAATTATCCTGAATACCTTTTTGAGCGCGCAGGCGCCGAATGGCGGTATTGAACTTATCCGGCTCATCCACCTCGGCGAAGCGCTGATAAATCGCCACTTCTGCCGGGGAGAGCATGCGCAGATCCACCTTGCCGGCTGCAAAGCTGCGCAGCATCCGGGCATAGGGTTTTTTGAGCGCTTCCAGGGAATCTTCCACGGCCCGATTGCTCAGGCTGGTGTCCGCGATGGTCACCACGCCGTAGACAATGTCCAGCTTATCCGAATCGTGGATAATGTATTGGGTTGAGGGGGTTTTGGCGAAAACGCGCTTCCAGAAAGCCACTTCTTTGGCCAGAGCTTTGCCGTGGGGAAGGTCGCGGGCAACCAGGGTGGAGGTCAGCATCAGAGCGGCCATAACAAACCCGGCCAGGCCGATTAACCGGGGTAATGCAGAGCAAAGAGGGTTGGGGTTGGACAATCGGCTTATCTGATGCATGGTTTACTCAGGGTTTATTCGAACGCCTCCGGCTCCCGGAACCAGGGGTCTCTGGCCACCTTATGGGGAAAATTAACCAGCTGATTTTCGGGAACCTGATAGGGATGAATCAGCAGATGGTACATCCAGTAGAACTTCATCACCCCGCGCACATAGGTACGGGTTTGTTCAAATTCGATGTTCTCCATAAAGAAGTCATCGTCATCGGTGTTCAGGACTTTACTCCAACGGTCCACCCGGTGTTCGCCGGCGTTGTAAGCAGCCAGGGCGTAATACAAATTGCCATCGTAGCGCTTCAGCAGTTCGGACAGGTAATAGCTGCCCAGCCGGATATTAAAATTGGGATCGTAGAGCTGTCGGACATCTTCCATGGCCAATCCCAGGCTTTCGGTAAGCCGGTTGGCCGTCGGCGGAATAATCTGCATCAGGCCGTATGCATTGGCATAGGACATTACGTTCGGTTCGAAGGCGCTTTCCTTTTTGATGACCGCCCAGATGCTGGCCGGGGTCAGATTCCATTCCCGGGCGTACTGGTTAACTTCCCCGGTAAAATAAAGGGGGTAGAGATGTTTTACCAGGAAGAGCCATTCGCGCCAGTCTTTGCGGGAAAAGTTGCGCAGGAAGAGGCGGTTATAGATCCGGAATGCGCGCCCGAAATTCTGCATGTGCTCATTCACTTCTCCCAACGCATAGAGCAGTTCCCATTCCGGGCTGTCCATGGCGCTGGCGAGGTGGTTGAGTTCCCGCTGGGCAAAACGTTCACCAAAAATATCGTGGACCAGAAGCGGCTTCTGAAACCTGTCCAAATATTGGGGCAAATAACTCGTCTCTTTGTGATGCATTTCCCATAACAGGCTATCAACAAACTGATTGACCTCCCGACCGTCGCTGGTCAGCAGAAATCCCTTGAGAGAGTAATAATCGTCGAAGGGATTGCTGGAGAGATCCTTCAGCTGGCGGCGGTATTCCAGGGAATCGCCCTCACGGGCATAGGTTTTGGCGATCCAGTATTTGTAGCGGTTCTGGGCAATTTCATCGTTATCGTGAGCCAGGGCGGTATTGAGGTAATTGCGGGCCAGGGCCAGGCTGTCCTGGGTGTAATAGGACAGCCCGATGCGAAACCGGGATTCCGAAACAAACTCGTAGCGCGGGTATTTGGTAATCAGCCGTTTGTAATACCCGCGGGCGGCATCGATATCGCCTTTTTTCTCGGAGAGCCAGGCGATAACCCACAACACCTCCGGGGTCAGGGCATCGTTGGGATAACGGCGGGCAAATTCGTCGTAGCCTTCCACCGCCTTATCGGTAAAACCGAGGCGCATATAGCAGCGGGCGATATGCAGGTCTACCTCGCGCAGGTAAGTGGCCTGGCGGAAGGTGGCGCGCTGGCTCTGGCATTCCTGGGAAACCGCCCAGTAGTTCTTTTTGTCGTATTCCAGGCGAATGCGGTACCAGCGCACCTGTTCGCCGTTGGCGCCCAGGCGCTGCTGAACGTTGAGGAGGTTTTCCGCTTCTACAAACTGCTCGGTAACACTCAGGTATTTGAACAGTTTGCTGAGCTTGGAACCGGGGAAAATGCGCCCCCGGTAGCGGGCCATAATCTCCCGGTAAGCGGCTTTGCTGCCCTTGTGAAAGGGGTAGCGCCGCAGCAGATCGAACCCGTATTCCTCCAGGTCGCTTTTGTTGCGGGCCTTCACCGCCACATCCACCAGGCGGCTGAGGATATCGCCCTTGTTGACATCCCCGTAATTAAGCTGGCGGCGGTAGTAGAAACGGGCGGAATCCAGATTGGGAATTTCGAAATACAGCTCCGCTAAAATAGAGTCGCTTTGCACCCGCAGGCGGGTATCGCGAATGGTGAGGTTGAAGTTGCGCAGGCCGCGGCGCGCTTCTTTGCTATGGCCTGCTTCCAGGGTGGAGCGCAGGGCAAAATAGCGCACGTAATCTTCCACTTCCGGGATCAGGGCCTTCTTATCGCTGAAGTGACGGGCGGCTTCCTCAAATTGTCCGGTGCGGTAATAGCAATAAGCAATCTTGAGCATCACCTCGGGATAGCGGTCTGCCAGGGAAGGCACTTCGGCGATGGCCTGCTGGAAGGTTTCCAGGGCTTTTCCGTATTGTTTCAGTTCGTAAAGGCGGGTGGCTTCGAAAAAGGGATCGGGTTCCGGCTGAGGCTGCAGGGCAAATAAAAGGTTGATCCCCGCCGAAAAGAGGACGGTTAGCAACACGGTTTTGGTGCTGGGAAAAAATGCTTTTTTCATGATAAAAATGGGGTGATGGGTAATACCTGCAACGGGACAACACGGGCTCCCGTTTCGCGCCAGAATCTTATTATCGGAAGCAAGTCCGGGAATTATAGAACGCTTTTGGTGAGGGAGCGTTCCCCGGAATCACAAAACTAACTAACTGTAATTTAATATATTACCAAAATTTTACCCGGGGTCAAGTGACAATCTGCAATTGGAACATTTTTTTGCGTAAAAAAATAAGGTTTTTTGTCCTTTTTTCCGAACCCTACTCCCTTTATTACGCCGTCCCGGTCATTTGCCCAAACACCCCAAACAAAAAAGGGCAGGTTTTCACCCGCCCTTTTTTATTCACAATTCGGAATACCGCGACTAGAAACTCAGCTTCAGGGTAAAAATACTGTTGGCGTCGAAGTAGTCGGTTATTTGGCGATAGGCGTAATCGAAGATAACGTTCATATTACCCATCGGATAGGTAAGACCGGCTCCGAAGGCACCGCCGAACAATTGGTCCTGGTCTCCCTGGGCTTCGTAAGCATAACCCCCGCGCAGGTAGAAAAAGTCCTTAAAGCTGTATTCGATCCCCCCGTAGAGCTGGTCGGAGGCTTCGTTGTAGTTGCTGAAGGTCCCGTTGACGTTGAAGTGGTTTTCTTCGTTGACGTTGTAGCGATAGGCCAGACCGAAGGAAAACACCGAGGGGATATTGGATTCCTGGGAAACAGCGCGGTAGTAACCGTTATCGCTGGTGGGATTCCCCAGGCGGAAAGAGCGTTCCATATCCCGCCCGTCGAAGCGCATCTTTGTGCCGATGTTTTTCATCACTACCCCGACCGACAGGTTACTGCCGAAGGTGTACTGAACCCCCATGTCCAGAGCAATGGAGGAAGCGCTGGTTTGCTGGATACCTTCGTAGATGAATTTTCCGGTAACCCCGGCGCTGATGCGGTCGGTCAAAAGCCGGCTGTAGGACGCCCCGACCACCATATAAGTGGGGGAATAAGTCCGGCCGGTACCGTCCGGCATTTCTTCCGTGGTTTCCTGAATATCGCCGAAATCCAGACTCTGGATGCTGAACCCGAAGGACCCGATCAGCCCGCCGTTGTAGACGGTGGCCAGATAATTCACGTCGATATCCGCCAGGTATTGCATGTTGTTGAACATAACTTCCGCGGTTTTAACCGCGGACATCCCTGCCGGATTCCAGAAAATGGCCTCGGTGCCGCCGATGCTGGCGACCGGGGCATTGCCCATCCCGATGGACCGGGCCCCGATGGGAATCAGCAATTGGCTACCGCTGGCTGTGCCGATCCGGTTTACGTCTCCTGCCCAGGTGCTGGTCAGCATGGCCAAAAGCAGGAGTGCGATGATCATGAGTTTGTTTTGCATCTCTTTTTCCTCAATTTTGAGATTCAATCCCTGCTTAAGATCGATTTAGAAACGATCGATCCGGTCTTCACGCTGAATAACACCAAACTTAAGCACCTTTTCCCCGACGCCTCTTACCTCAATATGGGCAATATACATGCCGGAGGCGATCCGCAGCCCAACTTCGTTGCGCAGATCCCAGCTCGTTTCCACGGCGCTATCGGTTTTCTCAATCGTTTTCACCAACTGGCCGGCCAGGTTGAAAATCCGGATGGTCGCCGGACCGGAGAGGTGGGTAAATTTCAGCACCGGTGCATCATAGCTTTCTTCGTAGGCGCTGTAAGCATAGTAGGGATTGGGAACAATATTGACCATCCCGAGCATATCCTGCTTTTCTTCTTCACTTTGAACCGGCAACAAGTCCGCGGTGGCCACTTCGTAAACCACCTCGTCGTTATTGGGCCGACTCGGAGTTACATCGAAAATCATCTGGCTGGCGCCCAACCCCGCTCCGGTAGCCAGCTCCAGATTGGCCACCATGTATACGTCCTCGCGGAATTCTCTGCCCCCGTTGGGGTTGTAGACATCGCCGGTGTTGTAATCCGTATTCATCACCATAATCAGGTTGGTGTTGCCCGGGGTAAAGAGCAATTCCCCGTTTAAGGCATTGTAAAGAATATTGAGCTGGCGGGGATTGTTGGGGTCGCTCATGTCAAAAGCACTGACGGTGCTGTTGACCAATCCGCCGTAAAAGTTGGCCAGGAAAAGCTGCTGATTCCGGGTGTAGTAATAGGCCTGGGTGGCGGCGCTTGGGGCGGTATCGACCACCAGGCGGACCGGGAAATAATCCTGTTTCTGGGTATTGACGTTAATGCCCACCCGCTCGATGCTGGGATTATTCTGGGCATATACGGCCAGGTCAAAACCCCAGTTGAACAGCAGGGAATCTCCGAAACCGGACAGTTTATTGCCCTGCAGCCAAACGCTGTCTGCGGTAACAGCAACGCTCTTGAGGCTGTCGGCCACGTCGTAGAGCTGGAAGGCCACACCGTCGACCACCGGGAAGCTCACCGTGTTCTGGTCCACCGCCTGAAAGGTCAGGCTGTCCAGGACGTTAGTACCGGTGGTTTGGTTGTCGATTTTCCAGTAATTGCCGTTGCCGAAAAAGCTGACCTGGTAGGTATCACCTTTAACCGCATCCGGATCCAGCACTTCCACACTCAGGCGCCCCTCGCTGATCCCGGCCACCCGGGAAGCTTCCGAAGAACCGAAGGGAACGTTTTCCGAGCCACCGGGCATAACGGTAAAACGACCGGTTTGCAGAGGTTTGCCAAAAATTCCCCCCGGCAGAACGTAGTCGTCCGCCGTGGTGGTATTTTCATTGAGAGTCGCCAGGTCGACGTTCAGCCCGTAGGGCACAATGGCGAAGTTGTAGCTGGTATAGTTGATCAACGGTTCGCCGGTAAAAGCATCTTCGGTTACCGTGAAGCGCAGGGTGGGGAATTCCACGCCGTATACGTCACTGGAATCCAGGTTGCCAAATCCGTTGGAAACCAACACCCGGCCCTGGTCGGTATCGACATACAGATTGCCGAACTCATTGTTGAGGTCGTAGGTGGCCAGCAGGCGAATATTATCGAAACCGTTCACCGTTTCCGAATCAAAGTCGTCGGTGCGCACCTGATAAATCTGAATTCCTTCCCAACCAACCTGGCCAACGATGTCCTGCTGAAGGCCGTATTCGCGTTGAGCACGAAGGTCGATGGTAAATTCCACCGCGTTGTTCTTCTCCTCAACATAGGCGTTAACCGGCGGCAGCGGCGGGGCGGCCAGGAAGTTGTTGTCGTAAGCGGCCTGCGCCAAAATATCGTGGGTACGCAGGGTGCTCAGGGAATTCAGGGCGTTGGCGCCACGGGAAACGATGTAGGCAACCACAACGTCCTGGGTGTCTCCGGCGGCCAATTGGAAAGGCCCGGTGTTCATCATAAAACGTTTGTCGGTGGGACGGGTGTCCAGCCAACCGGTTCCGGCTACGGGATCCCCGTTGTAAAAATAGTTGGAATCCGAGGTGGCTTCCCCGCCGGTACCGTAGAGCGAAGGATCTACCGGATCTCCCAGCCGGTCAATCCCGCCTTCCTGGTAGTTGCGGGCTTCCTGAGCATTGGCGGGATCCCCGAGGGTCGGGTCGCTCTGGATGTAATACATAAAAGAGGTCAGCGGCAGATTGCGGTAGTGCGGGACGGCCTCTACGCCGAAGTAGGGACCGCGGGCCAGATAAGCGGTATCCCCGGGCGATTCCACAATGGGGCCCTGGAAAAAGTCGATACCGAAAGCCGGGGGAGAGGAACCGTATTGGTTGTCGTCCCCGTCGTTATAAATATAGCCCAGGCTGGGTTCGATATCGCAACCGATCAGGTCGTCCAGGTGATCTCCCAGGTCGGGATCCACCCACGCGGTAAAGATAAAATCGTCGATATCGGTGGAAGGATTGGCATTGACGATCCGGTAGCGAATAAAAACCACATTGCCCAGCGGGTCGGAGCGTTCGAAGGCCCAGACCGTTTGCAGCACGTCGATGCCCATGGGCAGGGTTCCCAGTTCGGTGCGTGCGGAAGCCGGGGTCCCGTCGTTATACACACACCACATGGTGTAATCGCCCAGAATATCGGGGCGGTCGGTATTGGGATCGTAGGAGCCGTTTCCGTCCAGGTCCTGATAATCCGCGCCCAGGGCCACAGCATTGGCCCAGTCCACATAGGCCGCAGAGCCGAAACTGTCCTTGCGGTTGTCCACGATGTAAAATTTGGCCAGCGGATCATCCGGAGCACTTCCGGTTCGGCCGGGTTGCGTTTCGTACTGGCGGGAGGCCGAGGCCATCCAGGCGGTTCTCAGATCCCCGTTTACATAACCGGACATGGCCGGCCCTCCGGCAAACAGGAAGGACAGGCTCTCCTGGCCGTTGGGGAACCAGGAGGCACCACTTTGCCCCACATCCCCGTTGTTTTCCAGAGGCAGGTTGATGCGGTTAACCGCAATCCGTTTAATCTCGCCGATGATGGCGGATTTTTGCAAGCCTTCACCCTCGCCGCCGGACTTTTCCCGGGCGCCGGCCGTAAACGAAAGGGCCAGGATGAACAGGCACAAGGTTAAAGATCTCAATTTCATAATAAGTCCTCGTTTCTCACGGCTGTCTACTTGGATTAGAACTTCAGCTTGACGCCCAGGCGGATCATACGCGGGATACCGTAATTACCAGGATCGCGCTCCAGGGCTTTGTAATCGGAAATCAGGGCTTCGGCATTCTGATCCGCACTCTGGATAGCGCCCTCGCCTTCCTCGGTTTGCAACCAGGCCGTGTCATCCGGTTTTCCGGTCGATTGATAAACGTCGTTGTAATTGTCCCGGTCAAAGAGGTTCAGCACCACCAGATAGGGGTTAACATCCAGGCCGGAGATCCGGAACTGTTTGTCCAGACGCAGGTCCACCCGGAAGATACCGCCCTGACGGGCCGAATTGATATACTGGGTAACTTCGCCCTGATTGGAACTGGAGCCGGGCATCACGCTTTCTTCCTGAAGCGGGGTGTAAGGACGACCGCTGTTAAAGGAGACCAGAATATTGGCTCCAGCGTTTTCCAGGGGGTAGAAATTGCCCATTCCCGGACCGTCACCCTTGTTGCCGCGAATGTCGAAATTGGCGGTCAGGGTGTGGCGCTGGTCGAAATCCAGCGGGGCGATGGTTTTGGGGACTTCCCCGTTGTTGTTGCGGAAAGCCGCGGTGTAGGAGCTGGACTGACTGGAACCGGTTCCTTCGGCGACCGAGATGGTGTAGTCGATCTTCGCGGAAACGGGGCCCAGGCGGCGCAGGTTAAAAGAGGTGGCCAAACCGCGAACCGTCCCGAAGTCGGTGTTGTCGGTGGTCAGCCAGCGCCGGGTCGAGTCGGTTCCCACCACGTAGAACTTGCTGACCACGTTGGTGAGGCCTTCGATATTTTTGTAGTAAGCCGTGATGTCCAGACTGGCCATCTCACCCATCTGCTGTTTGAAGCCGAACTCGTACTGGGTGGTTTTCTCAGACTGCAGATAGCCGTTGTCCGCCTGGCGGGCATCGTCGATTTCCAGAGACTCGAAAGCAAACCAGGAACCGTAGATATCGATTAACCGGGGGGCCTGGCGGAAAATGCCGTAGGAGGCGTGGAATACCGTCTTTTCGGTTACCGGGAAGGCAAAACCGAGACGCGGGCTGAGGTAGTTTTCGCTGGGCATTTCTTCCAGGTCCGCGGCTTCCAGGCGCTCGGCCAGGCTACCGCTGCCGTAAGGCACAAATTCATCCTTCAGACGGAAATAATCCGGCATAAAATAATCCCAGCGCAAGCCGGCGTTCAGGATAAAATCCTGAAATTCGATTTTGTCCTGCAGATACAGGGCCCCGATAACCGGATTGGGTGCACGGGCCTCCATGAAGGTCTCACCGTCAACCGTCAGAAAGCGGTCGCGGGAATCCCCGCCGAAACCGAGGAATCCGGTGTCGCGGGCATTGCCGTACAGGTCGTAGCCGTAGAAGAACGGCTGCACGGAAGCATAGCGGGATTCCCGGCTGCGCAGCAGAGAAGGATCCCGGATCACGTCCGGATCATTGGCGTTGTAGTTGGCCAGGCCAACCGGGTTGATGTTGTAATACATCACCGTGTTGCGGCTGAGTTCCCCACCCACTTCCAGCAGATGGTTTTGAACCTGGCTGGTGAAGTTCAGGTTAAAGGACAGGGACTCGATGTTATACTGGCGGTAGCGGTTGTTGACCCGCCCTTCCCCGTAGAAAACCCCGGGGCCGGTGCCGCTGCTGTTATCCTGCCCCACCAGGGAACTGTGGAGAAAGTTAATACCCGGGAAAGCCGCCGAATTCAGGGAAGCATCCCCATAAGCTTCCACATTGCGGAACCAGAAGCCGTCGCCGGTTTCGTTGTAGGTATTTTTGTAGTTAAGGCTGGCGTCCCAGTAAGTCGTTTCCGTCAGGAAGTTGGTGGCGCGCAGCGAGAGTCCCACCACATCGTCGTTGACCCGTGGATTGTGATAGGAATTGTGCTTGCGGTAGCTGTTGACCACCGAGCGGGCCCGGCGGAAGGAGCCGTTGGCGCTGGCGGTAAACTTCCAGGTGTCGTAAGCGGCGGTCATCTTGGCGGTAAAACGATTCAGCCGGCTTTCGTTTTCGGGATTTTTGGGATCGTTGATCCCGGCAAACACGTAGGCTTCTTCATTATCATCATCCGGGAGAATGGTGGTACCCGGGATCACGTTGCCGATCGCCTTGGGATCATCGTCATCGGTTTCCACATATTCGTAGGAAGCGAAGAAGGAATAGTTGCGGTTGCCCGGTAAAAAGGGGCCGCCGATGGATCCGCTGACGGAACGGTAGCCGTAATCGTCGGTAAGCTGGGAGGTGACCCCTTCCAGACCACCGAAATAATGGGAGGCCCCGCCTTTGGTGGTAATATTGATAACCCCGGACTGGGCGCTGCCGTATTTGGCGCTGAAGCCCCCGATCTGGGAAGAAACCTGCTCGATGGCGTTATCCGGAATGGTTCCGGTGGCGTTTCCGAAAATCAGGTCGTTGTAGGGAATCCCGTCGACCACGATCAGGGTTTCGTTGCCCCGTCCCCCGCGCACGTTTACCGTGGCGTTGTCGGTTTCCCCGCCCGAACCGTCCGAGGATACAACCCCGGCATTCAAGGCGACGATCGAGTTAATGCCCTTAACCGGGACCCGCTCGATTTCCTCGGAATCCAGAACCCGCACGGTGTTGGTAGCCCCGGTTTCGAAAAAGGGGCGGTCCGCCACAATCACGATTGCGGAGTCCAGTTCCAGGGTGGTGGAGGACAGTTGAATTTCCAGGCGTTTGGTTACATCACCGACCACCCGGATGTTCTCCATCTCCACCGTGGTGTATCCCACGTAAGAGAACTCGGCGGTGTAGGTTCCCGGGGGAACGTTCAGGATTACAAAGAAGCCGTCTACATCGGTAGAAGCTCCCAAAAAGGTTTCTTCGAGCACCACGTTGACCCCGGGAAGGGGATCACCGCTTTCCCGATCCGTGACCACCCCGCTGATCTTACCGGCGGACTGGGCATAGGCCATGGAAACCAGGGCTAAAAGAAACAGACAAAAAAGTAGCCGCTTTGTCATTTCGCCTCCAATTGGTGTTGGCAGGTATTGAGTAAGGTTGATGCTATTTCGGATAAGGTGTTGTTTTCAGAAATTTTATTTTCGAATTCTGGTTTCTCCGGAGACGCAAAGTTGGCCTGATTGCAGGGCATTTTCCGGAGAAGAGGACACTTTTGCCGCGCGGTTCGGGAGCCTTCCCATCCCGGGAGATTTTCCGTCCGCACGTAATTGGGTGGGGGAAATGGTTTAGTGGGGGAGGCCCGGTTAGGGAGTGCGACGATCACGAAAAGCGCTGTCGGGCGGGACGCCCCATTTCAAATCAATATCAAGGTCTAAACGATACCCCCGGAAGCCAACTGTAACGTATTTCTTTCCAGCTTTTCGTCTCACAACCCAAACCCCAAAAAAACGGTTCGGAGGCACAAGGCCTCCGAACCGAAAAACCTTACTTCATCAGAACCATTTTCTTGGTAATCTTCACCGAACCGGAGGTCAGGGTATAGAAATAGATCCCGGAGGAGAAGCTGGCAGCGTCGAAATCTACGGTGTAGGAACCGGCATTTTGACGGCCGCTAACCAGAGAAGCGACTTTTTCGCCCAACACGTTGTACACATCCAGATTTACGTCGGCAGCTTTGCTGACTTCGTAGCTGATGGTGGTGGTGGGGTTGAAGGGGTTAGGATAGTTTTGCTCCAGTTTGAAATCGGAAGCAACAACCTGATTGCCGCCATCGCCGATGCCGGTAACCGCCAGGGTAACCCGCTCATAGTACCAGATACACTCGGAAGCGTCATTACCGCCGGCGAACAGAGAAACGCCCGGGTTGGTGTCTTCCAGATACATCACGTCGATGGTGGCTTCGCCGTTTTCATAGATAAAATTTTTGTTGAGAATCGGGAAGGATTCAGCAACCCCGGATTGTCCGGCGATATAAACCGGCTCGCTCCAGGAGGCGCCGCCGTCTGCGGAGAATGCACCCCAGATATCGGTAAGGAATACTTCCGTGCCGCCGGCCGGGGTAACGCTAACCAAACCGCCGTTGCCATCATCTTCCCACTGGTTCCAAACCACGAACAGCTCGCCGTTGGGGCCTTCGGAGAGGGAGGGATAGGAGTTACCCAGACCGTTTCCGGGACGCAGCGCGGCCAGGTTGTTGATGGTATTGGTATCAGCCGGGGTATCGGCTGCATCGGAGGTCAGCTCGATCAGGCTGCGGGCATTGTCGTTCCAGTACAGAATCGGGAAGTTGTCGATCAGGGAGGAAGCGAGGGTGTCCAGAATACCCTGAACAGCACCCATTACCACGTGGTAGGTTCCGTCCTGGGTGTAGAAGCCGTTAACCTGGCCAAAGTTTTCCACGATGTATTGGGTAGCACCTTTGTCCGTATTGTAAACTTCACCGTCGTTCACAACGCCGGTTTCGGTCCAGGTCATCCCCGAAGTACCAATAGTGCCGTAAGCAACCACAACTTCGCCGGTGGGGGCGTTAGCGGTAATGTCCGGCGCGTGAACCATTGCCACCACGTTGGGATCGGTGGGGTTCAGGCTGGGCCACATTTCGGAGTTGGTGCCAACCGTTAACGGGTCAATGATGTCCTGAAGGGAATAGCCCGGTCCGCTGGTCCAGGTAGCGCCATTATCATCGGAAATCAGAATGGAATCGGTTACGGCGTAATCCCCTGCGGAACCGTTGGTGATGAAGAAAATACGATCGCCAATGCGGGAAACACCCGGGAAGGTACTGCCGGTAGAGCCGTCCACCGTGGAGGTGAAAACCCCGGAAGCTTCGGTTTGGTCATAAAACAGACGGGTTCCGCCGCCGTGCATGCTCACCAGAGCGCGGTCGTCGGTACCGTTGACCACCCGGCCCCAACCGGTACGGGCATCGGTGGTAATGGGCTGATTCCCATAGAAAAGGCCGTTGACCAGATCGTAATAATCGTAGTTAACGTAGCGCTCGCCTGCAGCGGGGAAAATTTTCATAAATACAAAGTGAATACCGTCTACACCATCCTGAGAATCGACAGCCCAGGCCATTTGACGGGCGGTGACGTTGTTGGTGGCGTAGTCGTAAAAAGTGCGACCCAATTCAACCGCTACGCGATTGGGGGAAAGAACCGGCGTTACATAATGCCCTTCGCTAAGGCGCTGCACAAGCTGCTCGGTTTCGGCCGGACCGGCTTTTTTGACTTTGGCCAGCTCACGAGCCTGGATGGAGCCGAATGCCAGCAAAACAATTATTGCTACAGTAAAAAATTTGGACATAACATCTCCCAGCAAGATTAATGAATAATAAATTTAGAAAACCGTTTCCAACAGACAACAACTGGACCTGCCTCCGAACGTCCGAAATGAATGTCCTCCTTCAATTTTGTGTCAACAACTATACCAAAGCATTACAAATACAACATCAAATCTTTTATTAACAACAGCATAGGCTAATTTCAAAAATTACCCTTCGCCAGGTTTTGACCAAAGGAATTGCCTAGTAAGCCGGAAATTTTTTTCCTATTCCTGTCCCGGGCCTGCCGCCCGTATAGAAAAACCTGCTATCGAAAGCCCTTAATTTCCATGGATGAAGCACTGTCGGCCACTGCAAAAATGGTTGTAAAGGCCCGCTGACCGGGGCAAAATCAAAAAATGAAGATTGTGCGGATTTAGTTCAATCATGCTATG
>JAGRBF010000153.1 GCA_020434205.1 Calditrichota bacterium | reverse complement strand
AATTGTTCGTGGATGAGGTCTTTTTCCATCACCAGGCGTCCCCCACCCTCTTCCAGGGCGGCATATCGCGAGGGGTCGAAGGCCATAATGCGGTAACCGGCTTTAAACAGGGCCCGAATGGTTTGGGTATTTTCCACTCGCACCGTCCCGCGGATCAGGGCTTTGTTGGCCTCCCGCGCCAGAACTTCCTGAGCCTTAAAGAGAACCTGCCCGTGCCCGATTCCCGCCGTACCATAGAGAAAAGCCTCCCCCATGCGCACTTCCTGCTGGGGAATGGATTGATAAAGAATCTGGGATACGCCCTGGATTTCGCCGTTCTCGGGGGCGCGGTAAAAAACCACCTTCCCGAATTGGCTGATTAACTGGAGAACCTGCAGGGTGATAGCCTGCTTACCGCGAAAAAACCGGTTGTCGAAGCCCAGCACCTCCCGGAATTCATCTTCCGTTTGGGCGATGTTGACCTTGAAAAACCGGTTCTGGTGTTTGACCTGGATATACTGATTGCCGCGATCGTCCGTCAGGGTTTTATTCACCACCCCCTCAAAACGCCCCTGTCGCATGGCCCATCCTTTCCGTTAAGGCAACGCCCACTAAAAACAGAAGGCTCCATCCGAAGATGGAGCCTTCAAACCGTAAGAACCTCGTAAGATTCGCTTAGCGAAACATTACGGAGGCTCCTATTTTAAAACTTGATGAAATAGGATCACCTCCTTCCTCAGGGTGACACTATTCACGTCCGAGGCTTCCCTGGTTAAGCAACCGACGCGTTGGTTAAAAACAACATAACAGAAAAGGGGGTGAAAGTCAAAACGTAAATGCCCGAAACTGTAATTTCTTTTGGAGAGTCCCGGTGAATCCGGAAAAGCAGCAGGCGGAACTTTTCTTTTTGCCCGGGGACCCGTAACATTACCCAAAGTTATCCAACCTGCATGTTCTCATCCGGGAGGTAAACGCCGATGAAATTGATCCAGCATAAGCGGGAAGCCTTCTGGTTCTACCGCTTTCTGTCCAATTTTTACGATCATTATGTAAATCCTTTGTTCTGGACCACCGGAATGCGCGACGCCTCCCTGGAATTGGCGGGGTTGAAACCACACCAAAAGGTGGCGGATGTCGGCTCGGGGACCGGCTTCACCACCGAAGGTATCGCCAGATGGGTAGACGGGGAAAATATCGAATGTCTGGACCAGAGTCCCCACCAGATGGCCCGGGCAAAGGCCAAAGCCGCATTGCAGGACTGCCGCTTTCACCTGGGTGATGCCGAGGACCTTCCCTTCCCCACCGATGCTTTCGACCGCTATGTTTCCGCTGGCAGCATCGAATATTGGCCGGATCCCCAACGGGGAATCGCCGAGGCCTATCGCATCCTAAAACCGGAGGGCCTGGCCTTAATGATCGGTCCGCTGCGTCCTAAAAACCTGATCGGGAGATGGATCGCCGATACCTGGATGCTTTTCCCGGAAGAGCGGGACTATTATCAATGGTTTGAGGCAGCGGGATTTGTTAATATCCGCAAACGGTACATCGCCCCCAAATGGGTGCTCAAGGAGCCATACGGGATTGCGCTTGTTGGGGAGAAACCCCAGCCCGGGCCTTCAGCACTCAGCTATGAACCGGACCGTTTCGAAGCGCGCAAATCCGCCGTTCCCGTTAAGAGCCTGCCCGCTTTTTTGGGGCGCCTGCTGGCCGGTTCTCTGGCCGGATTTCTTTTTATCCCCATGGCCCTGCTGGGGTATCTGCGCTACGGTGTTCTGAAAATTTTGGGCCGCCCTCCCGTCCATCCCGAAGTGGCCCGGGACCGACTGCCCCTGCAGTTAAAGTTGGTTCTCGCTTTCCTCGGTTTGGCGCTGGTGGCTGCTCTTGCAGTAAGGTATGCGGGCTGAACGTATGAATGCGCTGAACGATCGAATTGCCGCTTTTTACGACCGCTCTTCCGGTCTTTGGGAAAAGACCTGGGGGGAGCACATGCACCACGGGTATTACGGTCCCAACGGCGACCAGGCGAAAGACCATCGCCAGGCTCAGGTCGATTTAATCGAGGCCCTACTCCACTGGGGCGGAATTAACGCCTGCCGGAATTTCCTGGACATGGGCTGCGGGATCGGTGGCAGCACCCTTTATCTTGCCCACAAATTCAAAGCTTCTGGTACCGGGATTACCCTTAGTCCCTTTCAGTGCCAGCGGGCCAGGGAAAGGGCGGATTCAGCCGGATTGGGTGATCGGGTTTCTTTTGAACTTGGCGACGCCCATTATCCCCCTTGTAAGGCCGGGTCTTTTGATCTGGTTTGGTCTCTGGAAAGCGGCGAGCACATGGCCGATAAAAGCCGGTTTTTATCCGCCTGTTATCAAATGCTGGCGCCGGGCGGCAAATTGCTGATGGCCACCTGGTGCCATCGCCCCGGCCCGCCTCTCAACCGGGAGGAGCAGCGCCTGCTGGACCACATCTACCGGGATTACCACCTTCCGCATATCCTCTCCATCGATGGGTATCAGGCCATTGCCGGGGAAATCGGTTTTGAACATCTGGAAATTGACGATTGGACCCCGGCGGTTCAGCCGTTCTGGCCGGCGGTAGTGCGCTCTGCGCTGACCCTCCGATCCCTGGCCGGATTAGCAAAAGCCGGTTGGCCGACCATCAAAGGGGCCCTGGCTATGTGCCACATGATCCGCGGCTACAAAACGGGACTATTGCGTTTCGGGATTCTGAAAGGGGAACGACCGTGAACTTTCTGCGGGCTTTTGTGGCGTTTTCCAGGCCACATACCATCATCGGTACTTCTCTGAGCGTTTTAGGGCTCTTCGTGGTGGCGCGCGCTTTCCAGGATTTACCGCTAAGCTTCAACGGCCATTTCTGGCTCACCCTTTTCGCCTGCCTGAGCGCCAATATTTTCATCGTCGGTCTAAATCAACTCACCGATGTTGAAATTGATCGCATTAACAAACCGGATCTGCCACTGGCCAGCGGCGCATTCAGCATTGCCACCGGGAGGTTGGTAGTAGGCCTGGCCCTGCTGGGGGCAATTTTCGGAGCCTTGAGCGGCGGTTTTTACCTGAGCCTGACGGTGGGCATCAGCTTGATGTTGGGAACCCTTTATTCTCTTCCCCCGATCCGCCTCAAACGCTTTCACTTCTGGGCGGCCCTCTGCATTTTCACCATTCGGGGATTGGTGGTAAATCTCTTTTTGTTTCTCAATTTTATGCCGGCCGATATCCCGGCGAGAATCCCCGGCCACGTGTGGGCCCTGGTAGCTTTTATGTTTGGGCTGAGCATCGTGATCGCCTGGTTCAAGGATATTCCCGATCACGCCGGGGACCGCCAATTTAAGATCCGCACCCTCACGGTTATCCTCGGTCCCAACCGGGTATTCGGGTTCGGGAATTTGCTGCTGATAAGCTGCTATTTGGGAATGGTGGTGTTGTCCCTGAAGGGGTTGGCGGGTATTAACAACTGGATTCTGGGGATTGGCCACGCGCTGCCCATCCTTTTGATCTTTTGGCGTATGCGCCGGGTTGAGCCGCAAAAACCATCGAGCATAACCCGTTATTACTTATTCGTTTGGATGCTTTTTTTCTTCGAATACCTGCTCTTCCCTGCTGCCTGCTACTGGGGGAATCCCGCTTGAAAAAACCTTTCCGGAGGCTGGCTTTTTGGCTGGCGCTGCTGACCCTTTTGGCCTGCAACCAACGCAGTGTTCCGGAAGAAAAGCTGCGGGCTTATCTGATCCAGATGCGCTATGCCTGCGCCACTTCCGACAGTCTGAAGATTCCGGAACCCACTGCCACTGCCTATCCGCGACAACGGGACATTTACCTGCCCATTCCGGAGCAGCGCATTGATTTTTTAGATTTTTTTTCCTTTCGGGCCTGCGAACTGCAAGTGCTTATCGGGGAGCGAAACAGCGCCATGGGACGGGTGATGCCCCCCAGCCAGCGGTTGTTTTACGAACATCGTTTCCTGGTTGAAGCAAAAAAATGCCTGGAGATATACCGGGGGGACAGTGAAGCCGACAGCGCCATGCTGTCCGGTTTAGAGGACATCATCGCCCGCAAACAATCCGATTTGCCCAGAGTGTATTGGAATGCCACCTTCGGCAATCCCGGCTTGAAAACCTTCTTTGCCGAAACGGGCCAATTCCTTCCCTGGGAAAATCCGGACCTTCTCCTGGAATCCGCCGAAGAAAGCCTGGAATTTCTGGGTGGTATCTTTCCGGTGTTGGGAACTTCGACGCTGGTGCTCAACAATGAGCAATTGGAGGAGCGCTTCCGCCAAGTTGAAGAAGCCCAATCCGGGGGTAAACTGTTGCAGAGTCTGACGCTACTGACCCTCTATCTGGATGTGGTTAGCGAGGTTCTGGAAAGGCGAATAGCCCTCGCCCCCCTGTGCTCCGAGGGGGTTCCCACCCCGGAAGCCCGCGCCCTTTATGACGTTTTTACCCGGCATTATGTGGGAGGCATTCAGCTTTACATCAGTCGGGTCCACCAGGCGGGAAGCCGCCTTCTGACAGCCATTGAAGAGATTTATCGTCCCCTTGGCGATGAAGCCCCGCAGGCCTTTGCCAACTGGTACCGGGAAAACCTCGCTATAAACAATCCGCAAAGCCGCTGGGGGAAATTTGAGAGCGCTCTGCGGCGCCATACCCAAACCTGGCAAAGGGTTTTGGATAGTTGCGGCCTCAGCCCCGGAGCGGAGCGACGGGAAACCGGGAAAGCCGGAAAGCCATGAGCGAAATACTGATTTACGCACCCAACATTTCCCGGGAAAATCTGAGCGGGCTGTTGAATATTCAACTGGGGTTTCTGGGGGATAAATTCACCATTTCGGTGATCAAACCGCAAAGCACCCGCTTCCGGGCTCCCCAGTTGCGGGTGGTTTTAGAAGAGTCGGATGGGGAGATGCGAATGGAATTTTGGGAGGCCGTGGTTTCCGTAGCGGGAAGCCTGGGAGCCACCCGCTTCCTGTTCAAGGAAACGGATGGAACCGCTCATCAACTGGACATCAGCGCCAAAGCAGCGATCCGGGAGGAAATGCTGAAAAAAATGAGCGAGAGCCAGATTGGCGAACTCCAGATTTTCTGAAATGATTCAGGCCGGGCTCAGGCGCTCTGGCGGGCTTGCTCTTCCTTGATCTGATGAATGGCGCATTCATCGTTTTCTTTGTTGGGGCAGGTATCGCAATCATCGCCCTTTTCGAATTCTTCCAGGGCGTCCGTGCAGCACATGGCATTGGAGCGTTTGCGATACTGGCTGAAGTGCAGCATCAGGCCAAAAAACCCGAACGCTACCACAAAAAGGGCCGTTACGGCTAAAAAAGTATCCATTCTAGTTACCACTTTCTTCAGTTTTTTCCCGGATCAAACGAAAAGCATCGTTCATTTTTTCGACGAAGCCTTCCCCTTCCCGGATAATCATCATAATCGGCAAATTTTCGCGCTCCGCCAGAGCCATGCCCTGCTCCGGTCCCAACACATTGATGGCGGTTGCAAAGCCGTCGGCCATCATACAGCTGGGATGCAGCACCGTCACCGAGGCCAGGTTATGGGAAATCGGCTTGGCCGCCACCGGGTCGATGAGGTGTGAATATCTAACGCCGTTTTCCTCAAAATAGTTCATGTAATCGCCGGAAGTAGCCATGCTGAAATTGTCCAGAGCGATAACGGCCTGCAAACCACCGCTGATCTCCGGAGAACTGATCCCCAGGCGCCAGACCACCCCGCGTTCGTTAACCCCGCGGGTGCGCACCTCTCCCCCGATCTCCACCAGATAGTTGGCGTAGCCTTTTTTCTCCAGCAAACGACCCACCAGATCCACCCCATACCCCTTGGCGATTGAAGAAAGATCGATATAAAGCCCGGGAATCTGTTTGCGAACTGCGGGCGGATCGTGGCGGATTTCCAGCTTTTCCATTCCGGTATTGGCTTTAGCCGCTGCGATGGCCGCCGCTTCGGGAATGTGTCGCTGCTCTGGAGAACCGGGTCCAAAGCCCCACAGGTTTACCAGCGGCCCCACGGTAATGTCCATCGCTCCGCCGGAAAGACGGTTGATTTCCCGGGCTCCTTCCAGAATATGGAGGAAGGTGCTGTCCACCGGAAACCAGGTGGTGTCGGCAAACTGGTTAAAGCTGGAGATCCGGGAGTCCTTGATATAGGTGGAAACCAGCTGATTAAAGGCAATCAGGGCGGCATTGATTTCCCCGCCAATGGCTTCCGGACGTTGGTCGTCATCGCTCGGCAGGGGCAGATACTTCACCTGAAAAGTGGTTCCCATGGTTTTGCCGTGAATCTCCACGGCCTGGGGGTTTTCCTGTTTTCCGCAACTGTTGAACAGGAGAGCGGAAAGGAGGGCCAGGAGGCAGTAAATGCCGGCAACGGGTTTTCTGAAAAAGGCAGTCAAAAGGTAATCCTCAGCTTTGGGTTTCGGTTTCCCGGAAACGTATCCGGGGTGGATCCCCACCTGAACCCAAATGGAGCGTCCCGCTCCATATAAAAGTGGCTGGTTCTTGCAAACCAGCCACCGGTAACACTTTTTTTCGGGATAGGTCTAACCGCCGAAGTCGTCCATCAGGATGTTTTCGGGCTCGACCCCCAGATCATCCAGCATTTTGAGAACCGCGGCATTCATCATTGGGGGACCGCAGATGTAATACTCGCAATCTTCGGGCGCCGGGTGATTCTTGAGATAGTTGTCCAGAAGAACCTGGTGGATAAAGCCGGTGTAACCGGTCCAGTTATCCTCCTCTTTCGGTTCGGAAAGGGCCACGTGCCAGGTAAAATTGTCGTGACCGGCAGCCAAGCCGTCAAAATCTTCCTGATAGAAGATCTCCCGGATACTGCGCGCCCCGTACCAGAAGGAGATTTTACGTTTGCTGTCCAGGCGCTTCAATTGATCAAAGATATGGGAGCGCATCGGCGCCATCCCGGCTCCACCGCCGATAAAGACCATTTCGGCGCCGGTTTCCTTGGCGAAAAACTCGCCGTAGGGACCGGAAATGATAACCTTGTCGCCCGGTTTGAGATTGAAAATAAAGGAGGACATTTGTCCCGGGGGAACATCGGGTAAACGCGGCGGCGGGGAAGCAATCCGCACGTTCAGCATGATAATGCCCTTTTCTTCCGGGTAGTTGGCCATAGAGTAGGCCCGCACCACATCTTCCTCAACCTTGGAGACGTAACGCCAGACGTTGTATTTGTCCCATTCGTCGCGGAATTCTTCCTCAACATCGAAGTCCTTGTAATTGGCCACGTGGGGCGGACATTCGATCTGGATGTAACCCCCGGCGCGGAAACCGACATCCTCGCCTTCCGGCAGTTCCAGCACCAGTTCCTTGATGAACGTCGCCACGTTGTTGTTGGAGCGGACGGTGCACTGCCACTTCTTGGTCTCAAAGACCTCGTGTGGCACTTCGATCTTCATGTCCTGCT
>JAGRBF010000152.1:219-4224 GCA_020434205.1 Calditrichota bacterium | reverse complement strand
TGAACATGAGTCTCATAATATCAGAACTGTTTAAAGATTATTGGCCTTTTCACTGTTTCTTACGTCGCCACGTCGAAGGCGCGGTACTCCCGGATAACAGTTACCTTTACCTGGCCGGGAATCTCCATTTCGTCCTGAATCTTTTTGGCGATTTCCCGGGCAAAGTTGCGGGCGTGGCTGTCATCGACATCCAGGGTTCCCACCATCACCCGCACCTCGCGGCCGGACTGGATGGCAAAGGCTTTGTCCACCCCGTCAAATCCCTCGGCGATATGTTCCAGCTCTTCCATTCGTTTGATGAAGGTTTCCAGGGATTCGCGCCGCGCCCCGGGACGATTGCCGGAAATCTGATTGGCGGCATACACCAGCACCGCAATGGGATCGCTGAGTTCTTCGTCCTCATGATGGCTGGCAACGGCCTTCACGATGCGCTCCGCTTCCCCGTTTTTCTTGAGCAGTTCGGCGCCCAGCTGGGCGTGATTGGCTTCGGTGTAATTGTCCAGCGCTTTGCCGATATCGTGGAACATGGCGGCCCGTTTGGCGGACTTCACTTCCAGCCCCAATTCGGCGGCCATGATCCCGCACAGTTGCGCCACCTCCAGGGTATGGCTGAGCACATTTTGCCCGTAGGCGGTGCGGTAGCGCAGCTTGCCGATCAATTCCGTCAGTTCGCTGTTCACCCCGTGCACCCCGACATCCAGCAGCGCTTCCTCACCGATTTCCCGCAGCGATTCCCGCATTTCCTCAGAGGTCTTTTCAAAAACTTCCTCGATGCGCGCGGGGTGAATGCGGCCGTCGGTGATGAGCTTTTCCAGGCAGGTTTTGGCGATTTCGCGCCGGAAGGAATTATAGGAGGACAGCACCACGATTTCCGGGGTATCATCGATGATAACGTCCACCCCGGTGGTCATTTCAAAGGCGCGGATATTGCGGCCTTCGCGGCCGATAATGCGGCCTTTCATGTCGTCGTTGGGCAGGTGAATAATCGAGATGGTGGCTTCCACGGACTGCTCGGAGGCAATTTGCTGGATGGCCTGCACCACGATGTTGCGCGATTTGCGGCGGGCTTCCAGACGGGCATCTTCGATAATGGCCGAAGCCAGGCGGGCTCCCTCGTCCTGGGCTTCTTCCTCGAAGTCTTTCAACAGCAAGGCTTTGGCATCTTCGCGGTTCAGCCCGGATATTTCTTCCAGCTTCACCAGTTCCTGGCGGATCAGATCGTTGAGTTCGCCCGTTTTTTCCTGAATAAAGCTGTCCTTTTCCCGCAGTTCCAGCTCCAGGCGTTCCAGTTCCTGAGCCTTCTGGTTGACCGTTTCCGAGCGCCGATCGACTTCCATTTCCCGTTGATCCAGAGCCAATTCGGTCCCGGTGATCTGTTGACGCCTTTTTTCGAACTCGGCTTCCAGATGTTGCTTTTGTTCGAAAAGTTCGTCCTGTGCTTCAATGAGTGATTCTTTTTTTAAGGTGTCGGCTTCTTCCCTGGCTTCATCGAGAATTTGCCGGGCGCTCTCCTGCGCCTTGAGAAGGGTCTTGTTTGAGGTGGCCTTCAAAAAGAGAAAAACAGCAGCCCCGCCTACAACCAGACCCAGGAGTAAAGGGATGGCAAAATCCATCGTAGACCTCCGCTGGTAGTGTGCATAGAGACTGAAAGGTAATTATTTCAGTCTTCTCCGGACAGTTCCGGAGAAAGGTTAAGGTAAAACGCAATCTCAATATAACCGTTTTTGAGGGTAATTATCATCATAATTGAAAGATTTTTAATATTTTACCCGCCAAAACGGCAAAAAAAAACCCCGCATGCCAGGCGGCATTAAAAGAACCTCAATCAGTCACAGTGGGTGCCTGCCTAAGCGATTCACGCTCCCACAAAATGTGGGCATGCATTAGGCGCCTAGAGTCAAACTCCCATTTGTATCGTGTTGGTTCTTTTATATCGCAACACCTGAACAAATGCAGGGATTTTATTTTCGAACCGAACCAAACTCATTCAGCCTGGCATCCAACTCCCGGGCCAGCGAATCGCTGCGCTCCCTCATCGCTTCCAGGGCTGCTTCCGCAACCGCTTTGTCCTTTTTGGCCTGAAACAATTCGTTGGCCACTTGCAGGGCCGCCAAAAGGGTTATTTTGGTCTGCGACTTGACGTTGGTGCCACCGCTGATGCGTTGAATAATACTATCGACATAATTGGCTAATTTCTGAACATAAGCCGGATCTTCATCCGTTTTCAGGGAGAGATCCACTTCACCGATTTGGACATGTACAGATTTAGGTTCCGTTGGCCGTTCCATTGTGCCGCTTTCGTTCAGGGGTCGGATGCCCGATAGTGCTTTTATTCACTCAATTCGTTGATTTTCTCAGTCAGGCGCTCAACCTTGCTGCGAACCAGGTTCTCTTTTTCCTTCAGCAATTTATTCTCTTTTTTGAGGCGTTGCAAGGTTTCCGCAAGTTCCCCTGTTTCACCATCGGCCAGGGCCTGGAGCTCGGATCGCAAACGGCTGTTTTCCGCGGAGAGGTCTGCCACCATTTTGAGCAGCTTCCCAATCCGATCCTCAAGATTTTCGAAAGGACTGCGATTTTCCGACATAACCTTCCCTATCAGGATCTCAGGCGCGCGCAAAGTTCTTTTTCCAAAACCTTCAACACCCGGGCCGTGGCCTGATTCACTTCGCCCTCGGTCAGGGTTTTTTCCGGAGACCGGAACACCATGCGGAAGGCCACGCTTTTCTGCGATGCCTCGACCTGTTTTCCGCTGTAGACATCAAAGATGTTGACCGATTTCAGAAAAGGCCCGCCGTGCTGTTCCACCAGCGCGACAATCTCTGCCGCCGGTGTTTCCCGGGAAACCAAAATGGCAAAATCCCGGTCTATCGCCGGGTAGCGGGGGATCTCCGCGTAAAGCCTCTGAGCGGACATGCTTTCAAATATCGCCCGCAAGTCCAGAACCGCGGTGTAAACCGGATTTTCCAGATCAAAACGGGACTGCAAATCGGGGCGAATCTGACCGAAAAAGCCGATCCGTTGCTCCCCGTTCATTACCGCCAAAACCTGGCCGGCAACGGCGAAATCATCATAATCAATAAAACGAATTTTGTCAAGCGGAAATTTGCCCAACAGAAATTCAACAACTCCCTTAATATCATAAAAATCAACAAGTTCCGAACTTGAGTGCCAGGCCTCGGGACGCCGCCTGCCGGTCATCGCCACCGCCAGTTGCAGGCGCTCTTCCGGCATCTTTTTCAGGTCGCCCGGATGCCCGAAAGTCCGACCGATCTCGAACATTTTCAGATCGCGCACCTGGCGGTTCACATTCCAGCGCAGCGCGGTCAGAAAACTGGGCACCAGGCTGTTGCGCATCCCGTTCATATCCCCGGAAATGGGGTTCATGATGGGGTAAATTTCCGCACCGGTGATCTCCCCCCAGCTTTCTTTGTTGATCATGCTGTTGGTGACGATTTCCTGAATCCCGATCCCGCTGAGACTCTGGCGTATGGCCTCCAGAAAGTCGTCGAAGGGATCGAAGTTATTGCTGTAGGGCAGAGGCGAAACCACCTTGAGGGGAATATTATCGTAACCCAGCATGCGAGCCACCTCTTCGGCCACATCGGCTTCCTGCTCCATATCGGGACGATAGGTGGGCACAATAACCTCGCCGTTTGCGACCGGGATGTTCAGCTTGCCCAACAGGGCCACCATTTCCGCCTGGGAAAGGGTGGTTCCCAATAAACGATTGACGTAATCCGGGTCCAGGGTAATGTGTTTGGGGCGGATTTCCACCGGGTAGGCATCCACCACCCCCGCGGCTACCTGCCCCCCGGCCAGCTCGGCAAACAGCTGGCAGGCGCGGTTCATCGCCTTCATCACATTGTTGGGGTCCGCCCCGCGTTCGAAGCGCTGGGAGGCTTCCGAGAACATGCCCAGGTGGCGCAGGCTGCGGCGGATATAATCCGGGGCAAAGTAGGCGCTTTCCAGCAAGATATCGACCGTATTGTCGTTGATCTCGCTGTT
>JAGRBF010000152.1:0-155 GCA_020434205.1 Calditrichota bacterium | reverse complement strand
CCCTCGGAGAGTTTGCGGGTTTTGCCGTCCAGGGTCACGATACTTTCCCCTTTTGCGGCCTCGCGAACCACGATATGCCCATCTTTAACCAGGTGATAATCAAAGGCGTGCAGGGGATGCCCCAATTCCAGCAAAACGTAGTTGGTGATGTCCAC
>JAGRBF010000151.1 GCA_020434205.1 Calditrichota bacterium | reverse complement strand
CTGCGTGAGCACGTGGCGAAGGAGATCGGCGCCATCGCCAAGCCGGACCAGATACGCTTCACGGACGCGCTGCCCAAGACGCGTTCGGGGAAGATCATGCGGCGCATTCTGCGCAAGATCGCCAGCGGGGATCTGGAAAACGTGGGGGATACCTCCACTCTGGCCGATCCCACCGTGGTGGACAATCTGCTGCAAAACCGCAAGTAAACGCTCCCTCGCGCCGCCTCCGGGCGGCGCGAGGTTTCTCATTTCCTTGTAAAATTTGTATACATTTCAACTGTTTTCCCACATTCCTAACCGCTTTTCCTTCCTTAGAAATCCCTAATTTAGGCCGTTTTTGGCAATTTGGCATGGTTGTTGACTCTTAGTCCCCCATAACAACGGATTGTTATCAGCGAGAGGACCACACAACCGTGTTTCACAGCCATCATCCAAAAATTACGCCCGTCTTGTTCCTGCTGCTCCTGGGAGCGGCGGCCAGCGGACAAACGATGCTCCACCTGGGCGGCGGTTACGGCCGTCTGGCAGAGAGCACCGGACTGGTCCGGGACGGCGGATGGCAGCTCGGCGTGGGACATCGTTTCCAACAAAAATATCAGATCAACCTAACCTATTTCCATATCGGCGGCGTCCAGGCTGTGGAAACCATCGCCGGGACAAGCAGCCGGGAGGTCACGCTGCATGATGTGGGGTTGTCCGGAGAATATCGCCTGCTGCAATGGCGGGGATTTTCTCTGGGCAGCGAACTGGGCGCCGGTTATTTGCTGATTCACAGCGGGGCCATGGAGATCGACCTCGGCGCTTTCGGGGTTGGCAATCTCCCTGCTCAAAGCGACAACCGGCCCTATCTCGGGCTGGGTTTCAATCTTCAGCAGGCGGTGGGAAATTTGTTTACCGCCTATATCGCCACCCAATGGCAGCATTTCCAGGCCGGCGGGACCAATTGGAATTATTACCTGAAAGGGGGAATCCGTGCATCCCTGCGCTAAAAAAGGTCAACTGATTTTGTTTTTGGCACTGACCCTGCTGTTGGCGGTTGCACCTCAGGCCCTGGCTCAGAAAAAAGAAGAATTCAAAGGGGTGGATTTCAAAAAAGGGACGGTTCTGGAAATTGCCCCTCACTCCGGGATTATGAGCGGTAGCGGACTCTTCGGCATCAAGCTGGGCATGAACTACGGCACCCTGAGCATGGAGGTTTCCGCCGAACAGGTTATCGGGCAGACCGCCAATCTCTATCCGATCGCCCTCAACTTCGCCTATAACTTTGCCACCAGCGGACGCCTACTGCCCTACGCCACCGCGGGGGGAGGGCTGTTTATGACCGTTCCCACCAACGCCCTGGGGGCCGAAACCGTCTCCACCATGGGCGGAAACTTCGGTGGGGGAGTCCGCTATTTTTTCAGTGAACGTTTCGGATTCCGGCTGGAAGGCCGGCAATTCGTGACCTCGGTAACCAGTAAACTCAATGATCAAAGTGAGCTGCTAATGTTTCAGGAGATCGCCCTTGGGGTCACCTTTTTGTTCCACTAAACCTGTTTGAGGCATTACATGTTGAGGAGAGCCACGCATCGGCGCGGGTGGTCGGGATGGACCCTGACCGCTATAATGCTGGCACTACTGTTCGCAAACCCTCCGGCCAAGGCCGGGGGAATGGACAACGGCTTTGGCATTATGAACGGCATTTACGCCGCGGAAGGATTCGGTACCAATTACTATTTCGGAGCGCGATACAATCACTATTTCAATAAGTATCGCTACTTCGTGGAAGGGAATGTGGGGTTCAGCAGCCTGAAAAGTCAGGTCCTGGAAAACCTTGCCGCCTTCCAGGTTTTTAAATCCGAGGGTCTTTTTACATACGAGTTTCTGCTGGGATACGATGCCCGGCCCCTGGGCGGTCTGCCTTACGTGGTGTTTGGCGTAGCGGGACTGAATCAGGGTGGGCAGAGCAAGTTCGCCACCGTTCTGGGGGTGGGCAAGCTGATTCCCCTGGCGCAGTTCTTCGACGTAAAACGCTTCGGGCTGCGATACGACATCCGGGACCACATCTTTAAGCAGCAGATAAATGATACCGGGTCCTTTATCGCTCACAATCTGGTGTTCTCGGTGGGACTGCAGTATTACTTCTGATCCTAAGACGGAAAGAAGATCCTTGGACGGAAAGACTTGATCCTAAGATCCTAAGACGGAAACTTCATGAGGATCAAAGGAT
>JAGRBF010000150.1:8572-8787 GCA_020434205.1 Calditrichota bacterium | reverse complement strand
GAGGGGGCGGTGCGCAGGGTTCCGGGAATGGTTTCGCCCTGGATCTCGATCATCTTCATGCCCAGGGGAACGTCCTGAATTTTGGGGCTGGAGATCTCGCGCAGTTTGCGCAGAATATTGGCGATGCGCATGGCCGATTTGTGCATCAGATCGAGGTAATTGGCGGTGCGTTGATTCTGGAATTTGGACTTGCGCATTTCCATGCGAATCATATC
>JAGRBF010000150.1:0-8396 GCA_020434205.1 Calditrichota bacterium | reverse complement strand
AGATAGTCGCTGGCCCCCAGCCGCACCGCTTCCACGGCGGTTTCGATCGAACCGTGCCCGGTCAGCAAAATGGTGGCGATATCCTTCTCCAGGTCCTTGACCCGTTCCAGGACCTCCAAACCGCTGATGCCTTGCATGATTAAATCGGAAATGACCAGATCGAAAGGTTGTTCTTTAAGTAGGTTCAGGGCGTCGTCGCCATTGCTGACGGGAGTTACCTCGTGCCCATCCTGCTGTAATGCTTTCTGCAACATCAATCTGCTGGCGTAATCGTCGTCAACCACCAAAATCCTGCGGGCAGTCATCCAGTGCTCCAAATTGTCGTCAATGGTTGGCTTAATTTAACACGCCCTTTCTTAAACAATCAAAACTAAATCACAAATCGAATTATTTTTATTGATCAGGGGGGATGGGACTTTGAGGCAGGTAGCCATTGATGGGTATTTGATCCTTGGATCCTTGGATCCTATGATCCCTGGATCCCTAAAGTTTGGTTCTAAGCATCTCAGGCACACATCTTTTGATCTCAGGATCTTCTGTTGTCCAGGGATCGCAGTTTTCGCGAATCACCCCGCGGGCCGGGACTTCACCAGGGTAATGCTGTTCCCTTTTTCGTTGAAATAGACCTCGTCGATGATGTGGTAGATAATCATAAACCCGCGACCGGAGGCCTGGGTATTCAACCCCACAAAACGATTGCCGCCCCGGGTGTATTCCTGCCAGTTAAAGCCGTTCCCCTCATCGGTAACCGTCAGGGAAAAACGATTGGGGGAAAACAGAAAGGCCACCTTAACCAGGCGGTTTTTGTATTCGTCCTGGGTAAGGCGGCGCTCCCGCTCTTCTTCGAACATGGCGAATTTTTCGAAATCGTTGCCCTTGTCCTTGGAGGCCAGCTCCAGGTTGCCATGCTCCACGCTGTTGATGAGGGTTTCCCGAAAGGCCACGTTATACTGGTTGAGATCCTGCTGGTCGCAGAAGCCGGAGTTCAGCAGAAATTTGGCCAGATAGTCGGATACCACCCCGGTGTCCAGCTGCCAGGTGGGAACCTCAAAATTGATGTTCATCGATTTGGTGAAGTGGAACAGGCGCTCCTTTTTCTGGGAGCGTTTCCGATAGCGGAGAACCTTTTCGGCGATCTTGCGCACTTCGATCAGCTCGAACGGTTTGGTAATAAAATCCTGGGCGCCGTTTTTGATGGCGGCAATGGCAAATTCAATGGTCTTATGCCCGGTAATGAAGATCACCGGAATATCCTCGCGGATCTGACGCACGATTTTCAGCAGGTCGATACCGCTTTTGCCGGGCAGCTCGATATCGGTGATAATCAGGTCGATATCCGAATTCTCTTCAACTATTTCGATCCCCCGTTCAGCGGTAGGGGCCCTGTATACCTGGTAAGCGAGCTTGTCAAAATACCCGCCGAGAATATCCAGAATCTGAGCCTCATCATCTACAATCAGGAGCCGGTATTCTTCTCGATCCATTGCCATTTGCCGGATTTATTGTTCGATGGGGAAAAGCTGATCTAATTTGATGGACTTGAACAGCTCGAGCAAATTATCGTTGATGCCTTTGATCCGCATTTTTTTGCCCTTGGCAACGATGTTTTTGTAAAAAATCAAAAACTTGCCGATCCCGGAGCTGGTAATGAAGGGAACATAGGTCAGGTCAAAAACCGCTTCGTTGAAATTGGCGCTCAGCAGCTGCTGAAATTCCTGCTTGAGGTCCTCGGCATTCTCGTTGTCGACTGCCCCGATGATGGTGACGTTCACCAATCCGTTTTTTTCCGATACTTGAAACTCCATTTTATACCCCTTAGTTGAGCAGTATAGTTAACCCATTAACAGATCTAAATAATTAATGATTAACCATATAGTCGAAATGAATACCGCAAAGTTAAGCAAATTGCCATTTTTCAGGTAAGGAAATGATCGCCCAAAAGATTCCCGGCAAGATCCTTCTATCTGCGCAGTCCGAAATCGGCCGGCTGGCAGGGGCAATCCGTTGATTGGGCGAGATTCTCCGAACAGGTTTGGCAGCGCAGAAGCGACCTTTTCAGGACGCAACATTATGCGCAATATCGCCTCAATATTCAACAAGAATCGTTACTGAGGTAGTGCGCCAGCGCAATATCGGCCGCGGAAAGTTCATAATCCGTCATTTCCCCGGGCATAACCCAGGCAATTTGGTCGTGATCCACCGGCTTCAGGTCCCCCTCCACCCAGCGGCAGGCATATCCGATCAGCAAAATGTGGAGATGGGGATAGCGGTGACGCACCAGATGCCGGGGTCCCAGCACTTCCACCCCGATGCCCAGCTCTTCGCGAATCTCGCGGCGCAGGCCCTCTTCCGGGGTTTCGTCCCCGCGCAGCTTCCCTCCCGGAAACTCCCATTTCCCCCCGTTGGCCAGGGTGGATTTGCGCCGTGCCAGCAGGTAAGCACCTGTTTCGTTTCGGATTAGCGCCGCCAGAACGGGAACGATTTCCCGGGAATTCGGCGGTCCCTCATTTTTTTGCCCCATCCGGATCCTTTTCTCGTTACATTTGGCTGTGGCCGGGAGATTCGGGCATCTCATAAGTCTTCTGAAAAATAAAAAAGTTCTTTGAAAAGCCAAAATTCCACGCTATTATTAGCGCCGCAAGTTAATCATGATGCGCCCGTAGTTCAACTGGATAGAACGCTTGACTACGGATCAAGAGGTTGGGGGTTCGAGTCCTCCCGGGCGTACAAATCTAAAGTCTCGCATGCTTCCCACAGATCATAATTTTTGGATGAATCAGGCTTTCCGGGAAGCAGAGAAAGCCTACCGGGAAAAAGAAGTTCCCATTGGCGCTGTGGTGGTCTTTGAGAATCAGATTATCGGACGGGGTTACAACCAGACCGAACGGCTTCAGGATCCTACCGCTCATGCGGAAATCCTGGCCATCACTGCCGCCGCGGCTCATTTGGAATCGCGGCGTTTGTTAAATACGACCCTGTATGTAACCCTGGAACCCTGCCCGATGTGCGCGGGGGCGATAGTTCTGGCGCGAATCCCGACCCTGGTCTTCGGGGCCAGCGATCCCAAGGGCGGAGCCTGTGGAACCCTTTTCAACATCACTCAGGATTCCCGCTTAAACCACCAGGTTAACGTGATTCCGGGGATAGAAGAGAATAAGTGCTCCCTGATTCTCAGCGATTTTTTCAGGAAGCTTCGAGACACCAATTAAGTTTGGAGAGGTGGCCGAGTGGCTGAAGGCGCACGCTTGGAAAGCGTGTATAGGGTTTTTCCCTATCGAGGGTTCGAATCCCTCTCTCTCCGCACCCATAAAAAAGGCGATCAAATTGATCGCCTTTTTTGTTGTACTGACGTTGAGAAATGCACTTCGGGCTGCACCCCGCCCTGATATAGAGTTTTAACCGCCGTTCACCCGGTCCCGCCCTAATACAGACCGGGATGACCGGGTTTGAGCCTAGATCAGTCTACCTGCCAGGTGTCCCCGGTAATAAACAGCTCTTTCAGGTTACCCTTGCCCTTGCGCTGGGTTACCGCTTCGATTTGATCGTAAACCATGGCATCGTAGGTAGGGCGGTTATCATTGCGAAAAACCCCGACCGGGGTGGGCATCCCGGGAACCTGATTCAGCTCGGCCAGCATGCTCAGATAGGCCATGGGCATCCCCGTTTCCCGGTGGAGATGGGCTTCACCATCCTGCCCCTCCCCTGCTTCAAAACGCGACAGGGCCAGGTCTTCCACCTTCAGCCCGTAGCGGGTTTCCCCGCCGTAAACCAGGGGCTGGCCGTCTTCCAGGTAAAGCAGGTTGTCCAGCTTGGTCTGGGGATCGGTTAAGGCGGCGAAAGCCCCGTCGTTAAAAATGTTGCAGTTCTGATAAACTTCCACAAAGGAAGTCCCTTTGTGCGCCGCGGCCCGGCGAAAAATCTCCGCCATGTGCCGGGTATCCCGGTCTACGGTGCGGGCCACGAAAGTGGCCCCGGCGCCCAGCACCAGGGCCAGCGGGTTAAACGGGGCATCCAACGATCCGAAGGGCGTGGTTTTGGTGATTTTGCCCAACGGCGAGGTCGGGGAATACTGCCCCTTGGTCAGCCCGTAAATCTGATTGTTGAACAACACCACGTTGACGTCGATGTTGCGGCGGCACAGATGCATCAGGTGACTGGCGCCGATACTGAAGCCGTCCCCATCGCCGCTGATAATCCACACCGACAGTTCCGGATTAGCCAGCTTGACCCCGGAGGCAATAGTCGGGGCGCGCCCGTGAACGGTATGAAAGCCGTAGGAATTGATGTAATAAGGAAAGCGGCTGGAACACCCGATCCCGGAAATAAAGACCGTTTTGGCCTGAGGGATCCCCAGCTCCGGCAGCACTTTTTTCATTTGTGCCAAAATGGCATAGTCGCCGCAACCCGGACACCAACGCACATCCTGATCGGTGGCAAAATTTTCCTTCAGGGCCGCCCCGTTTCCTTCCGTATGTAAGTCCTTGGCCATGGATTAGTCCTCCAGCAATTTGAGAATGGCAGATTTCAAACCGGATACCGAAAGCGGTTGTCCCTTGATCAGATTATGTCCCACCGTGTCCACCAGGTAGCGGGCCCGGATCAGGTTGCCCAGCTGGCCCATGTTGATTTCCGGGACCAGCACTTTCCTGAAGTTGGGTAAAATTTGCCCCAGCAGCTCGGGCAACGGATTAACCCAGCGCAGATTGACAAACGAGATCGATTGGTGCCCTTCGGCGCGCAATTCTTCCACCGCGGAGAGCACCGAGCCGAAAGTGCTTCCCCAGCTAACCACCAGCACCTCGCCGCTTTCCGGACCATTCAGCTCCGGCGGCTTCACAAAGCGATTAACCCGCTCGATTTTCTCTGCGCGATACTCCGTCATTTTTTGGTGGTTATCCGGATCGTAGGAAACGTTCCCGGTGCCGTCCTGTTTTTCCAATCCCCCGAGGCGATGCTGGAGGCCGGGCGTTCCGGGAATTGCCCAGGGTCGCGCCAGGGTTTCCGGATCGCGTCGGTACGGTTGGAAATCCGCGGTACCGGCCTCCACAATCCGGGCTCTTACCGGCGGTAATTTGTCCAGATCGGGAATTTTCCAGGGTTCTGCACCGTTGGCCAGGTAGGCATCGGAGAGCATTATCACCGGGGTCATAAACTCCAGGGCAACCTGAACCGCCTCGAAGGCCGCCCAGAAACAATCTGCCGGGCTCTGCGGGGCGATCACCGGAACCGGGGCCTCCCCGCTGCGGCCGAACATGGCCTGAAACAAATCGCTTTGTTCGGTTTTGGTGGGCATACCGGTGCTGGGCCCGGAGCGCTGAACATCCAGCACCACCAGGGGCAGCTCGGTCATCACCGCCAGCCCCAGGAATTCCCCTTTCAGCGCCAGTCCCGGACCGCTGGTGGCGGTAACCCCGATACTGCCGGCAAAAGAGGCGCCGATAGTAGCGCCTACCGCGGCAATTTCATCCTCCGCCTGAAAGGACACTACCCCAAAATGTTTGTATTGGGCCATGTATTGCAGCACATCGCTGGCCGGGGTTATGGGATAACTGCCGTAAAAGATCGAACGTCCCGCCTGCTCCCCGGCGGAAACAAATCCCAGGGCGATGGCCTCATTTCCGGAGATCCGCCGGTAAATTCCGGCTTCGATAGGCGCTTCATCAACCTGATAGGAAGTGGTGAAAATTTCGGTGGCTTCTGCAAAATTACGCCCTGCTTTCAGTGCCAGGGTATTGGCCTGGGCCCACTCCGGTTTCCTGGCGAATTTTTGCTGAATCCAGTCCAGGGTGGCATCGAGGGGGCGGTTGTACATCCAGTAAATCATGCCCAGGGCAAAGAAGTTTTTGGCCCGCTCTTTCTCCTTGTGGGACAGTTCCACCGGCTCCAGAGCATCCTTGGTGAGGCGGGTCATTTCCACCGGAAAAACCTGATATCCGGCCAGGTCCGGGCTTTCCAGGGGATTTTCTTCGTAGTGGGCCAGACGCAGGTTGCGGTCCCCGAAGGCATCGGTGTTAACGATAACAATCCCGTTGTTGCGCAGATATCGCAATCCTGTTTTCAGTGCGGCGGGATTCATCGCCACCAGCACATCCGCCTCATCCCCGGGGGTGTGGATGGGATTGGAGCCAAACTGGATCTGGAATCCCGAGACCCCGTAAAGGGTGCCGGCCGGGGCGCGAATTTCCGCGGGAAAGTCGGGGAAAGTACTCAGATCGTTTCCGGCCAGGGCGGTGGTGTGGGTGAACTGCGTTCCGGTAAGCTGCATTCCGTCCCCGGAATCCCCTGCAAACCGAATGGTAACCTGTTTCAGTTTGGACGTGGTTTTCATGAAATCCGCTTCCTGTGAATGTTTGAGATTAAACAGCACCCCAATTTAAACAAAATAGACTCAAATGAAACAGAATTTTGGCCGCTGTCGGGCCTTTTCCGGCGGGGGGAAACGGAGGTAATCCAGGGCACAGAAACCCCTGACAAACGAGGCTTTACGACTGAGCCTGGCCAGGTTCAAAGGGAAGCGGGATAAGGTAGGTGGATTAGATGCGAAAAGGACAACAGCGGTTTAACCTTCGGAACCGCCATCTCCCTTATTAAAAACCTTTGCGGCTTTTTTCAGATCATCTGCGGACGCACTTGCTGCTTTTTTGTTTTCTTCTTTAATGCGCTCGTAGACTTCTTCGCGAAAAATGGAAATATCACGGGGGGCTTCTATCCCAATTTTCACTTGCTTTCCATCAATATCAACAACGGTGATCTTGATATTATCACCGATATTGATGGATTCGCCTAACCTCCTTGTTAACACCAGCATAGCAATACCTCTTTAAATAAGATCGTTAAATTTAGCAAGAGCCATCCCCATTGTCAACCCGTAAGGATGTCTGGGACAAGATTTTTGATACGTAACTCTAAGAAAATCAATAATAATTATGTTGAGGCGATATTAGCAAGAATATAAACCATCTAATTCGACATAATCAACGCTTATTTTTTAATTTTCAAAATTAAAATTCGTGAGATTGCGCAAAAAGAGAGGCGAAAAACGTTTGTTACGCGCCTTTCGCCTCTCAGATTTCGGTTAGGGAGAAGAAATTTAACCCTTCTCGTATTTCCCCACGATCACCTTGCTGGGACGCAGAAGGCGCTCGTTCAGGGTGAAGCCCTCCTGAAAAACCTCCACGATCCGGTCGTTTTCCGCCTCGTCGTCAATGGTTTTCATCATCAGAGCTTCGTGAATCTGAGGATCGAACTTGCTGCCCAGAGCATCGATCTTCTGAAGACCTTCCTTGCTCATAATCTGCTGGAATTTCTCGAAGATCATGCGGGCCCCCTCCAGGGTACTTTCGTCCCTACCGGAGGATGCCTTATCCATCATCATCTTAAAATCGTCCAGAATCGGCAGAAATTTTTTGAGCAGTTCCCCCTTCAAATAGGAGGCAAATTCGATCTGCTCGCGTTCGATGCGCCGCTTGTAATTGGAAAATTCGGCGCGTATACGCAGGTTTCCTTCTTCCAGGTCTTTGATTCGCCGGGTTTTCGGGTCACCAACCTCGCTCTCCTCAGGGATGTATTCGGTGTCGCCCGATTCATCCCCCTCCAGGGTATCCTGCTCCGGTTCGGCTTCCTGATAGTCGCCGTTCCCGGAAGCCCCCTCTCCCGACCCTGCCGCACTCTCGTGCTCAGCAGTGTTTTCATCCAACTCTTCGATGTCTATTTTTTTGGCATCGCCTTTTTCTTTGCGCATGAGGTTGAACACCCCCTTTCGAATGCTTGGTTCCGTTTTCGTTCGTTATGGCGTCCGCGAAGCGGAAACCCGGCTTCCCCGCCTGTTGCGGGTCGGCCGGGACAGATACTTACTTGTCCTTGTTATCGTCGTCCACAACTTCGAAATCGGCCTCTTCGACATTCTCATTGGCAGAGGATTCCGCTCCGTTGGCATTCTCCGGGCCGCCCCCGGGTGCGCCGCCCTGCTGATAAAGGTTGGCCGAAAGCTGGCTCCAAACCTGATTCAGCCCTTCGGTGGCCGATTTGATTTCGTTCAGGTTTTCGCTCTTTACGGCGGCTTTAACACGATCTACGGCGCCCTGCAGACGACCTTTGTCGTCCTCGCTGAGTTTTTCGCCGTATTCGGTGAGGTTCTTTTCGGTCTGGTATACCAGGGAATCCGCTTCGTTTTTGGTGTCGATCAACTCGCGGCGTTTGCGGTCTTCCGCGGCATTTTCCTTGGCTTCCTGAACCATTTTTTCGATTTCTTTTTCGCTGAGACCACTGCTGGCTTCGATGCGGATTTTTTGTTCCTTACCGGAGGCCATGTCTTTGGCGGACACGCTCAGAATACCGTTGGCGTCGATATCGAAGGTAACTTCGATTTTAGGAATACCGCGCGGCGCCGGGGGAAT
>JAGRBF010000149.1:12114-12566 GCA_020434205.1 Calditrichota bacterium | reverse complement strand
TCCGGCAAACTGGACCACGAATTGATTGCCGACCTGCGCAAAATGGCCGTGAAATACATTCTTCCCAAGCCGATCAAACCGGTTGATTTCCGCAATATGATCGGCCAGCTTTTTCCGGGACTGGAATACTCCTGACCGTTGCCGGTGGTGCCATAAGGCCGCTTAAATATTCAGACAATTGCCCGGCCGGTAGAACACCGAAGTACTCCAGCCGTGTACGGATAGCGGCCCCATTCCCCAGAAGTCGATGCGCTTAAATCCCTGCTCTTCCAAAAAACGCCCACCCTCTTCATAGCGTGGGCGGTCGCTGTTGTCCCAGACAATTACCCCGTCCGGCTTCAGGGCTGCCAGCGATTCTTTAGCGCAGGCCACCCGCTCACGGCCATCAATCACAACAATGTCATACTTATTATCGTGCTCACGGATTGCCCGAACATACTCGCCATTATCCA
>JAGRBF010000149.1:0-11958 GCA_020434205.1 Calditrichota bacterium | reverse complement strand
TTCAGTCGCGGCCCCAAAAAATCGATACTGGCGTAGGTAAACCAGGGCAGTGGTTGCCCATCCGCCTCCATCGTGCGCAATTTATGAAAAGTCCGAAACCATCCCCTTTTTCCCAGAAAACCCTGTTGGCTCCACAAGCCGTAAAAGGCGGCCACATTTGATGTAAAACTGCTCAGGCGCAGCAAACGCAGGACAAACTTCCGCAAGGTTTTTTCCTCCAAAGCTAAATTTAAAAGCCATCTTTAAATGGGATCAGCATAAACCGTTTTTACCCGTTCCGGCAGAACCGCTCCGGGGGCGGCTTTGCGCGGCTTGCGAACGTATTTAACCCGGGTGTAGACAACCGGAACATAAGATGCGTGGCGGGCGGAACTAAAGGTAACCGCCAGACGAGCCGCGTAGTCGATTACTGCCGAGGGCACCTCCTGAGTCCGGTTGCCGGTCCGGATTACCACGTGGGAACCGCTGTATCCCTGGACGTGCAGCCAGAGGTCCTCCCCCGCGGCATGTCGGAAGGTCAATGCATCGTTGTCCCGGGCATTTCTCCCCACCCAAACCACATACCCCTTAAAGTCGTACTGTTTATAAGGCAGGCGATAAACCCCGGCTTCCGCCTCCCCGCGGTATTGGACAATATGCTGGGCCTTCAGCTCCCGTTCGATTTTTTCCAGATTCTTCAGATCCGCGGCCTGCTGCATTTCCCGGTCGATATCCTCCAGCATTTCCAGCTGTTCCGTAACCCGGGTCAGGTTTTCGCTGCGATCTCCGGCATCCCGGCGGGACTGGTGGGCTTTCTGGAAATAAACCTCGGCATTTTCCACGGCCGATTTGGCGGGATCAACTGCGATTCGAATGGGTTGCATCTCGCTGCTGAAGTAGTCTACCGCCTCTACCTCGGTAAGGCCACTCAGAAGCAAGTGGGGCTGGGAAACCAGCAATTGCCCCAGTTTCTTGAAGTGCTCGCTTTTGTCCGGGCTTTCCGGGGCCTGCAGCAATTGCTCTTTGGCGTGTTGCAAGGCGCTGATTTTACGCTGCAGGGATGCCGAAAGGGTGCGCCGCTTTTGAAGGATGGCTCGCAGCCGGATTTGCTGAAAATTAAACCAGCGCAGAGCGCTGTTAATATCATCAAAAGGCCGAACCTCCGAAAATGCCGGATGGAGCAGGTCCCCGGGCGCAAATCGCTGGGGAAGGTCATTCTCCAGATAAACACGAGGGGCGGCCTCGCGGTATTCTGCCAGGAGGTCCTGGATCTGCTCAAAAAGACCTTCCAGGGCAGTGCTGGAGAGATCGGGGCTCTGTGGGTCCAACCCGGCCCGGAAACAGACCTCCCGCGCCAGCAGGCTGTTCAGCAGGTCAAAACCAGTGAGCCAGCTTTGGAGGGCCCTGGGGCGATCGACCTGAAATTTATGGGCGAAGGAGACGGCATCAAAGTTCTCCAGGACCGGACGTTCGTTGTCCGGAAGAACAAAGGTGCTCCCGCTGAGCTGCCGGTTCTGTTTAAAGCTACCCAGAATGCGGTTTTCCCTGTCCACCCGAAAGAAATTGGCCCTGTGCGTAAACAGCTGAAGAAGCAAGCGGTCGGGACAATCCGAAAAGCGAATTTCCATCACCCGATCGCCCGGTTGCATGGCTACGGTTTCGATGGTTTTGCCGATCAACTCCGGCATGATATCGGTCGAATTTTTGCCGCGGCGGGTTTGTTCGGAGAACAGAACAAATGGAAATTGCCCGTCGCATCCCAGCAGCAAAAAAGCGGGCTCGCCCAATCCCGGCACGTCCAGGGTGATAACCCATTCGTTTTTGCGCTGGGTAAAGCTGTCCCGGATTTCGCTTCCCCGCAAACGAGCGGCGAGAAAAGCGGCCTGGCGCTCCAATGTCAGATAATGCAGGTGCATGGGAAACCCTACAGATTTTCCTCAAAATAAGCGGTCATCTTGCGCATCAGATGCAACCTTGCTTTTCCCCGCACACCGTGTTTCTGACCGGGATAAACAAAATAGTCAAGCGGTTTGCCCTGCTCCACGGCCTTTTGCACAAAGCTGAGGGTATTCTGCCATACCACAATATCATCCGACGTGCCGTGGATCATCAGCAAACGCCCGTTGAGGCTGTCCACATGGGTTAGCACACTGGCCTGGCGAAATCCTTCGGGATTGGCTTCCGGGGTGTCCATATAACGTTCGGTATAGACGGTCTCATAATACTTCCAATCGATAACAGGTGCTCCGCTGATGCCCACCTTAAAGGTCCGGGGAGCGCGGGTCATCAACGATGCCGCCATAAAGCCGCCGTAGCTCCAACCGACTACCCCCACCCGCGACGAGTCGGTAATGCCCCGCTCGATCAGGTGATTGACGGCAAGAACCTGATCCTGCACTTCAACCGTTCCCAGACGCCGAAATGTGGTTTGTTCGAAATCCCGTCCCCGGTAGGGTGTGCCGTGGTTGTCCACGGTCATGATCACGTAGCCTTCGCTGGCCAGGTAGTTCAACCAAAGAATCCAGCTTCCCCCGCCGGCCAGCCAGGTATTGCTGACCTGTTGGGAATGAGGGCCCCCGTACACGTAAACAATGGTTTTGTGAGGGGTACCTTCCCGGAATCCGGGCGGCAGGATCAGCCTCATGTAGAGGGAATCTCCACCAGGAGTTTGGATCGTTTCGATGCGCGTTTCCCCCAACCGGTATTCCGCTAAGGGGTTGGGCGCTTCCAGGAGGGTTCCGACCGCGCTTCCGTCACCCTTCATCAGGGTTACCCGATTCGGCACCGTGATACTGCTGAACAAATCAACAAAATAGCCATTCTGCAAAGAGATGATGCAGCGGTGGGTGCCGGTGCCTTCACTTAAGCGACTGATGGCGCCGTCTCCCGGGGAGAAGCGGTAAAGGTCCCGGGTGATAGGGCTTTCCCGGGCGGCTGAGAAATAAACTTCTTCCCCACTCTCGGAACTCCCCAGAAAATCGGAAATTTCCCATTCACCCCGGGTTAGTTGAGAAACGGCTTTGTCTTTTGTTTGAACCAGGTATAAATGATTGTACCCGTCTTTCTGACTCAACCACAGGGCCCGATCATCATTTTTCCCAATAAAGAACGGGCCGGTTTGGGGATCGAGGTAGCGTTCTGCGCTCTCTTCAAAGACCTTTCCTTCCAACTCACCGGAGGAGGCCTGGAATCTCAGCATCTCCAGGGTGGTTTGGTCGCGGTTTATGCGGGTAACCCACAGATACTTTTCATCCGGGCTCCAGGTGGGGTTGGCGAAATAGTGGGTATTGCCCTCGACCCCCTTCAGCCAGGTAATTTCCGCCTTGCCCGGGCGAACAATCCCGATGCGCACCTTATGGTTGGTGCTTCCGGCCATGGGATATTTGGCCGGCGCTGCGGCGGCCGGAAGGGTGGTCAGATCCACATAGGGATAGTCTTCGACCTCTCGTTCATCCTTCTGGTAAAAGGCCAGGTATTTGCCCTCGGGGGAAGGGAAAATTCCCTCGCTGATGCCGAATTCCCGCCGGTGAACATAACTTCCCGAAATGATTTCTGGAGATTCTTCCCGGGTTACCGGTTCATACTCGCCCGGTTTTCTGCTGATCCACAGGTTATTGTCCTTCCTGAATGCCACCCACTTCAAATTCGGAGCGAGTTTGGGATCCTGGGCGCCTTCCGGAAGGGAAAATGACTTTTCCATTTTCCCTGAGGGTAGATCGAACAAACGAAGGGTATCCCGATTCCAGAAGTAAAAAGTCTGTTTGGTATGCCAAAAAAGCTGGGGAAAAGCCGGGAGGCGATCCTTCTCTTTGAGAGCCAATGCGCTGTTGAGGTCATCCAGCGCCAATTCGGCAACTTCCGCCAAATCCGTGTTATAAATTTTGAGGAAATGCCGGGGTTCGCCCTCAACAACACAGGAGAACAAATCTCCTGCTTTCAGCCACTGCACCTGTTTGAGGGTGGCCGGTTGCAAGGTTCGGTAGTGGGAAACGGCGGTTTCCAGATCAAGCTTTTTCTCTCCGCTCCAGAGCAGGCCGATTGGACAAAGAACCAGAACAATAAAAAGGCGGAAGGTCATTTGGCGTCTCCATGGACATTATTACGGATTGCGATATCCACATTGCGGCGAAAATTTTCGTATCCGGCGCGGCGAACCGGGGTTCCGGCAAAAAGCGACTCGAATTGCTCCCGGGTAAGGCGCTGCAAGGCGGCAAGATCGAACAGATTATCGGGAAGGCGATTGTCAAAATCACGTTCTCCGGTATGGGAGCTGAAGCGATTCCAGGGACATACTGCCTGGCAGATATCGCAGCCAAAAACCCAGTTTCCCATTTTATCGGCGAGAGAAGGGGCAATTTCGTCGTCGTGTTCGATGGTAAGATACGAAATACAGCGACGGGCGTCCAGCACAAAGGCCTCTTCCAGGGCATTGGTGGGGCAGGCGATCTGGCAGCGATTGCAGGTGCCGCAGTGGTCGGTTGGAAAAGGGGGATCTGCCGCCAGGTCCAGGTCCAGTAGAAGTTCGCCGAGGAAAAAGTAGGATCCCCCACCCTTGCGAATCAGGTTGGTGTGTTTGCCGATCCATCCCATTCCGGCCCGCACCGCCAGCGGTTTTTCCATAACCGGAAAAGAGTCCACGCAGATTCTCCCGCTCGCCCCGGGAATTTCCGCTTCGATCCGGCGGAGCAACCGCCCCAGTTTTTTTTTGAGGACCTTGTGGTAATCCCGTCCCCGGGCATAGAGGGAAATGTTGGCCTGGGAAGGCAAGTGCCCGGAATCCTCATCCTCGCGAAAATAATTTAGGGCCACCACCACCACCGATTTGGCTTCCGGGAAAAAATGGGCGGGATTTACCCGGGCATCGGCCCGGTTTAACATCCAACTCATGGACCCGTGAAATCCGCGATTTAACCACGTTTGCAGACGCGCCTGAGCTTCTTCCAGAGGCTCTGCTTTGCAGATGGCCACCTCGTCAAAACCCAGGTCCCTGCCCCAGGATTTTACTTTTTGAGAAATTTCGGCGGGATTTGAGGGATTGGCGTTCAAACTTTTGCGAAGGTTTCCAGATACAGGTGTTGAAGGTCCTGAACCTCTTCTACCGGAATGTCCAGGGCAGCGCGGATAATAGCCACCGGATTGCCGGGGCGGGTGTCCGGGTAGATATGATTAATGGCCAGTTGGCGGGGATTTGCCTGCCTGGCAATGCGGATAACATCGCCCGGGGTAAGGTGATTTTGGGTGGGTCGACCATCGGGGTAAGCGCATTCCAGAATGGCCAGATCGGCATCGCGGCACAGCTCTACCAGGGCCGGGCAATAGCCGGAATCTCCGGAAAAAGCCACCGTATTCCCCCGGAAATCGAAACGAAACCCCAGGCTGTTATCGGTGTGCTGAACGTATTTGCGAGTAACTGTCCATCCCGAGAAAGCGGTTTTTTCGGTCTCCAGTTCGCGCACCTCGATTCGTCCCAGCAAGTGGGATAACCAATCGCCGTAAGCCAGGGCCTGAGCCTTGAGAAACTGCTTCAGGCCAACCGGGCCCAATAAAACCGGTCCGATGCGGTGGGGGTTTTCGTCCAAAGCAACCACGAACAGCCAGTTGACCAGATCCCCGATATGATCCGGGTGAAAATGGGTGATAAAAAGGAAGTCGAGTTCCAGCGGATTAATATCTGCTTCTACCAGGCGCCTCAAAGACCCGGTGCCGATATCCACCAGGATTTGTTTGTCCTCAAAGGTAAGCAGGGTGGAACTGCAGGCCCGTTCTTTCTCCGGGACAAAGGTGCCGGTTCCGATAAACTGAATGTCGAGGTTAGGCATTTCAGGGTCTTTCTGCTCTCGTATAGGTTCGTTTAATATAATCGGAAAAATCCAAAAATGTATAACCGGGGGAAATAACAATAACCGGAGATTCGCGAACGGACGAACGGTGATACAAAAGTTTTTTAGATCGGCTCGACAGAAAAAAAGGCGCCCCGGCAAAATTGCCGGGGCGCCTTTAAACGTTTGATGCGTGAGAATTACTTCAGCAACATCATTTTCTGAACTTTGGAGAAGTCTCCGGCTTCGAAGCGATAGATGTAAATACCGCTACTTACCGTAGCTCCGGCATCGTTCATACCATCCCAGATAACCTGATGGTGGCCGGCTTCAATCCGATTGCTGACCAGGGAGCGAATCCGCTGACCCAGGACGTTGTAGATCACCAGCGAAACATCGCTTGCCTTGGGCAATTGATAGCTGATCGTGGTGGTCGGGTTGAAGGGGTTGGGATAGTTTTGGCCGACGTCAAAGGTGGTCGGCAGGGTGTTGTCCCCGTCGCCGATACCCACTACACCAACGTTGACTTCGATGGGAACGTAAGTAACCAGCGCATTCGGATCGTTGGTGGTTACCTGAGCCCAGGCGTAGTAGGTGGTGTCGTTAACATCGAGAGCCAGGGTGCGAACGATAAAGCCGTCCAGGTCGCCGGGGGCGATGGAGCCGGCGGTCGGGCCAACCAGTTTTACGAAGGGTGCGCTGCCGGATCCGGGGAAACCGAAGGCGCAAACTTCAACACCGGCACCGGCACCAATGGTACCGATAAGGGTGGTGGCACCGGTAGCCAGGTCTACCAGACGCAATTCGCCTGCGCCGACCGTGTTGTTGTAAGCAGCGAGGTAGAGATCGCCGGTTGTCGGATCAAAGTCCATGCCCTGAGCGAAGTTGGCATCAAAACCGGTGGCACCAATGGTGGTGAAGGTCAGTGCAACCGGATCAATAACGATGATTTCGTCCGTGGAAATGGTGTGTCCCCAGAGAACGCCGTCGTTATCGAAAGACATATCGATAATAAGACCGCTACCGGAAACTTCCCCGACGGTGGTTACCGCGCCGGTGGCCGGGTCGATGGTGTGCAGCACGCCGGCAACCGTGGTGGCGTTAAAGCTGACTGCCCACCACTCGCCACTCAAGGCGTTGTAGGTAAGACCGGACCAGTTACCGACCGACGGAACCGAGCTACCAATCGTGGAGATAGCCGCGGTGTTGGTGTCGACAGAAACCAGCACGTTGTTGTCGTAGTCCAGCGCCAGGAAGTTGCCCTGGGTATCGAAGTCACCGGCAGGCAGGAAAAGGCCGCCGCTGGTTCCGATGGTCCGCGGGGTGGTAGGACTGGTAGCGCTGATGGCCACGAAGGCATCACCAATTGCTTCCGAGCCATAGCCAACGCCGCCTGCTTCGAGATAATGGCCGCTACCGGTGCGAGGAGCGGGTCCATCGGTGCGTGCCGGAGCGCGTTCCATGGACAGTGCCGGAGCGTTTGCCAGAAATTCTTCGCGGGTGGTGTTGTTGGCGAAATACTCAGCTTTGGCAGCCGGGTCGGTATACAGCAGTCCACCGGTCCAATCCAGGGAGGCAGCGCCGGCAGCGGCGGTGTTCTCGATCAGCAGTTGGGTTTCGGTGGAATCGCCAACGGTCAGGTTAACGATAATCGACTGCGGGGTGATGTTGGCAACCGGCGGCATAACCCCGGTTCCGCTTACCGCAACGCTGTAGGAAGGTGTTGCCGGGTCGTCGCTGGCCACGGACAGGGTGCCCGTTTCGGCCTGAGCAACGGTGGGCGCAAAGGTAACCATCACCTCAACGCTGTCGAAGGGCGCAACGGTAAAACTGGTCGGAGAAGCCGTAAAAGTGGCGTTATCCGAGGTAATATCCGTTACGTTCAACACCAGGCTACCCACGTTTTTGACGTAGGTGCTGCGGGTTTCCGAAAGGCCGACAAAAATGGCATCCGGGAAATCAACTGCAGCCGGCGCAACCGCGATAACCGGGGTGCCCGTAACAGCCATGTGAACCGGAAGGGTGGCAACCGGGGTAACCGGGTCGTTGCTGTTGATCAGAACGTTGCCCAGATAATCTCCGCCGAGCAGACCGGTGGTGTTAACCACGACCTGAACGTCCATGCTGCCGCCGGCCGGAACGGTTCCGGAAACCGGGTTGGTGGACAACCAGGGGGAGTCCGCGGCAATGCGAATGGCCAGGTTGTTTTGCAGATAGGGGGCGTCGAATACCACTTCCAAACCGTCGGAAGCGTCGGAGTTTTCCACGCCTACCGTAACGCTTTCGGTATTACCTTGCAGATCCAGGTATTGGAAGAGCATGGTGCCGTTGGAATTGATGATAGCCTGGAAGGTATTGGGGTTGGTGGTGTTAAAGTCTACCACGCCATCCCACTGGACGATCAGCTCATCGCCGGTAAGCAGATAGTAAACACTTCCGCCGGCAGCCGGGTTCAGGTCGTTCCAGTTTACGGCAATAATGTCGTTGGGATCTTCGGTATCGGGAATCGGATCATTGGAAAAGTCCGTTCCATCTGTGCCGAAGGTCAGATAACCGTTGGAGCCGATCGAGATGGCGGTTTTGGGATCTCCGTAGAACTCGAAGGTCCAGGGCAGGGTCAGCGGGAAGGAGGAATCGTCGGTCAGCGTGATTGCGGTTCCGCTGCCGGAGATATCCCGCCAGTTGAAGGTCGGACCGCCGGGCTCATTGGAGTCGATCCACTTGTACCCGAAGTTGTCCGGTCCGCCTTGTCCCTCGACAACGGGATGGCCGCGACGGGTGTCGGGTTGGCCTTTGGCCAGGTCTACGCCGTAGAAATGGTCGGGGTAACGACGCATATCCTTGTGACGCATCTGGCTCTTGAGAACCGAAAATACATCTTCGTCGGTCAGCGTGAACTCCAGCGGACCGGCGCCCGTATTGGAGATGGTCAGGGTCAGGGAGTCCATTTGAGCGGGATCCAGGGGACCAAAGCTCATGGAATCCGGGGAGAACCCAACCACCGGAGCGTCATCTACCACAAAGGTAATGGCAACAGTGGCGCTGGGGGTAACCGGGTCGTTGCTGTCCACGACGATATTGGCCGTGTAGGTTCCGGCGGTCAGGCCGGTTCCATCCAGGGCAACGGTTACGGTTTGCTGGTCTAAGGGACCCAGGGCGCCGGCGGTGGGGCTGGAAACGGCCCAGCTGGCGGTCGGATCGTCAGTAACCGTATAGTTCAGGGTTGCCGGCAGTGTAACGTCGTTGAGGATAGTGAATGCAACGCTCGTCGAGCCATTAACCAGAACAGTGTCGCTGAGCACCAGCGGGTCTACAACCATAACCGGATCGGCAGAGGGAACGCCGAGGAAAACGTTGTCGATCAGCCAGTTGTCGAAAGAACTGGTGGTGCTGGCGGTAGCGATGTTGCGGAAACGGAACTGGAAGGCGTTGTGGAAGAAGCTACCGCTACCGGAGCCTTCGTTATCCAGCAGGATAAACTCGTTCACAAAAGGCGCAACCGGGGTTCCGGGATAAGCGCGAAGAATAACCCATTGGCCGGCGTCGTTCAGGGCTTCGATAACCAGACTGTCACCGACTTCGGGTGCGTTCCCGCTACCCTGGGGCTGGTACCAATAGGACAGGGCCACGCCCGTTCCTGCGGCGGCGCTCAGATCCACCGGCAGCAGGGTAACCAGGTCGCCGCCGTCCGGCAAACCGTCCATATTCAGGGTGTAGGGCGGGGAAACCGGGTCGACTGCCCAAAGGTCGGTCACGTCGGCCGTTTCGTTCAGCCAGAAACCGGCATTGGGATCGCCGGCAACCAGGAATTCATCCTGGAAGGGCAGGCCAATCGGGGAATAAGCGGCGTTGCTCTGGGCGCTTTCGTTCCCGGCGCCTTCGTTATCCACCGCGGTAATGCGATACAGGTTGGTGCCTGCCGCGGGGGTAAACAGGTCGGAATCTGCAGTACCGGTATCCGTGGTGGCACGGGTAAAGGTAGCCAGCAGGGTTCCGTTTTCGTAGAGGTTGATGGCGGCGAAGTCGTCCATCGGGGTCCCGTCGATATTGGTGGACGGGTTGGTCCAGTTGGCCTGCAGTTGACCGGTACCGGGATCGGTAATGGCCAGACTCATGGGGACGCTGGGGATCGGGGATCCGCCGGCGGTCCAACCGGTCGATGCTTCGGTGCTCATACTGTCGGTTGCGGTAACTTTAACAACCAGGGTGTATTCGTAGAACGTGCCGTCGCTGACGCTGTTGTCGTCATAAGCACCAACACCGCCGGCCACGGAAGCAAGAGCAGCGCCGTCGCGGGAAATCTCGACCGTAAAGTCGGATGCCGGGAGGGGATCGCCATTGAAGTAGGTGGTCGGGTCATCCCAGGTCAGGCTGATGCTGCTCGGGGTGGTGTAATCCGAGTAAGCGCCGGCGCTGGTAACGGGATTGGGATCGGCGTCATCTGCTGCGCTTCCGGGGAAACCAAAGGCACCAACTTCTACGCCTGTACCGGCACCCAGGGTGCCGACAAGCGCAGCAGCACCGGTAGCCTGATCTACCAGGCGAAGCTCGCCCTGGCTAACAGTGTTGTTGTAGGCAGCCAGGTACAATTCGCCGGAGGTCGCGTCGAAGTCCATCCCTTGGGCAAAGTTGGCGTCGAAACCGGTGGATCCAACCAGGGTTTCGGCCCAGGTGGACTTGTCCATAACATAGATGGCATCCAACCCGATGTCATGAGCCCAGATTTCGCCGGTCGGCGAAGCGGAGATATCAATAACCAGGGCCAGAGCGGCATTGTTGCCAACCAGGGTAGCTGCGCCGGTAGCGGGATTAACCGTATAAAAATTGGAGGTCACCCCATTAGTGCTGGATGCATACCAGGTGCCATCCGTCGCATCGTAAGTGAGACCCGTCCAGGTATCCCCGGTAACGATGCCGGCGGTACCAACAGCGGTTATCAAACCAGAAGCGGTATCGATCACGACCAGGCGGTCCAGATCGTTGTCAACCGCAGCAAACAGTCCGGAGTCGTCAAAATCCCCTCCGTAATAGGAGCCTGCCCCCGTATTCCCCAGGGTAGTTGCTCCACTCGGGTTGAGGGTGGAAATGCGAAGCCAAGCGTCGGTTTGAGCATTCTGTCCGTAGGCAACCCCGCCAACTGCGAGCGGATTGGTGGCCGGAACCTGATAAACCGGGCCTTTCGCTTTTGAAACGGACATGGGAGCCCGCTCAACCGAATGCCGGCTGGTGTTTTGTTGACGCGCATCCGCTTGTGCCTCTGTTTCAGCAAAGACGAAAAGCGAATTGAGCAGCAACAGCACAAAAAACAACAGTGCAGTAATTCTTCTCATGAATTCCTCCAACAAGAATGGTGAGAATGATTGGGTAAGCCGTTGAGATTTTAGGTCGGCTTACAGGAGTAGCAATTACGACATAGACCTCAAATACATAGCCTATCTTGTGATGTCTCCTCCATGATGGTAAATGAACGGTTGAGGTGGTTTAGGACTTTTTGCCGATTTTCTAGAACAAAGGTAGGATAAGCAAAACAGACTTCTTCGATCATCTTTTTCATGTACAGGTTTAATAAACGCTATATGATGAATGCCGATTATCAGTGTTGGAAGAGGAATATGCTAAGCCAGTGTGTGACAAACGTTCGAATATATGAAATGAATGTGTAACCAACAATAGCTCTTCTCAGAGAAAATCAAAAAAAATCAGCAGTTTTCTATGGATTGACTCTCACAACAAAAGCCCGTATTTTAGCCAGAAAAACGGAAGCCATTGAAAAAATACTTTTCCTTCGCCAAAGCGGATAACGCCTTTATTGTGAGCGCGGATTCCCGGGAAGAACTGACCGAAAAGATCATCGCCATCGGCAAAAAACACCCGGCGTATTACCACAAGCACGTGGAATCGGGCTATTATGTGGTTCAGGCCGCCTCTCTCGGAGAAGCCAAAAAGTCCGGTGAAAAAGAGCTGGCTTTCGACCTCCCCCTCTTCCGAAGCGAACCTCCCAAATACCGGGTTTTTACCTGGGACGACAGCGAGGATGAAGCGTTGTTGATGGATGAATTCCCCGGTCTGCGCGAGGCATTGCACAGTTTCGAGGGCAATATTCCCGAAAAAGTGAAGATTGTTCTCATTAACGCTGAGGACGACTCCCTGAAAACCCTCT
>JAGRBF010000021.1:4935-9583 GCA_020434205.1 Calditrichota bacterium | reverse complement strand
GGGTCGCTTGGCGGATTGGTAACGTAGTGGTTTGGTGGTATAGCTTTTAAATTCACCGCCGGGGCGCGCAGACCCCCGGATACCAAGAAAAGAAATCTCTTTTTCTTGGTATTGTGGGGTCCTGTCGGTCAGGTTCTTATCCGTGGGGAGAATGTATGGATCTGGACACGCTGCGAGATTATCTCTTTGCCAAGGCCGGGGCAGCCGAGGAGCTTCCCTTTGGCCCGGACGTGCTGGTGTTCAAGGTCGGCGGGAAGATGTTCGCCCTGGTGGCCTGGAAACAGACTCCCCTGGAGATCAGCCTCAAATGCGATCCCGATCAGGCCGAGTTTCTGCGGGAGCGCTACCCGGAAATCCGCCCCGGGTATCACCTCAACAAACGCCACTGGAACACCATCACCCTGAACGGTTCTATTCCCCGCAAGGAAATCCGGGGCATGATCGACCAATCCTATGAACTGATCCTGTCCAGCCTGCCCAAAAAAACCCGCGACACCATCCGGCCCGGCAATGCCTGAAACAGAGCGCTGCCGCCCCGGCCGACGGCACGTTTTCCCCTTTCGCACCTCGCCCTCGAAAAACGGCAAATCGTAAATGGGTTTGGAAAAGGAACCTGCCCTTTCCTATGTTAACGGATGAATTTCCAAATAATCCCAATCCCGGAACCCCATAATTCGTCGCCAGGAAAGTTCAGCCAAAGCATGATTCAAACCAAAAAAATGACCCTCAATCCTTTCGCGGAAAATACCTACCTCGTTTGGGACGAAAGCGGAGAATGCGCCGTCATCGATCCCGGTTGCAGCACCCCGGAAGAGGAAAAACTGCTCAGCACCTTTATCCGGGAACACCACCTGAAGCCGGTGCTGCTCCTGAACACCCACTGCCACATCGACCATGTTTTCGGCAATCGTTTTGTCGCGGAAACCTACGGACTGGAATTGACCATTCCCAAAGGGGAGGAAGGGGTTCTGGCATCCGCTCCGCAACTCGGCCAGATGTTTGGGGTAACCTGCGCTCCCTCGCCGGAAGCCGGGCAGGTGCTGGTCGAAGGGGATGTGGTGCGCTTCGGCAACAGCGAACTGAAGGTGATCAGCACCCCCGGCCATTCTCCGGCCAGCGTGTGCTTCTACAGTGAAGAGGATCGTTTGATGATCAGCGGGGACGTGCTCTTTCTGGGCAGTATCGGGCGCACCGACCTCCCCGGCGGCAGCTACGAGGTGCTGATGGCCAGTATCCGGGACAAGCTGTTGCCCCTCGGCGATGATCTGCGCATTCTGCCCGGCCACGGACCGGCCACCACCATCGGGGCCGAACGGGCCGGCAACCCCTTTCTGCAAGACCTTAAATGATAACTTTACTTACCCTCAAGGGAGAATTTGATGATCAGTATTGAAGCGCATCTGCAAGAAAAAGGCATCGACAACGCTCAGAACGGACCGGACGGCATTTTTTATACCGTGGAAAGAGAAGGCGACGGTCCGCTTCCCCAAAAAACCGAACATGTGGTGGTCCATTACACCGGCAAATTTCTGGATGGCAAGGTCTTTGATTCGTCTATCCCGCGCGACCATCCTTTTATCTTTCAGGTTGGGGAAGGCCAGGTAATCCCCGGCTGGGAAAAAGGCATTCCCCTTTTCCGGGCCGGCAGCAAAGGCACCCTCTACATTCCCCCGGCTCTGGCCTATGGTAAACAGGGCGCCGGCGATGTGATCCCCCCCGATACCCCGCTGGCCTTCGAAATCGAGGTGTTGGGGGTTATCCCGGATGCAACGTATCAGGAGATGCTTAAGGAAGCTCAGCAGGAAGCGGAAGCTCAGGCGGCGGAGGGCAAGGCGCGTCTGGAAACCGATATGGAGATCATCGCCGGTTACGCCAAAAAGGAAGGTCTGCAGGTGCAGATCACGGAATCCGGCCTGAGCTACGCCGTGGAAGCCCAGGGCGGCGGCCCGCGGGCCAGCGCCGGACAAGAGGTTAAGGTGCATTACAAAGGTACTTTCCTGGACGGCACCGTTTTCGACTCCTCCTTCGAGCGGGGACAGCCTATCCAGTTTCCTCTGGGAATGGGAAGGGTGATCCGCGGGTGGGACGAAGGCATCGCCCTGTTTAACCAGGGCGGAAAAGGAACCCTGCTGATTCCCTCCTACCTGGCCTACGGACCGCGGGACCAGGGACCTATCCCCGCCAATTCCGTGCTGCGTTTCGATATTGAGGTTGTGGAAGTCGGTTAACCGGAAAACGCTTATGAAAAACCGGGTCTGGGAAACTGCCCGGCGGGTCGCCACCCTGCTGGAAGATGCCGGGGCATCCCGCTGCCTGCTGGTGGGTGGGTATGTTCGCGATCAACTGCTCGGCATCGACAGCAAGGATCTCGATATCGAGGTCTACGGCCTCAGTTATGACGAAATCAAGGCGGCCCTTTCCCCGCATTTTCCGGTGAATCTGGTGGGGGCGGACTTTGGCATTGCCAAAATCGGTCCCCATCTGGATGTGAGCATTCCCAGGCGGGAGCGCAAAAAAGGCCGGGGGCATCGCGGTTTCGAGGTAACCCCGGATCCGGAAATGGACTTTGCCGAAGCGGCGGCCCGTCGCGACTTTACCATCAACAGCATGGGAATGGACTTTGAGGGGCGGATCCTCGATCCCTTTGGGGGAGAGGCGGATCTGCGCCGCAAAATCCTGCGGGCCACCTCCTCCGCTTTTTCCGAGGACCCCTTGCGGGTGCTGCGGGGCATGCAGTTCGCGGCCCGCTTCGATCTGGCAATGGCGCCGGATACGGTTTCCATGTGCCGCAATATCGCCAACGAGTTTGCCACCCTCTCCCGGGAGCGCCTGTGGGGGGAGTGGGCCAAATGGACCGGCGGAGATTTCCCCGGGCAGGGGTTGGCAATTTTGCTGGAAAGCGAATGGCTGAAGCATTTTCCGGTTCTGGCAGCGATGGTCGGGGTGCCCCAGCAGGCGGAATGGCATCCCGAAGGGGACGTCTGGACCCACACCGGCCACGTGGTTGCCGCAGCGGCGCAATTTTGCCGGGATAATGAAATTGCCGCAGAGGATCGCCAGGTGCTGATGTTCTCGGCCCTGCTTCACGACTGCGGCAAGCCTGCCACCACCGTGCGGGACCGCCAGGGGCGTTGGGTTTCTCCCGACCACGCCGGGGTCGGCCGGCAGTTGGCCCGGGATTTTTTTTATCAGGTAATGGCTCCGCACGGCATCGTGGAACGGGTGCTGCCCCTGGTCGCCGAGCACATGGCCCACCTCAGCATTTCCCGCCGTAAATCTCCTTCCCCGAGAGTGGTGCGCCGTTTGGCGGCCCGCCTTGCCCCGGCCACCATTCGCGAATGGCGCCTGCTGGTTCGCGCCGATTATGCCGGGCGGCCGCCCTTGCCGCCCGCAGACCCTGCCGCCGTTTGGCAGCAACTGGCCGAGGAACTGTGTCTGGCAGACAGCCAGCCGCATCCGATTCTGAGGGGGCGGGACCTTATGGAAATGGGTATCCCGGCCGGACCGCAGATGGGACAGCTTCTCAACCTGGCCTTCGAAGCCCAGTTGGACGGGAAATTTGAGGATAAAGAGGGGGCCCTGAAATGGCTGAAGAAGCAGGAACCGTTGGGGCGGGAATAAATCCCGCCCGCGTGCTTCAGGCCGTTTTTTTCTTCCAATAGCGCAGCAGCCCGGCCACGCTCATCCAGGAGGGGTTGGCGGCTTCGTAAAGGGGCAGATCGGCTTTGGCCATCCCGCCGCCGGTCAGACGTTCTTCCACAAAATCCACAAAAGCCGGGGTGATCTCGTCCGGCGTTTCCCCCGCATCAAAATGCGGCTTCATCCAGTTGGCCCAGGCATCCATCTCGCGTTCCAGATAATCGAAATGGGGATCGTAATTCTCCACGATGCCGAAATGGGTGAGATACAATTTGGCCGGATTTTCTCCGCGCAGGAGTGCCAGGGACTGTTTCCAATCCTCCAGATTGATGTCCGGGGGCGGGCAGGGCGGTACCACCGGTCCGCTGGCGATTTTTACCCCGGCTACATCTCCGGTAAAAATGGTGCCGCCCATTTGCCAGGCAATGTGGTGAACGGCGTGTCCGGGGGTGTGCAGGGCCTGAAAAGTGCGGTTACCTACAGTGATGGTTTCGCCGTGTTCGGTGGGGTGCAGGCGGGCCTCGTCGATGGCGCGCATGTCCCCCCACAGGGAATCCATTTGATCCTGATAAATGCGGCGGGCCGATTCCATCAGCTTGGAGGGATCCGCCATGTGCCGTTGGCCAAAGGGATGCAGGTAAATGGTCGCCCCGCGCCCGGCCAGGTCCCAGGCTGCTCCGGCATGATCCAGGTGAATATGGGTCAGGAAGACATGCCGGACCTCATCAATGGTGAAACCGGCCTTCTCGACCCCTTTCTTCAGGTTGGCAAAGGTCGAATGGGGACCCGTCTCCACCAGAACGGGGCCGTCGCTGGTTTCTATCAGGAATGAGGCGATGGTTTGGGCGAGATGTTTAAAATGGAGATCGATAATATGGATCATGGCGGATTCCCCGGGCTAAGGTTTGGTTGGAAAAGAAGCTGATTCGAAAATAAGGGAAAGGTCCAATGAATTCAAACACAATTGAAAAGGCCATTGGATCGCGGGGGTTAAGGGGGTATTTTGTTG
>JAGRBF010000021.1:0-4868 GCA_020434205.1 Calditrichota bacterium | reverse complement strand
GAAACCAGCAAAGGTACCATCAATATCGATTTGTATGCCGAAAAAACCCCGCTGACCGTGGCCAATTTTGCCAATCTGGCCCGGCGTGGATATTACGACGGATTGAATTTTCACCGGGTGATCAACGATTTTATGATTCAGGGCGGATGTCCGCTGGGCACCGGCACCGGCGGTCCCGGTTATACCTTTGAGGACGAATTTGATGCCAGCCTCACCCACGACGGACCGGGAATTCTATCCATGGCCAATGCCGGACCGGGTACCAACGGCAGCCAGTTTTTTATCACCCATGTGCCGACCGATTGGTTGGATATGCGCCACACCGTATTTGGCCGGGTGCAGGGGCCGGCCGATCAGGATGTGGTGGACAGCATCGCCCAGGGCGACAAAATAAAGTCCGTCACCGTTTCCGGGGACCTGGATGCCCTTTTTGCCCGGGTTGAGGATCAGGTCGCAGATTGGAACAAGACCCTCGATTACAAATTCAAAAACCTCCGGAAAGTCTGATTACATGGATTTTTCACTGCTTCGGGAGCTGTGCGCCATCCCCGGGATCTCCGGCGACGAGGCCCGGGTTCGCGATTTTTTGCTCAATTATATTCAAACCCGCCAGGATTCCTGGAAGGTGCGGCCGGTGGTTCATGCCGGCCCGGAGTTCCAGAACAACATCATCCTGATCTTCGGAAAACCGCGCACCGCCATTTATGCCCATCAGGACAGCGTGGGGTATATGGTGCGTTACGGCCGGGAGGTTGTGAAGGTTGGCGGGCCGAAAGCGGGAACCGGAACGGCGCTGGTCGGGGAGGACTCCCAAGGGCCGCTGCTGTGTTCTCTGGTGCTCAACAGCCAGGAAGACCTGGAAGGCGACCAGTTCCCCCCGCTGATCTACGATTGTGAGCGCGAGATAGACTCGGGAACCGCGCTGAGCTACCGGCCTGATTTCCGGGAGAGCGACGATAAAGTCCGCTGTTGTTATCTGGATGACCGCCTGGGGATCTGGAACGCCCTGCAGGTGGCCGAAGATCTGGAAAACGGAGCTATTGCCTTCACCTGCTGCGAGGAAGTGGGCAGCAGCAGCGCCCGTTTTGCCGGCCGTTTTTTGTATGAAGAATACGGGGTTCGCCAGGCCCTGATCTCGGACATCACCTGGGTTACCGAAGGGGTGCGCGCCGGGGGCGGGGTGGCGATAACCGTGCGGGATCGCGGCCTTCCGCGGCGCGAGTACGTGAACCGGATTTTTGCCCTGGCCCGGGAAAGCGGCATTGCCCATCAGGTTGAGGTGGAAAGCAGTGGCGGCAGCGACGGCAACCATCTCGGCAAAATTCCCTATCCGATCGACTGGTGTTTTGTGGGGGCTCCCGAAAGCAACGTACATTCCCCGGACGAAACGGTGCACAAGGCCGATATCCGGGCCATGGTGGATCTATACCGCTATTTGATGGCGCGTTTGTAGCCCGCATTATCATGTGGGGCGCCCCTGCATTTTCCTGCCTACCTTTTTCAAAAACCGGAAAAAACCATTGCGCCTTTGCGGATCCGCGGATGCGCCCATGCCCCATCTGGAGAAATACATGCGACGATCACCCTCATTGGTCCTGATGTTGATGTTACTGTTTGCCCAGGCCTTTGCCCAAACGGCCAGAAACGCCGCCTCTGCACCCGCCGGAGCCCGGGAAATTGCCATCGGTCAGCAGTATCCCACCGGCAGTGCGGTGCAGTTGGCCAATTCCGGGGTGTCCTTCCAACTGCCGCCGGATTGGTTGGGGGCCATGCCCCAGGGCGCCGGGGCTTTTGTCCTCGGTTCCAACAGCAAGGCCGGGGTGGGATTGGTGATAATGCGCGGCAAGGCCACCCTTCAGGAGGCGGAGGCGTTGCTCAACACCCCGCAGGATCTTGGGGATGGGGTGGTGATGATGCCCGACGGCGCGCCGGTGCGCAGCGCCAATACCCTGAAGCTCAATTACACCAGCGGCGGATACGTGGGACGGGCCATCGCGGTTATCGGCAAACCCGGCAACGGGGTGGTGTATTTCTTCGGCGGGCCGGCCGATCAGGCCGCTTATTTTGAAGGGGTGCTGAATCAACTGGTGGGCAGCACCGTTTTTTTTCCGCCCCAGAGCGGTCCGGAGCTGCAGCGCTGGCAGGAGTTGTTGGTCGGCACCATGCTCAAACGCATGAGCAGCTATTACAGCGGCGGCCTGGATGGTGCATACGTTGGGGGGAGTTCGGAGGAAAGCCTGCATCTTTGCAGCGACGGCAGCTATGCCTATTCCAGCAACAACAACATGTCGGTAGACGGCGGGTTTAGCACCGGCTATAACGCCAGCGCCTACTCGGACGATTCCAGCGAGGACGTGGGACGCTGGCGGGTGGAAATGATCGGCAACGAGGTCAATCTGGTGCTGGAGTCCGCCAAAAGCGGGGAAACCTCTTACCACCCCATTTCCATGAATGGCGAAGGCCATACCATTGTGGATGGAAAACGGGCTTACCGGGTCCCCAGCGATCGGTGCCGGTAGATTCACGGCGCGCCGGTAGGTTCACGGCGCGCCGTGGATCTACCGGCCGTCCAAATGAAAAACCCGGATCCGCCGCCATTCCGGCCGGGCCGGATCCGCCTCAAAATAAATTTCCCAACGATCGCGCGGCAGATAGTCGCGCACCTGCTCCGGCCATTCGATCAGCGCAATACTCTCCTCGTGGAAATAATCCTCCAAACCCAGATTTACCAGCTCCGCCGGGTGGGTCATCCGGTAGAAATCGAAGTGGTAGAGCATCAGCTCCCCTGCGGTGGCGTATTCGTTGATAACCGTAAAGGAGGGGCTGGTGGCTTCCCCGAGAATCCCGCAGGCCCGGCAAAAGGCCTTGCTGAAGTGGGTTTTGCCGCTGCCCAGGTTGCCGTACAGGCAGATTACCGATCCGGGAGGAATCTCCCGGGTCAGGGACACCGCCAGATTGGCGGTATCCGCCGGAGAAGCGCTTTCCACCACTCGTAGAGCCGCCGAATCCGGCGGCGTTAAGGCATAATCAGAGGTCATGGCGTCCTATTTGGGGTCCAGCCGAACAATGGGCAGCACCATCTCCTCCAGGGATATGCCCCCGTGCTGGAAGCTGTCCCGGTAGTAGGAGAGATACTTGTTGTAATTGGTCGGGTAGACGAAGTAATAGTCTTCTTTGGCGATGATGTAGTTGATGTTGAATTTGCTGCGCGGCAATCCCCCGTCCAGCGGATTCTGGATGAAGTAGGCGTGTTTGTTGTCCGCCTTGAGGTTGCGACCGTATTTGTAGCGCAGGTTGGTGGAGGTTTCCCGGTCTCCCAGCACCTTGGTGCCGCGCATACAGCGGATGCTGCCGTGGTCGCTGGTCACAAAGATGGTCACGTCTTTTTCGGCCAGCTTCTGAAAAATATTGTAGATGCTGGAATGCTCGAACCAGGAGGCGGTCAGGGATCGGTAGGAGGCCTCGTCCGGGGCAATTTGTTTGAGGATGGGCAGATCGGAGCGGCTGTGGGCCAGGATGTCCACAAAGTTGACCACGATGCTCAGCATGGGACTGTCCAGATAGGCATCCAGGTTTTTTTCCAGCTGCCGCCCTTCGTTGGCGTTGATGATCTTGCTGTATTTGGGTTCCTGGGGCAGTTTGAGTCCCAACAACCGCAGCTGATCAAAGAGCAGTTCGTTTTCGTGGCGGTTGCGGCTGTGGTCATCGTCCTCGCCCTGGGCCCACATTTCCGGATAGCGGCGCTCCAGTTCGCTGGGGAAAAGCCCGCTGAAAATGGCGTTGCGGGAAAATGGGGTTGCGGTCGGTAAAATGCTGAAGTAATAATCTTTTTTAATGTTGAAATACGGGTAAAAAAAGCGCTCCAGGGTCAGCCATTGGTCCAGGCGCATGCAGTCGATGATAATCATCACCACCTTCTTGCCCTTGCTGAGCTCCGGATAAATATACTGCTTGACGATGTCGCTGGAGAGGGTGGGGCGCTCCTCCGGGGGATCGGCAACCCAGCTCTGATAGTAGCGCTCCACGTATTTGCCGAATTCCACGTTGCACTCGCGCCGCTGGTCGTAGAGTATCTCCCGCAGGTCGCGATCCTGCACGCTGTCCAGTTCCACGTCCCAGGTGCACAGCTTGCGGAAAATGTCGATCCAGTCGTTGGGGGAAACGTTGCCCATCAACTGGACATTGATTTTGTTGAGTTCCTGGGTGTAATCCCGGGTGAGTTTTTTCTGGGAAATATTGCGCGCTTCCAGAATTTTTTTGGCGGCCAGCAGGATCTGGCTGGGGTTGACCGGCTTGGTGAGGTAGTCGTTGATCTGAGCCCCGATGGCATCTTCCATGAGGCTCTCCGCCTCATTTTTGGTGATCATGATGACCGGCAGCCCCGGCTTTTTCTTCTTGATCTCCCCGAGGGCGGTCAGACCGTCCAGGCCCGGCATGGTTTCGTCCAGCAACACCAGATCGAAGGGAGACTGGTCGATCATCTGCAGACCGTCCTCCGCGTTGGTGGCCGTTTCGACCTCGTAGCCTTTTTCCTGAAGAAAGAGAATGTGCGGTTGGAGAAATTCAACTTCATCATCGACCCATAAAATTCTGGATTTGCTCATTATAGCTCCTGCTTAAGGCGCATCTGCGTCCGTGGATATCCCGAAAAATTAATAAATGCGGTAGCGATGATGAATAAAAATCTCCTTTTGTTGCGGTTGCTTTTTGCTACGCCGCTGAGTTGGGCAAAGTTCAAAGTTCCATGCTGATTGCTGATCGCTGATCGCTTCTCGCTTCTCGCTTCTCGCTTCTCGCTTCTCGCTTCTCGCTTCTCGCTTCTCGCTTCTCGCTTCTCGCTTCTCGCTTCTCGCTTCTCGCTTCTCACT
>JAGRBF010000148.1:20963-22458 GCA_020434205.1 Calditrichota bacterium | reverse complement strand
ATACCCAACGTCCCGATGGATCCCGACCTTAAGATTGCCGGGATGACGAACAAAACATAGCATATTTGACGCTCTGAAAGGGAGGGGCAAAGATGGAACGGGGAAGGCCCTAAAACAAAATAGCCAGGCATCCTGCGCTGGCTATTTTGTTCATGGAGGAGAAATGATATTGCTTTGCTGCAAATGACTTTTGCAAAGTTAGTGCCATTTCAAGCGACTGCTATTTATTTAACTGTTTTTATTGACCTTAGAAAATTTTTTGTTTTTTTGTCACCCCCTTCTTGCACCGGATTGTGCGCAAAAACCGCCCACCCGAACCCAAAAGCATCAATATTTCAAAAAAGATAGCAATCCGCGCAATCCGGGGTATTAATGATCGCAGTCTTTTTATTTTATGATTCCGGAAGGGGCAAAGGTATGCGCGGCGGCAACAGGCGAATGTGGTGGCGTGTGGTTTGGGCTGTTTCTCTGATGATGGCCCTCAGCGCCTGCGGGGACGATGACCAACCCCTGGTGGAAAGCGACCCGGATAACGCCCGGCCCGATTGTCGTGAATGCCAGATTCTGTTTATCGGCAGCAGTTATTTGTCCTATTACGGTAACGATTTGGTGGATATTTTTAATGCTTTTGCCGCGGAGGCGGGAAAGCCGGTTTATGCGGAAAAACGCAGTATCGGCGGATATCGGCTCTACCGCCATATTGCGAGTGAGGGAACCCTGGCGAAAATCCGGGAAAGGAATTGGGATTATATTATTTTGCAGGGCAACGCGGCATTTTTGTCCCGGGAGGAATGGCACCCGATGATCATTCCCTATCTGATCGAATTTCGCCAGATCATCAAGGAGAACAACCCGCAAACCTGTGTGATTTACATGATGCCCTGGGCCTACAAAAACGGCCTGCTGTCGATTCCCGGCGGTGAGATGGACTACCAGGAGATGCAGACTGCCCTGTATAACGAGACCATCCGGGTGGTCAACGAAAATGACATTGCCACCGCCCCGGTGGGCTGGGCCTGGTACACCGCCATCGTCAACGGATACGAGGGAGATCTGTATCTTACCGACAATAACCACCAGAGCGCTTCCGGCGCTTACCTGGCCGCCAGCGTTTTTTACAGCACCATTTTTCAGGAAGAAGCCCCGGATATTCCTTTCAGCTGGGGAGAGGGGGACAATCCTCCCTACCTGCGGGCCATTGCCGATTCCCTGGTGCGCAATTTTCCGGACTTATGGAATTTGTATTGATAGGCGGGTCATCGAGGTTAGTAACTCATATTACGCAACTAAACCCGTTTTTGTTATTGAGCCGCGAAACCGCTAAACCGCGAAGAATTAATGTGTTTAGTTTTTTGCCTAACACGAAACTTCTGCGCCACATCTGTTTTAAGGAGCGACAGTAGACCACTATTCCAGGTTTATCCGTGGATAACCGCAGGACGGGCATTTTTCCGCTGCCGGGTTAGATCAGTTCGGTTTCAGTTTTCGCGATTTC
>JAGRBF010000148.1:374-20945 GCA_020434205.1 Calditrichota bacterium | reverse complement strand
ATTTCGCGGTTAATGGTCCGGAAATCGCTTCTCGCGTTTAACGTCAGTTAGTAACAACCCGGGCAAAAAAAATGCCGCCCGGAAATTCCGGGCGGCATCTGCAAAATGATAATGCCGGAAGAAGTCTAGCCGGCCTGCTTCTGCGCTTCATTCTTGAGTTTGTCGTTGGCATAAATAGCCACTTCCACCCGGCGGTTCAGCTGACGCCCTTCGGCGCTTTCGTTATCGGCTACCGGTTGAACTTCACCATAACCTTTGATGATCAGGCGCCCGCTGCCGACGCTCTGGGCACGCAGATAATCCGCAACGTGCTGAGCGCGACGCTCGGAGAGAGCCATGTTGTAATCTTCCGCACCGGTGTTGTCGGTATGGCCTTCCAGCAAAATTTCCGTATCGGGATATTTGTTGAGGATGGTGGCCAATTTGGCGAGATTGGTTTCCGCTTCCCCTTTCAGATCGGATTTGTTGACGTCGAACATGATACCGCTGTCGAAGGTGATTTTGATGCCTTCGCCAACCCGTTCGATGCGCGCGCCGTCGATGTCCTCACGGATTTCTTCGGCCTGCTTGTCCATCTGGCGACCGATATAAGCCCCGGCGGCCCCGCCGATGGCAGCCCCGAGAATGGCGCCCAGGGCAGTATTGCCGGCTTGCTTGCCGATGACCCCGCCGACCACCCCACCGGTTGTGGTGCCGATTGCCGCACCCTTACCGGCGTTGCTCCAACTGGAACAACCCAATAACATGGCGCCAATAAGACCATATACGATAAATTGCTTCACGTTTTCGCTCCTCATTTTGTTGAGTTTCACTTTCATACGATGGAATGCGGGAAAATTTCCCCAGTGATCCGCAAATAAAGTGTGACCTTTGTCAATTCTCCCGGGATCGCCAGGGCGTTTTGCTTCGCCGGTCCAATACCCCTGACCCTGACCCTCTATTCGGAGGCGTTGCGGGAAAAGCCGTAAATGGTCAGCTCCTTGCCCGGGGTAGCCCCGGCATTTTCCTTCAACCCGTTGGCGTAGCAGAGGGTGTCCAGGTCGGTGCCGAAATCCCGGGCTATGGACTCCAAAGTATCGCCTTTGCGCACCTTGTATTTGTAAACGTGAAAGGTCCGCCCGGAATTGATGCTGATGCGCTGGTTTACCCGCAACTGGCCGTTTTCAATCCCGTTCCAGTTCTGGATTTCCGCCACCTGAACCCCAAACATGTTGGCGATTCCGCCCAGGGTATTGCCCGAGCCAACCCGGTAGGTGAAATTTTCTCCCTTGCGGATTTGCTGGCGGATGTGGGCCTTATTGAGGCGGGTGGCGGATCCCACCGGGGTGGCGACCCGGGCGATCTGCGGATTGTCCGCACTGCTGCCGGCCTTCTCACTCCTGATGGCCAGCTTCTGGCCCTTGTAAATCCGGGTGTTTTTGAGGTTGTTCCACTGCTGCAGTTGTTTCACGCTGACCTTGTATTGGGAGGCGATGGTGGAAAGGGACTCCCCGCTGCGCACCAGATGGGTGGTGGCACTGCCCGTGGGGCTGCCGTCAACGGTCAGCAGGTCACCGGCCCGGAGCCCGCGGCTGGCCAGAAAAGGATTGAGAGACTGCAGGCTGGCGATGCTGGTGCGGTGGTCCCGGGCGATCTCGGAGAGGGTGTCCCCCCGCTTAACCCGATACTGCCCTTTGGGGGCGCTGCTTTTGCCGGTGCTCCCGGAGCTGGCCACCGTTGCGGATTTAACCGGTTTGAAGTTCCCGACGTATTTTTTGATCGACTCGTAAGCGTCGGTGGGAACAAAGAGGGGGTAATCGATAACCTTGTCCGGGGTATGCTGAGCATAGGAAGCCAGATCCGGGTTAAGGTCCCGCAAAACCCGAACCTCGGTTTTCCCGGCGCCGGCAATGGTGCTTAAGGACATGCGGCGCGGCACATAAACGATGCGGTAGGCATTGGGATCGGGGTAGGGCAAATCGGTAAAGCCAAACAGCTCGGCATTGCCCGGTTTACCGGCCACGATAGCGGCAAAAATTTTGGGAACGTATTCCCGGGTTTCCCGGTGCAGAACGGTGGTCTTCTCGCGAAGATTCCAGAAGCTGCGATCCCGGAAATCATTCAATTGATGAAGGGCCTGGCGGGTGCGCCCGGAGCCGGAGTTGTAGGAACTGAGGGCCAGGGTAAAGCTGCCGAATTCGGCCAGCAGATCGTTGAGGTATTCCCGGCAGGCAATGGCCGATTTTACCGGAGAGTAGCGCAGGTCCGACCCGCCCTGCGAGAGACCGTAGAGCCGTCCCGTGGATTTGATAAACTGGAACATCCCGGCGGCATGGGAACGGCTGTAGGCGGTAGGGTTAAAGCCGGATTCGATAAAGGCCAGATAGAGAATTTCCTCCGGGAATCCCTTTTCGGTAAAGATCTCCCGCAGGGCGGGAATGTATTTGCGGGAGCGGCGAATAGCCTGATTAAAAAATTTGCGGTAGGTTTCGTTGCTCTGAAAATTTTTGATATAGAATTCGATTTCCGCCACAAAATCTTCCGGCAGCTCGAAATCCTCATCCTCGCCCATGTGCACCGCCACCTTGCGGATTTCGTCCTGGATAAAGGAGTGCAGGTCTCGCCCGAAACCGCCGTCGCTGGAGCGGGGATCATCCACTTTCTCGGGAAGGGGGGCGGCCACAGCCCCTTCGTCCAGGCTGGCGATTTCACCCTGGGCAGGTTCTTTGCCGGCGGCATCGCTGTCTTCGCCGGGGAGGGGAGCCAGGGCGGTCGGCGTGCCGTAAAATTCCTCGGAGGTCAGCAGTTCCTGGGCATAGCTGTAGAGGGTGCGTCCGTCCCGGGGATCTCCGTCCCGGTCGTTCAGAAAGGCCACTTTTTCGGCGTGGGTGCGCAGGCCTTTCAGGTCCAGAGCCGCCAGGGCCATCAGCAGGGCTTGGCGGGCATCACCGACATTGCCGGCTGCGTAAGCCTCGCGCATGCTCTTGAGGTGGTCGTCCACCTGGCGGAAAGTCGCCGGTTTGGTGTCGAAGCTGGCCCCCTGCCGGCTGCTGCTGCAGCCCGCTCCCGCCAGAAGCAGAAGTGCCATTGCCAATCCGAAAAAAATATGCTTTCCCATCCGTGTCTCCCCGGATTTAATGAGACCGATCAATATGCTCGCCGCTATCGATTTTACCCGTTCATGCCTGACGTCATTGAGAAAGATCCGGCAAAAAAATACCTGCCAACGAATCTAAACTCTTCAAATATAAATGATTTATGATGTTTTTTCCGCAAAAAAAGTTGTAAAAGCAAAAAAAAATCAAGGTGTTAACCGGTTTTGCCCTTCCCTGCCACAAAGTGACCGGGCCTGAAATTTTTGCCCGGCGTAATTTCGTGTTTATAATACATCTAGGAAGCAGGTGTTCCCCCAGCCGGATATCTGTGGCAGATAGGGCCCTTTTTCCTTGCAGGTTTTTTGCGCTTAAACTATTAATAATTAGCTATTTAAAAATATGCATTGTCTTGGCGGGAAGTTTGTATGAAATTACAGCAGGGTCCCTCGCAGGACGGCAACTATTCACGAAGGAGAAGGCCATGAAGATCAAAAACATTTTAATTCCGGTCGATTTCAGCGAATTTTCCGATCGCGCCGTGGAACACGGGCTGATGCTCGCTAAAAAGTTCGGGGCGGACATCAAATTGCTGCACGCGGTGGTGCTTTTTCAGCAGGAGCCCGACGAGAAGGAGCACATGGACCTCTACGAAAAATACGTGCAGCGCAAGGAAGAAAGCGGCTTCAAACGCCTGCAGGAAAAAATGGATGCCGCCGGAGGGGGTCCGCACGTGCGAATCGAGTCCGAAATGGTGCGCAGCATCAGCGCCGCCGAGGCCATTCTGGAATACGTCGGGCAGCATCCCTGCGATCTGGTGATTATCGGAACCCATGGCGAAAGGGGATTGCGCCGCCTGGTTTTCGGCAGCGTCGCCGAACGGGTGGTGAGGCTCTCTCCGGTGCCGGTGTTAACCGTCCAGAAAGGTTTGCGCCAGGACAGTATTGCCCGAATCGTGGTGCCGGTGGATTTTTCCGCTCACGCCACTGTGGCGGTTAAAAGCGCCCGGGTGCTGGCCAAAACCTATAATGCCGCCATCAGCTTCGTCCACGTCATCAATCAACAGCTTCACCCCGCCTACGGCGCCGCCAACGTTAACTCGGTCTTCGTTCTGGATCCCGATCTCAAGGATCGCTCCCTGAAAAACCTGATCGGATTTGCCGGCAAAGAGGCGGAAGATGATGATTTTCGGGTGCTGGAGGGACGGCCTTCGGTAGAGATCGTCAATTTTGCCCGGGATGAAAGAGCCGACCTTATTTTGATGGGCACCAAGGGACTGAGCGGACTGGACCACCTCCTGATCGGCAGTGTAACCGAACGGGTGGTGCGCACCTCGCCGGTGCCGGTTTTAACGGTCGGACGGGAAGCCTCCCTCACCGACAATTGAGATCTGCCACGGTCGCCCATGGCCCCTAAATTCTAATCCTGTGGCAGGCCCGCGCCAAAAGGGCTAAATTGAAGAGAGGCCTGGTGGCCCGGTATCCCTCATATTGGAGAAAAAAATGCCTTTTTTCGATCCTGACTGGCGCGAAAAATATCAAAAGAGAATCGTTTCGGCGGCGGCCGCCATGCAGTCCATTCGCCCGGGAAGCCGCGTTTTTATCGGCTCGGGCGCCGCGGAGCCGCAGAGCCTGGTTAAAGCCCTCACCCAGCGCGGTGCGGAGATCATCGACACGGAAATTATCCATTTGATGACCCTTGGCTCCGCCCCCTATACCGACGAGAACTTCAAAAACACCTTCCGGCACAATGCCCTTTTTGTGGGGGCCAATGTGCGCAAGGCGGTCGGGGAGGGACGGGCCGACTACACCCCGGTTTTTCTCTCGGAAATTCCCCGGCTGTTTCGCACCCGTCGCCTGGGACTGGATGCGGCCCTGATCCAGATTTCCCCGCCGGACCATCACGGATTCTGCTCCTTCGGGGTTTCGGTGGATATCGTAAAGGCCGCCGCGGAAAGCGCGGATGTGGTGATTGCCGAGGTTAACGAAAAAATGCCCCGGGTGCTGGGGGACAGCTTCATCCACATCAACAACCTCGACTACGTGGTGGACGTCAGCAGCGATATCCCGGAATCCTTCCCCGGAGAGCCGGACGAGATCGAGCGCGAAATCGGCCGCAACGTGGCCAGCCTGGTGGAGGACGGCTCCACCATTCAAACCGGGATCGGCAATATTCCCCACGCGGTGATGATGGCCCTTACCCACAAGCGCGATCTGGGGGTGCACACCGAACTGCTCACCGATGCGGTGATCGACCTGATCGACAGCGGGGTGATCAACGGGCGCAAAAAAACCCTCCTGCCCGGCAAAATCGTGGCCAGCTTTTGCTTCGGGTCCCAGCGCCTTTACGAATACATCGACAACAATCCCATCTTCGAATTTCGCTCCAGTCTGTTTACCAACGATCCTATGGTTATCGCCCGCAACGACCGAATGGTAGCCATCAATGCCGCCCTGGAGGTAGACCTGACCGGGCAAATCTGCTCGGATTCCATCGGGCACCATTTTTACAGCGGGATCGGAGGGCAGGTGGATTTTGTGCGGGGCGCGGCTCGTTCCCTGGAAGGCAAGCCGATTATCGCCCTGCGCTCGACCGCCCAGAACGGCCGGGTGTCCCGCATTGTGCCCTCCCTGCAGTTGGGGGCCGGGGTGGTAACCACCCGCGGGGACGTGCATTACGTGGTAACCGAATACGGGGTGGCCGATTTATGGGGCAAAAGTGTGCGCGAGCGGGCTCTGGCCCTCATCAACATTGCCCATCCGGATTTCCGGGAAGAGCTGCTGAACCAGGCCAAAAAGCGCCGCCTGGTTTACGCCGATCAGATTCTGGTGCCCAAGGCCCGTTATCCGCACGAATACGAAACCACCCAGACCAACCGCGCCGATCAGCAGATTTTCTATCGCCCGGTAAAACCCACCGACGAGGCGATGCTGAAGGAAATGTTCTACAGCCTTTCCCGGAAAACCATTTTTCAGCGCTACATGTTTTCCCGGACCGCCATGCCCCACGCCAAGATGCAGAAATTGTGCAACGTGGACTACAAAAAGAACATGACCCTGGTGGCGATCCTCAACGACGACAGCGCCGACGAACGCATCGTGGGGGTGGGGGACTACAGTTATGATCCGGCCACCAACACCGCGGATGTGGCCTTTCTGGTTCACGACGATTTTCAGAGCAACGGGATCGGCACTTCCCTGCTTAAACAGCTTATTTCCATTGCCATCAAAAACAGCATCAAGGGGTTTACCGCGGACGTATTGGCCAGCAATCAGCACATGCTGCACGTCTTCAACAAAAGCGGTTATGCGGTTCGAACCACCTTCGACGACGGGCTTTACCACATCGAATTCGAATTTCGCGAACCCCTGACCTCGGAGACCCCCAAGGCCGACCGGGATAAATCCTAACCGCCTCCTTCCGCTGCGGCGGATCGGGGCATATCAAAGGAGGACTGGCCATGAAATATCGGCAAATTTTGGTTCCGGTGGATTTCAGCAAATACTCGGAAAAAGCCGTGGATTATGCCGCCGAGCTGGCGCTCAGGGACAAGGCGGAAATCGTTTTGCTGCACGTGGCCACCCTGCTTCAGTCTCATCTGGAAAGGGAATTCCCCGTTTACGATCTGGGGCAGTTCGACGCCATTCACAAAAGTCAGATCGAGGAGCACATGCAGCCCATTCTGGATGGCCTGAAGGAGCGCGGCATCAAAGCCAGCCCGCAGATTATCACCGGATATGCGGAGGCGGACCAGATCATCGATTTTATCGACGAATACAAACCCGACCTGGTGGTGATGGGCACCCACGGCCGTTCCGGACTAACCCACCTGCTGATGGGCAGCATCGCGGAAAAAGTGGTGCGGATGTCCCGGGTGCCGGTGCTGACCGTGCATCACGAATGGGAATTTGAGCGGACGACGTAATTGCGAATCGGGAAACCGGCGAAACGGCGTTTCGTATTTTCGTACCCGCGCCGTTTCGCACCCTCGTGTCACTGCTTCCGTGGCGGAACACGAGGGTACGAAAATACCATTCCCGCCCTAACCCTCAATTTAATTTAAAGGCCACCGGCAACATCACCACCGTGGCCACCGCCTGACCGTCCTTCTCCCCGGGGGTGAAGGTGAACTGGCGAACCCCTTCCAGAGCGGCCTGATCCAGCAGCTCGCTGCCGGAACCGTTGGCGATTTCCGCCAATTCCACCCTGCCCTCCGGATTAACCAGCACCTGAACAAAGGTTTTGCCGCTCAGCCCGTCTTTTTTGGCGGCTTCCGGATAAACGATATACTGGTAGCTGGCCGGGTCCACCGCCGGCATTTTGCTGAGCATCTCGTTTTTCACGTAGTCCGCCTCGGCAATGCTCATGGCCGGAGCCAGGGGTTGGGGCGAATCCTGATGCTCTTCGGCACAGCCGGCCCCCAACAGGATAGCCAGCAACATCACTATACTTATCGACTTCAACATAATAATCTCCAATCGTTTGGATGACTTGTGTTATAGGGTTTGCCCCGCCAGGCGAGGCGGGATTATTCCAGCTTGAACTGGAAGGGGACGGTGACCCTGGTGCGCACCGGCTCACCGTCGATTTCACCCGGGTAAAACTGGTATCTTAACAATGCCTGGGTTGCCGCGGTATCCAGCGGGGAAAAACCGCTGGAGCGGATCAGTTCGGTTCGGATGACCTGCCCGTGTTCGTCGATCACGGCGCTCAGGATTACCCGGCCGGACTGTCCGGCCTTTTGGGCCGGTTTGGGGTAATATACCGGGCTGGCCGCCCGAACCTGGGGGGGGCGGGTAAGGCTGCTGAAGACCCGAATCGAATCCTCCACCTGCGGCCCGCGGGCCAACTGCATCAGGGAATCGCCGTTCAGGCCCAACTGCCCGGCCATGGCCGTCACACTTTCCCGCACGTAAAGGGGATCGTAACCTTTGAAAAAGTCCGGATATGCGGCCACCGCATTCAGAAAATCCCCGCGGGAGGCTATCGCCAGGGGGGAGATGCGGATTACCACAAAAACGGCGGACTGCCCGTCTCCCTGGCGACCCAGGGCCACCGCCCGCCCGTGAGGCACGGTGGCGCGGGTGAAGATCCCGGTCTGGTCGCGGTTTTCTTCAAAACGCTGGGCAATTCGCACCACCGAACGGGTGCTTAGCAGACTGTCGCCGATCAACCCGATCCCCACCTGAGACTGTCCCGGATTGCTCTCCGGGTAGATCGCGCAGCGCAAATATTGATCGTTGGCGATGGGCAGATAGAACATCCGGGCTTCGTTTTCCCCGGCCTGAAACAGCACGTGGCGGCTGCCCTCGAAATGGACCTGCTGATATTCAAAAATGCCCTTCAGCTCGTTTTCCAGAGACTGAATGTCGCTCAGGGTGCTTTCCAGATACTGGATGGCGGTTTCCCCCGGCAGCAGGGGGGCCACCGGGATTTCCGCCAGGCGGCTGCCCCGGATCAGGAAAATGTCCAGGGAATACCAGTCCGCACCCGTTTCCCGGGAACAGCCGGACAGCAGACTGAGGGTTATCAGCAGGCCCGGGAGATATTTTAGAAGGGCTTTACGGCTTTGCATGAGCTTCTCCATCCTGAAACCAGACCACGGTCAGGTCGCTTTCGGTTTGTCCGGAAATAATAAACAGCCGGGCCGGCTCGCTGTCGATGCGCGCTTCCAGCACCTGGACCTCCCCGGCGCCGGCGGGACGGGGCAGGGGACTCGCGGTCGGGTAAAAAAGCCAGGCGGCCATTGCCAGCAGCAGGCAGGCTGCAGCCATCCGCAGGTAAGGCGCGGTCCCGGTATGAGGACGGGGGAGGGGCATTTCCGGGATGGAAACCGGCGGCGAGGCCATCTGACCCAGCTGGGTTTCGATCCCCAAAAGGCGGTCGGCCAGCTCTCGGGCCTGCCCATCCTGCGCCAGCTCGTTTGGGTGGCGCGCCGTGAAATTGCCCAGTTCTCCGCGGTCGAAAGCCTCCCGGAGGCGGTTTTTCAGATCTTGGTGGGGACTCATCTTGGGTTCTCCCAGGTTTTTTCCAACCAGATGCGCAGTTGTCGCCGCGCCTGCATGCTCATCACCCGGACCGTGCTTTCCGCGAGGTCCAGGATTCCGGCAATTTCGGCGGGACTCAGTTCTTCCAGCTCGCGCAGGATAAACACCATGCGCAGCTTGCGGGGCAGCCGGCGGATCAGATTTCCCAATTGGGAAAAATGTTGATTTGTTCCTTCGGCCGGCAGCTTATCCCACTGCCAGGGCGAGAGGACCGTTCTCAGTCGCCGCACCGCGGACTTGCGCCAATCGTGGCAACTGTTGACCAGGATTCTCTGAAACCAGGCCGCAAAGTGACTGTCCTCCGCAAAAAGCGGGAGCTTCCGGAGAGCCTTCAGGAAGGCTTCCTGGACAATATCTTCCGCTTCGTCCCGATCTCCGGTATAATGCCAGGCCAGGCGCAGGGCGCCGGGATAAACGGCGTGCCACAAGCGGCGGGTGGCGTCCGGGTCGCCCCGGCGCAGGGCATCGATGTCCGGTTGGTCGGGCAAATTGATCATGCTACTTAAGAACGATTGAAGCTGGGTGACCGTTTATTGGCAAAGTAATTTTTTTGCTGCCTGATGTTACGCGGCGAATTCCGATTCCGCTATTTAATCTCGAAACCGCGAAGTCTTTATTTACTGACGTTACGCGCGCGAAGCGATTTCCGGCTCATTAACCGCGAAATCGCGAAAACTGAAACCGGACGGGTCTGAGCCTGCACCGTAATCTGATTGTTGTGCGGTTATCCGCGAACCAACATGGATAGGCGGTTTACGTGGCTCCCCTAAGCAGGTGGGGCAGGAAAGCTCTGTGTTAGGCAAAAACTAAACACATTAATTCTTCGCGGTTTCGCGGCTCAAAAACAAGAACGGGTTTGGTTGCGTAACATGCGTTTTTTAGTCTGTTATTGCCGGATACAGAAGGCTCGCGTGCAGATGACTCAAGGGAGTGGGAAAGACGCCACCTTTCCCCAACCGCCCTTTCTGAAAAATTTGCATCAAAAAAGCATAAAAATCACCTGAAACGGCATTTCCTAACCCCTTATCGCAGCCGGAAATTGACAGGAAGGCAAATTCTTGTTATAATGAAATGCTGCATTTGGCGCGGTTAAGCGAATGAAAATCCCGTTTTTCGGGTAATCATTCCAAATAGTGTTTGCAGAAGGTGTTCTTGATTCCCCAAAAACCTTTTTTCGATTTTTTCCCCGGCGAGGGTAAGATCGGGGCAATGTGACAAATAACCGGTCCCGGAAGTCTTAAGGCGCCGCGGTTTTAGCCGGATTTTTGGACTTTGCCTTATCGCGACCCCTCTTTTCCGGTCGGTCAAAGGTGATTTCAGAATTGGGGCCCGATGGGAGGGGTTGTATTTCCAAACCGTTGTATGCTGTGGTAAAAGCCGTATAAAAACGCATTTTGCCGCCCCGGCAACTTTGGAAATAAATACATTTCTACTCGCCAAAAAGCCCGAAGATAATTTTTGACGCTGCGCAAAACCGCTCCAGTTCTAAAGGATTAGATTGAGTAACATGCCAGGAAGGAGATTTGAACCCTTGAAACATCGGGTTAAAATTCCGCCAAGATGGTGCCAGCATCGGGATGTGATGTTCGGCTTCCTTTCCCTTCAGGAAGCCGAGAGGATCGTTAAAGCCGGTTACCCGGACGATCACGTCGTCACAATTCATGCCTACTTTCCCAACTCCGATACGGTTGGAAGCACCCGCACCATCGCAGCAGCGGTCAACGTTCGCTATAAGGATAAGCTCCGTCGTTTAAAGCGGCGGCAGCAACAGGCGCGCTCGGCTCCGATTCCGGCATCTCCGGAAAGCGCCCAGCAGAACATAGACCGCAGCGCCCGGGCTGCCCGCCGCCCCCAAAAGGAGACGGTCCCCCCGGTGGCTCCCTCCCCCGAGAAGGCCCCTTCTGCGGCTGCTAATTCGGGAGAAATGCCCTCCCGGACCCGCCAGGAATGGAAAAAGCGGGACAGTCAGCGTTTTGTCAATACTTCCAAATTTCATCTGCAGAGCGATTTTTCCCTGGACAGTTCCGCTACGGACCGTCCCCATGCCAATGGTGTGGAAAAGGAGCTCCCTCCGGCAGAACCCCCGTCCCAACCGGTCTCCAGAGCTGTTCCCCCGGCGCAAAAAGTTCCCCCGACACCTGCCCCGGTTCCTCCGGCGCCCAAGGTAGCAGAGAAACCCTCCCCGGCGCCAGCGGCTCGTCAAATGCCCGCCCGCGAGGAAGGAAAACCCCGACGCTCTTTTTCCGCGGTGCAGGACACTCCCGCACCGGTTGCGGAGCCGGTTGCCCCGGGCAAGTGGGTTAAGAAAAAAAATGTGCCGCAGCGTCTGGCCGCTTACAAGCAGGTCGCCGAACTCCCCGAAGTCAAAAATGAGGCGGTGGAATCCGCCGATGCGGGCAAGTGGGTCAAAAAAGCCGAGAAACAGGATCAGCCGACTCCTGTCGCCACAAAGCCACGTCCCGCACCTGTTAAGATGGCCCCGGCCAAAACGGCTTTGGCTCCCGAAAAATCCCGTCCCGTAAAAGCAGCCACAGAACCGGTCCGTAGCGCTCCGGCTGCCCCTCAGCAGGCGGTCTCCCGGGCAGCCGCTCCGAAACCCGCTCCGGCCCCAGCGCCGGCCAAAGAGGTTCTCCCACCGGCAGCCGTCCAGCCGGCACCCCAGCCGGTTCGCCCTCTTGCGCCCCCGGTTCCCCCTGCGGAAAAACCGACGGACGAGGACAGCCTCAACTTTTCGGTGAGCGTGGACCTGGACAGCAGCGGGTATAGCGACAACGAGGAAGCCAGCGATTCCGACCTTAAGGAACTGGATTCCTTTTTGCGTGAGGTTGGGGAAAGGGCAGTGTCGGCCCTGTCCGAACTTCACGATTTTCCCGATCCCGATTCTCTGGAAAGCTTCGAGACGGAAGGCGACCGGGAACCCACCCTCAGTCCCGAGGATGCGGGCAGCCGGGACGGCGGGCATTTCGATACCGCCTTCGACGGTTTGCTTTCCTTTGAAGATCCCTTTGAAAAAGGCGGCCAGACCCCGGCCCCCGGGAGCAACGGGCGCCCCAATGTTCGTCTGGAAGAGGCCTACCGGGACGATTTCAACGACGAGAACGTTTTTGCCAATATTCCTCTTTTTGATGAGGATGACGACAGCGATCTGGAACCGGCGGTCAGCAATTTTGCGGCGGCGCCGCGGCGACCTTCCCCGCCCGATAGCGGAAGAGAGGTTTCTTCCGGGATGCGCCGTGCCAATGCTCCGGCATCCGGGGCCGTTGCCGAAGCGCGTCCCCGTCCGGCTTCCCCCAAACCTGCCCGTCCTGCCCCTCCACCGGCCGCCCGGGAGGCGGCTCAGGCCCGTCCGGCGGAGCGCTCCCCGGAAGTCGAGCAGCCCCGGCCCAACCCCTTTTACATCGACCCCAAAGAGGCCTCCCAAAGCCGCAAAGTGCAGGCCCGTCCGGCTCCTGTTAAAGAGCGCCCGTCCGCCCCGCCCGTTCGGGAGGAACCCGCCGCGGGGATCGATAATCCGTTTTACATCAAACCGGAAGACAAACGCCCGGGACGGGATGAGCGTCGCAGTGGCGCAGTGGCCGCCCCGCCCCGGCCTGCCCCGCCCAGCGTGAAGGGTCGCCCCCAAAGCGCCCCGGAAATCCGCGAGCCGGCCAAACCGGGCAACGGAGTGGTCATCACCGCGCCGCCGCCGGAGAAGCAAGCTCAGAAAAGCCATAAATTGAGTCCGGCTTATCCGGGATTGCCCATCATTACCCGGGAACCCGAAGAAAAAACCCATGCCAGTTTGGATCCGGAACTGGCTGAGTTGGGGGGAACCGAAGCCCTGCGGGAAATTTTGCGCCGCCGGATGAGCGCCAAGCGCCTGGTGGATCTGCAAAAAATGATCGGGGTTGAGGACGGGCGTTTGTTCCTGCGTAAGTTGTTTAAAAACCAGGAAATCCGCTTCCGGGACTTTATCAATCTTCTCAATTACACCCCCAACTGGGATCAGGCTTTTGAGTTGATCGAACGTTATTTCGACGAAACCGGGATCGACCCCTTTTCCCGGGAGGCTCTCCTGTTCACCACCCGGGTTTACATCCGTTATTTCTCCCGGGATATTGCCGTTTACCGGGGCCGCATTCTCAAATTCCCGATTTAACGTGGAAACGGCGAATGCCGTTTCCACGTTTCGTACCCTCGTATTTTCGTACCCTCGCGTCCCGGCACGGGGGCCGTATGTCCCGGCACAGGGACCGTATGTCCCGGCACAGGGGCCGTGACCTACGTTGTTTCTACGTTTCGTACCCTCGTATTTTCGTACCCTCACGTCCCGGCACAGGGGCCGTATGTCCCGGCACAGGGGCCGTGACCTACGCCGTTTCGGAAAATCGCGTCCCGGCATCGCCAAATTGCCGTTCGTCCCAAAATAATTGACGCTCGCCACGGTAATCTTGGCAATATTCCCCCGTTTGGCTATATTCCCCTCCAATCCGGGTTCCGCTCCCGCAGGGAACCGTCCTCTGGCTTTTCCGCCATCATCGGGATACTTTCATGTCCGAATTCGAAACATATCTGAGACTGGGATTTCACCACATTTCCGATCTCAGAGCCTACGATCATATCCTGTTTATCGTGGCCCTGTGCGCCATTTACGAGGTCCGGCACTGGCGCCAGGTGCTAATCCTGGTTACCGCCTTCACCATCGGCCATTCCCTGACCCTGGCCCTGTCCACCACCGGGCTGGTGACCATCCCGGTTAAGATTGTGGAATTTCTGATTCCCATAACCATTCTGCTGACCGCCGTTTTTAACGTGATCGGGACGGACCGCGGATTTGTCGGGCGTAAAATGAACATTAACTATGGATTGGCCCTTTTCTTCGGGTTGATTCACGGGATGGGATTCTCCAATTACCTGCGCATGCTGCTCGGAGAAGAGGAATCCATTCTGATGCCCCTGTTTGCCTTCAATGTGGGCCTGGAAATCGGGCAATTGTTGATTGTGGCGCTGGTTTTTCTGGGGGCTTTCCTGGCCATGAATGTATTTGCGGTAAAACACCGCGACTGGAATATCTTCGTCTCCGGGGCCGCATTCGGTATCGCACTGGTGCTGATCGGCAATACCTGGATCTTCTGAAAAGCCCATTTTGTCGAACCTCTTGGAAAGGACGTTCATTGAAAAATTTATTTGCAGTTGTGCTGGTTCTGGGGTTTTCCCTGTCCCTCTTTGCGCAGCAAAAGAAGGATGATGAGCCCGAAAGCAACGTCAATTTCAACAAATTTCGTCAGTTAAAGACCGAATTGGCCACCCCCAATGCCTATCGCACCGGCTCCGGGGCCCCCGGTCACGAATACTGGCAGCAGCAGGCCGACTACGACATGGCGGTGGAGATCGACGACCAAACCCAGAAGTTGTCCGGAACCGCTACCATCACCTATCACAATAATTCCCCGGACGCATTGGAGTACCTCTGGCTGCAGTTGGACCAGAACGTGCGCGCCCCGGAGTCCATGTCGGACCGGGCCCGCACCGGAACCCTCTCGGACAGCATGTCCTTCGACGGATTTGCCCGCAATTACACCCTTTTCGACGGCGGCTTCAAAATTGACTGGGTGCGCGATGGCGCCAATCGGGACCTGCCCCATACCGTCAACGAAACCATGATGCGGGTGGATCTGCCCCGCCCGCTGGCCTCCGGGGCCCGCTATACTTTCAAAATCAAGTGGTGGTATAACATCAACGACCGGCTTCTGATCGGAGGACGCTCCGGCTACGAATATTTCGAAGCGGACGACAATTATCTCTACGCCATTGCCCAGTTTTATCCGCGCATGGCGGTTTACAACGACGTGGAAGGTTGGCAAAACAAACAGTTCCTGGGGCGCGGGGAGTTTACCCTCAATTTCGGCGATTATCAGGTGAGCATCACGGTGCCGGCGGACCATATCGTGGCCGCCACCGGCGAATTGCAGAACGCCGCTTCGGTGCTCAGCGCCGCCCAGCGGGAGCGCCTGCGCAAAGCGGCCGGAGCGGACAAGCCGCTGATGATCGTTACGCCGGAGGAAGCGCTTGAGGCCGAAAAGGAAAAAAGCAGCCGCAAAAAAACCTGGGTATTCAAGGCCCGCAACGTGCGCGATTTTGGCTTTGCCAGCTCGCGGCGTTTTATCTGGGACGCCATGGGGGTTCCCTTCGGCAACCGCACCGTGATGGCGATGAGTTTTTATCCCAAAGAGGGCAATCCTCTATGGGAGCAATACTCCACCCAGGTGGTGGCCCATACCCTGCGCACCTACTCCAAATTCACCTTCGATTATCCCTATCCGGTGGCCATCTCGGTGCACACCGACCGCATCGGAATGGAATACCCGATGATCTGCTTTAACGGCGGGCGTCCCGAAGCGGACGGCACCTATTCCCAGCGCACCAAATACGGGATGATCGGGGTGATCATTCACGAAGTGGGGCACAACTTTTTTCCGATGATCGTCAACTCGGACGAGCGCCAGTGGACCTGGATGGATGAGGGACTCAACACCTTCGTTCAGTTCCTCACCGAGCAGGAATGGGAGCGCGATTACCCGGCCCGTCGCGGCAAAGCCTTTACCATTACCGGTTACATGGGTGGGGATAAGCGCCGCATTGTGCCTATTATGACCAATTCCGAATCCCTCTATCAGTTTGGCAACAACGCTTACGCCAAGCCGGCTACCGCCCTGAACATCCTTCGCGAAACGGTGATGGGCCGGGAGCTGTTCGACTTTTCCTTCAAAACCTACGCGCGGCGCTGGATGTTTAAACAACCCACCCCGGCGGACTTCTTCCGCAGCCTGGAGGACGCTTCCGCGGTAGATCTGGACTGGTTCTGGCGGGGCTGGTTTTTTACCACCGATCACGTTGATTTTTCCCTGGATCGGGTGCGCTGGTTTACCGTCAGCACCGCCGATCCGGACATCGAAAAACCGCTTGCCAAAAAGCGCGAGGATGACCTTCCCGAGTATATCGGCGATACCCGCAACAAAAGCGCGGTGGCCCAGACCATGGTGGAACGTTATCCCGAACTGGCCGATTTTTACAGCGAATACGAACGTTATGACGTGACCGATTGGGACCGCAAACGTTTCGAGCGCTATAAGAAAAACCTTTCCCAAACCGAACTGGCCGCCCTGGAAAACAAGGATAATTTCTACGAAGTCACCTTCACCAACATCGGGGGACTGGTGATGCCCCTGATTCTGGAGCTGGAATACGCCGACGGCACTACCGAGATCAAAAAATATCCCGCCGAGGTCTGGCGCATGAACGAGGAAACCATTTCCATCATCGTGGTAACCGCCAAGGAAGTGGTGCGCATCAAGCTGGATCCCTTCCGGGAGTTGGCGGATGTGGACGAAAGCAACAACGCCTGGCCGCGGGAGGTGGAGGAAAGCCGCTTTAAACTCTTCAAGCGCCGGGAATGGCCCAACCCCATGCAGCGGGCCAAACGGGCCGAAGAAGCGCGACAAAAGGCCGCCCAGGAAGAAAAACGCGAGGAGTAACCGCAGCGGGCGTGTCAATTCCCAATTGATGCGCCCGATGGGATTGCTTATATTCCGATCTGTTTGTTGGAACAGCCAGGACCGCAAGGAACGATCGGAAGATTCTTAGAATGTTAGATCCTAAGTATATTTGATCATAGGATCTTAGGATCGCTGTTGGTCATCTTTTTGATCCTGCCGTCCTTCCCTGTGTCATGGTGTTAAGGTCAAATTATTAGCGAAAGAGAACCCATGCATTACGCCGTATCGCCCCTCAAAAAGCGCCTTCATATACCCCAAAATGCCCGAAAATTCACTCCGTTTTTTAATTGCACGCTCGGCCTTGTCTTCCTGCTAATGTCCGGTGTGCTGTGGGCCAACGGCAGCAATTCCCAACAGAAAGTTACCGTCCTCTTTACCAACGACGTCCACGGCGGGATCGTCCCCACCAAGGCGGAGTTCCTCAATCCCGAATTTCCCCCCTATCTGGGCGGCGGTGGCTCCGCGGTCACCATTATCAACGAGGTGCGCAGCCAGGCGGAAAAGGCGGGAACGGCGGTGCTGTTGCTCGATGCCGGAGACGTGTATCAGGGAACCCTGGTGGGCACCAAATCGAAGGGGCAGGCGGTTATCGAATACATGAACATGGCCGGATATGATGCGGTAACGGTGGGCAACCACGAGTTTGACCTCGGCAAAGAGGTGTTTATGGCCATGGTGGACGCCTCGCAATTTCCCTGGGTGGCCTGCAATATCTATGATAAGGAAACCGGGGACCATTGGGAATACGTCAAACCCTCGGTTATCGTGGAAAAAGCCGGTTTGAAGATCGGGATAATCGGGGCGGCCACGGTGGGCACCCAGGCGATGAGCTTTCCGGAGAACATCCGCGGCCTGGAGTTTCGCAACGAGATCGTCGAGGTGCAAAAAGAGGTGGACCGTATCCGCGACCGGGTCGATCTGGTGATGGTGCTGGCCCATATCGGCCTTTCCTACGATCGGGAGGAAGGCTACCGCGAGCTTCGGGAGCGCAGTAAGGAGGAAGCGATCGAAAAAGGCCGGGTTTCCGGCATGGAGCTGGCCCATTATGTTAACGGGATCGACGTGATGCTCTCCGGCCATATTCACCGCGGCTACGATCAGCCGTGGGTGGATCCCAAAACCCATACCATCTGCCTGCAAAACTACGGCAACGGCGGCAATCTGGGCTGGCTGGATCTGGAAGTGGACCGCGCCACCCGCACCATTGCCGGCTACAGCACCCCCGCCGACGAGAGTACCCTGCTGCTGCTGACCCAGGACCAGTTCTGGCCGGACAGCACCGTGGACGCTTTCCTGAAAAAGCAGCAGGAAGTTTATGAGGCCGGTTTCCGGGAGGTGCTGGGCACCACCCAGACCGCCCTGACCCGCTCCAGTATCGGAGAGGGGACCATGAACAACTTTATCACCGATATTCTTCGCCAGCGCGCCCAGGCGGATGCGGCCTTTATGAATTACGGCGGTCTGCGGGCCGATCTGCGGGCCGGCCCCCTTACCCGCGAGGATGTCTTTAAGGTGCTGCCGTTCGGAAATGAGATCGTTGCATTTCAGTGCAGCGGAAAATTCCTGAAGATGATCATCGAGGCCAAATTATACGGCAGCGCCCGGGGCATGACCACCTCCGGCATGGAAATCGTTTTCAACCCCAATCTGCCCACCGGTCAGCGGGTGGTTTCCCTGACCGTCAACGGCGAGCCGCTGGACCCCGAAAAAACCTATCGCGTGGCTACCAACGACTACCTGATGGAAGGGAATTCCGGGCTGATGCTGCTGCGCCGCATTCCCGAAAATATGGTGGTGCGCACCGGTATTCGCCTGGCCGACGCGGTTGCCGAGTATATTCAGGATAACAGCCCCTTCAGCGTGGCCATAGACGGGCGCTGGAAACGCGACGAATCCGCCCAGCCCAGCGCCGAGTGGCTCGAGAAGTTCGGCCAATAGTCTACCCGTTTCGCGGGTTTTTAGACGGGGTCAGAAGGGATTGCGGCCCTATGAAATACCCGGGAGGGGATTTTCCCGGCAATCCTCGCAGATGCCTTCGGCGCGAATGTTGATTTCTTCCAACTGAAATCCATCCGGAATATTGAGGGAGGGAAGGGTGACCTTCTCCAGGCAAAAAGTGTGGCCGCATTTTTTGCACTGGAAATGGAGGTGATCGTGATGGTGCACTTCCTGATGCCGGCAATTGCTCTGGCACAGCGCGAAGTTGGTAACCCCCTGGCCGTCTACAACCTTGTGAATAAGGCCGTGCTCGACAAAGGTGTTGAGGGTTCGGTAAACCGTGACCCGGTCCGCACCTTCCCCAAGGCGGTTAAGCACCTCGCTATGGGAAAGGGCAAAACTGCAGTCCTGAAACAAACCCAGAATTCGTTCCCGGATTTCCGTGCTCCGGATGCGGTATTTCGCCAGTGTTTTTGCAGGTGTCATCATCATTTTCCGAGCCAATATCCTACCACTGCTCCCCAAAGTCAACCCAAGATTGACCCAAATCAAAAGTAAAGCAAATTTTATGCAACAGTGTTGCAAAGATAAGAATGGTCGATTATATTTGCAACACTGTTGCAAGAATGGCCGCTTTGGCAAAAAAATGGACCTTATTTAACGAGAAAAACACGCCGTGAACCATCATCACCACCATCATTCTTCAGAGCCTCACCACCACGCGCAGTGCCGCAAACCCCTCTGGCACAGCGCCTTTCTGGACCGCTTCGGTATGTCCGCTTCTTTTTTGTGCGCCATTCACTGCGCTTTTGCTCCCTTGCTGATCCCCCTGATGGCCGCCTTCGGCTTTGGGTTCCTCTGGTCTCACGAGTTTGAGACGGGGATGATCGGACTTTCCCTGGTGGTGGGGGGATGGTCGCTCACCAGCAGTTACGTCAAGGTGCACCGCAACTGGGTGCCTTATGTTTTTTTGGCCGCGGGCATCGCGCTGATCGCGCTGACCCGCTTTGTATTTCCCGAAGATTGGGAATTGATTGGCCTGCCCTCCGGTGCTATCTTGATCGTTATCGCCCACTGGTTAAATTACCGCCTGGTGCAGCGGGAACATCTGGCCTGCGGGTGAAGAGCGAAGAGCGAAGAGCGAAAAGCGAAGAGCGAAGAGCGAAAAGCGAAGAGCGAAAAGCGAAGAGCGAAGAGCGAAAAGCGAAAAGGGCAGTAAAGCCGCAATGCAGTGCGGCTCAATAACGAGTACCTTCACTATCTGCTCCTTGCTTCTTGTGTTGCAGTAAACCAATTGGCCCTGTTATCTTAAGAGCCCCTATGCCCATCTACGAATACAATTGCGAATATTGCTACGCCGAGTTCGAGGTGGAGCGCCCGGTCGCCCTGGTCGGGGGGATCACCGAATGCCCGGTTTGCGGCAGCGCCAAAACCCGGCGGGTGTTCAGCCCTCCCGCTGCCATTGTGGTGCCGGGTCGCGCTGCGGAAATCGAACGGCAAAAACCCTTTCCCAAACCGCATAGCGCGGACTGCAACTGTTTTTCCTGCACCAAATAGGTTGATTCATGACGGGTACTCCCTCCAGCAGTCAGTCTCATAAAAAATCTGCCCGGGACATCGGTCCGGTCCCGATTGCCATCTGCACGGTCAGCGATACCCGCACCCGGGAAACGGACGTCAATCGCGTTTATCTGGAGGAGGCCATCGGCCGGGCCGGGCATCAGGTGGCCGCTTATTCTCTGGTAAAGGACGAACCCGATCTGGTGGCCGGGGTGCTGGCGGCCTTTGCCGCGGGGCCGGCAACGGCGATCATTTTTAACGGTGGCACCGGTATCTCCCGGCGCGACCGCACCTACGACGCCATTTCCGCAAAGCTGGACAAAACCCTTCCCGGTTTCGGCGAGATTTTCCGTATGCTCAGCTACGAAGAGGTGGGGGCGGCGGCGATGCTCTCCCGGGCGGTCGCCGGGGTTTTGGCCG
>JAGRBF010000148.1:0-276 GCA_020434205.1 Calditrichota bacterium | reverse complement strand
CTCCGGCGCCCCTGAACTCTTGCCAATTGCAATTTGCCCCCTTCCAGTTCCAAGCCCCTTGTTGTAACTTTCACATGGACCAATCTGTCCAACTTAAAACCTTTGCAAACGCCAAATTTGAGGAGGCCTGATGAATTTGCAACGTTTTACCCTGATCGCCGCTTTGCTGGCAGGGTTCACCCTTTTTGCCCTGGGAGATTCCCCGGAAGAGGGAATGTGGACCTTCGACAACCTTCCTGTGAAGCAACTTCAAGAGAAATACGGTTTTACCCCCAC
>JAGRBF010000020.1:6500-41259 GCA_020434205.1 Calditrichota bacterium | reverse complement strand
TTTGAACCTGGAGAGCCGCCGCAAAACGGGCGAGGGTGCGAGAGTACGGGGGTACGAAACTACAAGAGTGGGAGGTTAAGAAAGTCCCAGTCTCGCCCATAGTCCTCTGGTCCATCGGTCCAATGGTCCTCTTTCAGTCTTAGCATCGCCTCTGGTCCATCGGTCCAATGGTCCTCTTTCAGTCTTAGCATCGCCTCTGGTCCTTGGGTCCATCGGTCCATCGGTCCATCGGTCCAATGGTCCATCGGTCCAATGGTCCTCAAAATTCGCGGTTGCGAATTTTGAAATACCCGAATCTGTAAAGATCAGCTGAAAAAACCTGATCGAAATGGAAAAGGGCAGCAAGAGCGCATGAAGCGCCGGCTGCCCTTTTTTTGTCGACTTTTTTGCGCGCCAAATCAAATAGTCTGCCGGCAGACGATTTCTCACAACACCCATCCTGAACAAGGAGTATGTCATGAAATCGTCTCTTTCTCAACGCAATCACAATATCACCGAAGCCGAAGGCAAGGTCTATGTAAATCAGTATCTGGAAAACAATCCCCTCGGCGAGGGCGGGGTTGCAGCTTACTTCAGCGCCGCTGCGCTGCGGAAGGTGCTCGCCCAGCCCAATGCGGCGGGCATCCGCTACTATTACGGCAAGGATCTCGAGGACGGCAACGTGCTGGTTCTCACCGCCACCAACGAAGCCGGACACGACCTGCTGGACGAGGCGGTGCTGTTTCTGGGCGCCCCGCTGGCGGAAGAGGAACGCCCGGGATTTGCCTCCCCGCAACTGAGCGTGGCGGCCGCCGCCGGGTATACCGCCCGCTACCGGGCCGGGATTAACCAGGGCGAGATCCACGGCGGGGCCTTTAACCGGGCCGCGGTGGAGCGGGTGCTCAACCAGCCGGACACCCCGGGGCTGACCTTCCACTTCGGGCTCAACGAACACCGCCAGCGGGTGATCGTGATTTCCGCGGTGACCCCGCAGGGCGAGGACCGCTGGCAGGGACAACTGGCGGAGTTAGGACTGCCCTGCCCGCCGGTTTGTGGTCTCCTCAATCCCCTCAACAGCGGCCTGCCGGCCATGCGTGGGGTGACCCTGAAAGTAATGTAATATTGGATCTCGAACTGATAAGAATAGCCCTCACTCAAATGGGGGCTATTCTATTAAAGGCAGAAAATTCGTTTTAAATTTTATTAATCCAATGTAATTCAATACATTGTGGTCGTATTTAATTGGTCTGTTCAATTTTGCTGCAAGTTTCAGGGAGCAGCGAACAAGGTAAAGCGATTTTCTTTGCCATCATGATTTGCTTGTAGCATTTTCTCACCACCAAAATCCGCCGTATAAAATGGATTCGAATACCACCTTCAACCTTCTCCTGACCACCTATTATGCGCAATACTTCCTTCTTGGCATTACCGCCCTGTGGTCAATTCGAATATTCTTGAAAAATGAACGCTTATCAATTGGCTTGCGTACCATCTTATCATTGATGATTGTTTATTTGGTTGTCCAGGTAATTGGCCACATTTTGCAAGCAAACCAAATAAGTAATCTTTTTTTGTTAAATATTTTAACACCTATTGAGGTATGGTTAACCGGACCCATATTGACCACTGCCATTTTTGGGAAAAAGAACTTCCGCCCCATCCTAATCTTGGGATTCCTATTTACCCTTTTTGTTCTGGCAAACTCCCCCTGGCTAATTGAGAACAACGGTTCTCCAACGCTTAATTCTACTGTCCTGGTTAGCGGCCATTTATTAATCAGCATTTTGGCCTTATGGGCTTTAATTCGAATCACTTTGCAGGCCAAGGGCAATATGCTCTCGTTCCCCGAAACCTGGTTTGCGGTTGGTATCCTCATTTATTTCCTACCTACGACTGGCGTAATGTTCGCTTTCGATTTGAGCCAACCGCAAGAGCAAATAGCCATCTGGATCATCAACAACCTAGCCAGTTGCCTGCGCAGCATCTGTTTTCTGGCGGGTTTGTATTGGGTCGAAAAATCCTGGCGGTAGGTGTGAGGCATGCCCGGATGTTGGGTGCGAGGCATGCCTCGCACCTACTGGATATCCTCGGGCTTGATGTATTTGTTCTGGATGGCGTATTTGACCAGGGAGGCCAGGTTGTCCACCCCGATCTTGCGGAACAGGTTGCGGCGGTGGGTTTCGATGGTTTTGTGATTGCGCTTCAGCTCGTCGGCGATTTCCTTGGGACATTTGCCCCGGGCCAGGTGGATAAGCAGGGCGATTTCCCGTTTGTTCAAAAAGCCGTTGCCGGAGCGGGTGTTCTCCGAGGTGGTGCGATCCAGCAGGGCCTCCATTACCTTGTCCCGCAGGCGATGGCTGATAAATCGCTCCCCGGCAATTACCTTGCGAACCGCGGAAACCAGTTCCTCAGAGGAATCCTCCTTAACGATGTAGCCGGCCGCTCCCGCCTCCAGGGCCTTCATCACGAAACCGGCGGTGTTTTCCCAGGAAAGGGTCAGGATGGGCAGGGACGGGTGCTGGCGACGAATCATATGGATTGCCTCAAAGCCGGTCATGCGGCTGTGGGCAAAATGCAGGTCCATGATAATGGCGTCCGGATTGAGGCGCAGGGCCAGTCGAACCCCGTCCTCAGCAGTCTGGGCCATGTCCACCACCCGGAAATCCCCCCCCTTTTCCATCAGCATTTTGATGCCCTCGGCCATCACCGTATGATCGTCTACCACCAGAATTCTATGCATTTGCCACTCCCTTCTCCACTGTTTGGGTCGGAAAAAACAGATTAAACTCGCTGCCTTCTCCCGGTTGGGATTGCACCTCAAAGCGCCCCCCGAAATAGCGGGTGCGGTCCCGGATGTAAAACAGCCCGAAACCGCTGGTGTGCCCCAGGCTTTCCTCCAGAGCCACCGGGTCGAAACCGGGACCGTTGTCCGAAACCTGCAGAACAATATGGCCCTCCTCCCGGAAAAGGGACACCACCACCTCGCTGCCGGAGGCGTGCTTATGGGCGTTGTGAAGCAACTCCCCGCAGGCGGAATACAGGAAATAGGGCAGGTGCTCCGGCAAATCGCTTTCGTCCTTGAGTTGCCCTTCGAACTCCAGGCTTTCCCGCCATTTGTCGCGCAGGTATTCGATGCGGGTTTTCAGGGCGGCCTGCAAACCAACCTTATACAATTCGCGGGGACTCAACTCGGCGATCAACTCCCGGGAGCTTTGGATAATGTCCCTGAAAATATTGCTCAGATCCTCAATGCGGGCCGCCATTTCGGGAGGGTTGTTGTCCTGCTTGAGGGCGTTGAGGGTCATGCGCCCGGCGCTGAGATCCTGCCCCATCCGATCGTGCAGCACCTGGGCAATTTTGCGGCGCTCCTCCTCTTCCAGATTGGCCATGCGGGCTGCCGAGGTGCGCAGCCGCACGCTGTAATCCTCGACCTGGGCCAGGGCGTTGTTCAAGCGGGTAACGTCGATGCCGGAAGCGATGATCAGACGGGGCTGCCCGTAGGCCGCTTCGATGGCGGAAAAATGCCATTGGATAAAAACCTCCCGGCCGTCCTTGCCTTTCCAGGTGGAAACGGTAGGCAGCGGGGGGATTGGTCCGGAAAAGGTTTCGGGGGGGAAAATGTTGAGCTGGGCGGCCGGCATCCCGTTGATTTCTTTGCCGGAAAGGCCGGTCAGCTTTTCGCAGGCCTCGTTGAAGGCCACCACTTTCTGCTGGTCGTCCCAGGCGATGATCAGGGCGGAGCTGCCTTCCAGGATCCCGGCCAGAAACTTGTTCTGGCGGCTCATGGCCCGCCCGGAGAGCAGGGAAACCGCAAAAAAGGCGATGATAAATCCCAGGACCACAATTCCGAAGATGTAAACGATGAAAACGGGGTCGCCCATACTGCTCCCGGGTCTGGTTCTGCTTTTGTTCTGGCGTGATATCTGAAGGTATTACCGGTCCAAAGCCCTTTAAAAAAATATAGAAGAAATCGTCAAATTTTCATACAAAAAAAGCCGGATAAAGGCTATCCGGCAATTTTTTGTAGAAACACAATCATGTTCCACGGGCGAGATCACTCCGGGGGGGGTCGAGACGCGTACCTTTTCACCAGTGACCCATACCTCAGTTTCTCCGCAGGGACCGCAATAATTTGGAGCAAACTCTACAGTCAACTTAGATTGTCGTCAGGTTAGAAGCAATGCTCCTTTTGCCCACAAACTGCTCCAAAGGAGCATTTTTGCGCGCTCTTTTTATTGAAAGGGACTCCGGCACACCAACAACCCAAGCCATTGGAGCGATGCGGTCTCATTTGATCCTGAGGGAAAATGCGGCTATCTTGGGGTATCCGGCCACAACATAAGCGGGTGCAGCCAAATTTGCAACCGGAAATACGGCTTAGCGGTTAAATAGCGGAATCACTTTCGTTGGCGTCCTTGGCGTCTTGGTGTCTTGGTGGTTAAGTAGTTGAGTGGTTAAGTAGTTGAGTGGTTGAGTGGTTAATTTGAATCAAAATTCAGGAGAATACCTATGTCCCCTCCCCCGGGCCGCGAACGTCCCGTCACCCTGCCGCGCCTGCTGGTTTCCCTGAGCGCGGTGGTCCTGCTGGTTTTCCTGTGGCTGCGCTTCCCGGGCGCACCCGCCGACCCGGGCAAAACCACCATCAGCACGGAAAGCCGCACAGTGCAGCTTTCCCCGCAAATTTCCCTGTCGCTGGAAGCGGGAACCCGCCTGGCGGGAATAGCCGGCTGGCGGCCGGGCCAGGAGCTGTTGTTGCAGCAGGGCCAGGTCCGGATAGATTTTACCCCCACAGCGCAGGAGGCCACCCCATTGTTTATCCGCACCCTTTGGGGGGATTGTCTGTTGAAGCAGGGGACCCTACAGCTGAACCTTGAAGAGGGACGCCTGACGGTGGGGCTGGAAAAAGGCGAGGGGGAATTCCGGAACAGCAACATCCCGGACGGTAGTTGGGAGAAACTTTCTCCCGGAGAGATTCGCAGTCTCGCGCGGGAATCAGGGGGCGGTTAAGGTCAGAATATCTTTTAGCAACAAATCGTAATCCAGCTTCAGTTCAAAACGAAACCGGCACCAGGTATCGCGATCCATGGACAGAGGATGGTTGCCCTGGCCACCCTGGATGTAGTTGTAAACCAATTCCGGATCGTCCCCCGCCAGAGCAAATGTTTTGTGAATGCTCCTCAGAAAGCGGCAGCATTTTTCCCGGTCCGCAACTGCTTCTTCGGTCATCAGCACCGCATATTCAACCCGATTGGCCCCCAGTTCCAGGGTATGGTATAGGGGCTCCAGATAATAATTTTCGCCCTGCGGATCCAGGGCGCTGTAAAGGCGGGACATCAGGGGATCCATGCCCACAAAGATATCCATCCGGTGCGGCTCCGGGCTGTTCAACTGCTTCAGGATTTCCTCCACGGTTAGGTCCAGGCGGGCCGACAAATCGCGGCTGTCCCGGGGATCCTCCACCGCGGGAATCGGTTTCAGGTGCGGAGCAAATTGATCGCGGTCGAAGGTCAGGCGGGGCAGCAGTTTTTGAGAAACAATAAATTGCGAGAAAGATCCCTGCAGGAACCCGATGGTGAAATTTCCCCCGCCGAACTGATCCAGCTTCCGTTTGGCAACAGCTTGGTAATATCGCCACAGTTCCGGGGCGCTCTCCCTGTCCCGCCGGGGCCGCAGTACCTGCAGAAAATGGGAAGGAGCAGTGATGGTGGCCACCTGGCGAAGCCCCTCCTTTTCCCGACTGTGATACAATTTTGGGGAAACGATGCAAGCGTCGAATTTTCCCTGCAGCATGGATTCGAAGGCGCTTTCGCTCCGCAGGTAAGGCTCGGCCTTCATTGACAGACCGTTTTCTTCGAACAGACTTTTCCCCGATGAGGCAGCCGACAGCCCAAAGCCGATCATGGAAAGGGCGATATCGGCGACATAACTCAGAGACAAATCCCTGCTGGGGGTTCCGGTGTTCACCAGGACCTGGTTGTACACCACTTCGCGGGCGATGCGAAACTCGAAATTCATTTCGTCCAGGAGATGTTTCTCGAAGCGCCCCGGGGTCAGGCCGATGGTTTCGGTAATAATGCGAATGGCTTCGCTGCGCTCCTCCTTGAAAAAACGGTTGGCTTTGATCAAGGCGCGCAGCAGCCTTTTGATCATCAACTCGTCCAGGTTTTTGGCGAGAATCCAATAGCGGTTGCGAAGGTCGATTCCCCCCGCCGGAGTGGGATTTTGGGCCAGCCCCTTCTGGCCGGCCAGAGAGACGAAAGGCCACTCGTAGAAGCTCCCCAGGGTGTGCTGCAGTTCGGTGGCGTAGGGTTGCCCAACAATGAATACGTCGATCATGCCGCTGTCCAGATAACGCTGGATAGCGCTGGCTTCGAACTCGGGAAAGGCGATCAGCTCTCCGCCGCCATCCGGGGGAAAAAAGCGGGGCCTCAGCCATTTGCGGATCAGGGTTTCGGTATAACTGCCGCGCATAAAGCCAATTGATAGACGGGCATAATCCCGGGCATTGGCGATGTTGAGTTCCCTTTTGGAAATGGCCTGGATAAAGTTGAAGGGCAGGGGAATATAGCCGATTTTGGTCAGGTGGTTGCGTTTCAGATCTTCCTCGTCAAAGACCCCGTTGGCCACGGTGGCCAAAACGATTTCAGGACCCTTCTCCTCCTCCCGCTTGGTGGCAGTTAACCTCCGGAAAGCCTGCTCGCTGGAGCGGGGCAAATTGCTCAGGGTGTTTTTCTGGTAGAAATCTTCCAGATCGTTTCCGGGAATGTGAATTTTCAGGCACTCTTCTTCAAAGAAGCTGAATTTGGGGTGTTGTCCTTTTTTGGAGGAGGCCCTTCGGCTAAGGGCCAACCAAACCACCGACAGCCCCAGGTCCTGGATCATGGCGGCTCCAAGCAGATGCCAGGTGTCCAGATAGAGCAGTTTATCATCAACCGAGGGATAATCTTTTTCAGTTTTTTCCCAGCGATGCAGGGTACTGCGATCCATATCCAGCAGGTTGGCCAGGGTGCCCAGGGACATTTCCTTTTCTTCCCGCCAGATTCTGATTTTACTGCCGACCATGATTGGCCTCCACAGGGTTTCCGGTACCGGTGCGATTGCCTTGGGCACCGGGATCGGCAAGAACAAACGCGCGCTCCGGATATTTAGCACCAAAAAATCAATATGCAACATTTTTTTTGATGCGCTCTTTATTTATGTCGGGAAACACTTTTTTTACTGAAGGCAAACTTTTTCGGGAAGCGGCTGCGGTTACTGCCCCGTTCAATGATTCATTTTTGACACGGTTTTATTGTTTCACTATTTTATTTTGTTGTCGACAAAGTTTTTTCTTGACAAGCGAATTGCCCGGAAATATATTCACCCATGTGAATTCCGCCGCCCCTTCACTTGCGACAGGAGATTACCATGGCCGAGATGACCAACGGACGGGTATTGTGGCGAAAGCCTGACCCACGGGAAAAGATCCATCCGGAGATCGCCAGAGTGCTGGAGTTGTTCCTGGCTTGCACGGACCGGGCGATTCGTTATCGCCTGGTCATTAATCCAAACACCCTGAAATGTGGGGGCAAACGGGGTGAGATTTCCCTGGCCAATCTGGCCAAAATTTCCCGAACCCGGCGAATGCCGCCGGACCCGCGCTTAACCGCACGCTTTATTCACCCGGACATTCTGGAAATTACCCACCGGGGCGGAAGCAAAGTTCACCGCTATTACATCCGGGTCGGGGAAAAAAGGCTGAGTCTTGAAAAAGTGTTTAGCGGGGAAAAAGAACTGATTCAATAAAATAACATTCGCATTAAACCGGCTTCTTTACGGCCTGCCAAAGGCCTGCGGGAAAATGGGCGACTGGAAAATGGCAACCAGCCTTTTCCGATCGCCCATTTTTTTTACCCTTAACCGCTCCGGCGTTGCTGAAAGGAGGGAATTCAACCCCGGACAACCTTAAACAACGGTGTTAGGAGGGTGGCGAGGGCCACCCGAAATTAAAATGTTATTGGAGATTGATCATGAAAAATTCTGTTTTTGCATCCGACCGGCAACACAAAATCGACAGAACCGCGGCCCAGGGTTTCATCGCCAACCTGAGCAGCATTGCCCAACCGCCCCTCAACAGCGGGGTGTTTTTCGACGGCGCCTCACTGCTCAAGCTGCTTTCCGGGGCGGAAGTTACCGGGTTGCACTATTATTACGCCCGGGGCGAGGGCATCGGCGACGAACTCATCGTTGTCCCTTCCACCACGCGCAACGAGCACCCCCTGGTGCCCGTCGGGATTTTGCGCTCTATGGCGGAAATGCCCCGGGATGGTCAGGGTAATTACGCTCCCTACGCGGTGGATCACGGGATCAGCTGGCTGGAAGCCGGCCGCAAAACCCGGGTATACCGGGCCCTGCGGGATCCCCAACAGCCCAAGGGCGGCTTCTTCGGGGCGGATGCCCTGCGCCGGCTCCTTAACCAGGCCCCCTGTGTGGGTGCGCAGTTCCTGTTCGGCGCGGACCCCGAAGGGGTGCGCAACATCGTTATCGCCGGGGTGGACGCCCGGGGCAACCTGATGATGCACGGGGAATTGATCGAATTGAGCCTGCTTTGTCCTCCGTTTTGTTTCCAGGACAATCTGCTCAACAGTGATCGTTTCCTGGAAAAGACAGCCCTGAGCTACTACCAAGCCCCCGTCCCTGCGGAGTTGGGACCGCTGGCTGCCTAACCGGCCAGGCCCCGTCGCACCGCGGCGGGGCTTTTTTTTGCAACTTTGGCATAATTTCCATAGTATTGACCCACACAGCTACCGGACATGTTAATCAGACCCCTGCCCAGCCATGATCTATTTCGCTTTAGCCTGCTTCGCTTTCGGTGTTGCGCTATCCTTTTTCAGCGCCTATTTGTTATTTCGCATCCGGACCCGCTCCCGGGATCTCAACTGGATAACCCTGTACATTATTATCAACGGTATGTTCGAGATTGCCTCGGGTTTTTTGGCCAGCAGCAAAACCGCCAACATCGGCCTGGTTAGCCTGCTCACCCCGTTGGAAATTATCCTTATCGGTTTTACCGTGGCACCGTGGCTCAAAAAGCCGAAACCGGCCTTCGTCCGCCTGGTTTCCCTGATATTCGTGGCGGGATTCCTTCTGGCCAGGCTGATGGGTTGGGAAGGATTGGCCCTGAACGAACTCAACAGCACCTCCCGGATTATCGAGGTATTCCTGCTGGTTTTACTCTGCATCTTCGGATTGCGGGACGGCTGGGAGGAACACACCGGATCGTTTTTCCGGCATTATCAAACCTGGTTTTTGGGGGGAATACTGGTTTACAGCTTTGCGGCGATCGCCGTTTTTGGAGCATTCGAAACGGATACCGCCCAAACCAGGACCGTGCTGGCCTCAATAAATGTGATCTTCAACGCCATTAAATATCTGGCCTTTGCGGTTTCCCTGGTTTTACTGAAGCGCGCCCATTCCGGGCCGGTCGCCGCTACATAAGCACCTCTTTTGCGGAGATGATCCCTTCCTGAATGGCCAACACCGTCAAGCCCTGCAGGGAACGGACCTTCATTTTATCCATCAGGTTGCGCCGGTGGTGCTCGGCGGTTTTTACGGAGATGCTCAGCATATCGGCGATGCCCTTAGGCGGATGTCCGATGGCGACCAGGCGAAACACCTCCATTTCCCGGGCAGTCAGGTTCCCGGTGCGCCGCGGGATTCCGCCGGTCAGTTGCTGTACGTAATCCCCGATGGTTACCCCGTGAAGGGCCTCGCAGATGTAATAATGCCCCTGATACACTTCTTTGATGGCATGAACAACCTCGTCCGGGGTGGATTGTTTCAGCATATAACCTTTGGCCCCCACGCTCAGCATATTGCGCACGTAGATGGGATCGCTTTCGATCGAAAGCGCCACCACCTTTATTCCGGGATACAATTCTACGATCTGGCGGGTCACGTCCACCCCACTGACATCGGGCAGGTGGATATCCATCACCACCACCTCCGGCCGCAGCTTTTTAACCAGCTTCAGGGCGGTGCGGCCGTCCGGCGCCTCCCCTACCAGCTCCATTTGCCCCAGGGAATTCAGGGCCATCCCCAGGGTGGCCCGCAAAATGGTTTCATCTTCAACCAACAGCACCCGAATCGGCATTGCTCCCATCCTTTCCCTCCGGTTGAACCGGCAGTTTGATAATAAATTCGCTGCCCTGGGCTACTGGCGAAATCTGCAGTTCCCCCTGGTAATAATTCAGGCGGCTGCGGATATTGTAGAGCCCGAAACCGCCCTGCCGGGGGGCGCGTTTGATGATTTTTTCCGGCTTTACCCCAATCCCGTCATCACTAACCACCAGTTCCAGGCAACCCTTCAGAAAGCTTATTTGCACGCTTAGTTCGGTAGCCCGGGCATATTTAACCGCGTTGTGCAGCAACTCCTGGCAGGCCCGGTAGACCAGCAAGGCCGCCGGTTCGGACACCCGGGGAATTTGGCCGAGCGCCGAAAAATCGTACTTTAGCTGATGACGTCCGGCAACCGTGCGGGTCAGTGCTTCCAGGGCGTCCACCAGGCCCACGTCGTAGAGCAGCCTGGGGCTGATTTCGAAGATAATGGCGTTGTTGGCCTGCACCACCTGGTGTAAAAGGGCCACCGCCTGACCCACCTTATCCTTCTGATCTTTTCCCAGGGCAGGGTCCTTGAGCAGGGTTTCCAGGATTATTTTGGCGGTTACCAGGGTTTGTCCGGCCCCGGAATGCAGTTGTTCGGCAATATCGCGGCGCTGCCTCTCCCGCTGCTGGGAGAGTTTTTCGTTCATGGCCCGCAGGATTTCCCGGTGGGATTCGAGATCCTCCTGGATGTGCACCAGCCGGGTAATATCTTGTCCTGCGGCGATTTCCAGATTCAACCCCAGCTCCTCATCTTTCAGGTGATTGATCATCCAATCTATCTTGCGGTGGTTTCCGGCGGCAATATGGCGTTCGGTGCGCAGGCGGAAGGGGAAGTCTATGCCGTTGTTCAGTTCCGCCAGAAATTTCTCAGGAAAAATCCCAACCTCGCGAAGCCCTTTCCCGACCACCTCCGCGTGGGAGAGGCCGAAGCAGTTTTCGCAGGCCAGGTTAAAAACGCGGATAATTTGTTGATTGTCCCAGGCCAGGATCATGGCGGGACTGGCCTTCAAAACCGCCTGCAGCATTCGCTCTTCGCGCCCAACCCGCCAGGAACTGCGGGACATCTGGTAAATCAGCACCGCGATAATGGTGAGCCCGGCCGTCGCCAGAAAGGCAATGGTTAGCAGCAAATTGGTTGGAAATCCCATGGGAGCCGATCCGGGTTGGTTCGCTTGCAATACCTCGGTTTTCAGTATAGCAAGCCTCAGGCGATTTAACAACCCCGTGCGGCATTGCAGCGGTTTTAAATTTGCCTCTGTAAAATCGCCATTCTGCCCCCTTCAAGGAATAGGGGAATTGGGAAGGGGTATGCGCCAAAGCCTGATTCAATTTGACCAAAGGGTGTTTCGGGGGCGCCAGGTGGTCCCGGGGCTTAAATTAGCACCCTAAAACCAACCTTAATTTTCCCGTGTTTTTTTGGCCATCCGGCAGCGCGGTTTTGGCGCAAAAAAAACAGCTTTTAGCACATCCGGATCAGGAAAAGGATCATTGCCGGAAGTACCCGGTGGCCCTAACTTTAAAAAATCCTGGGGAAGTTAACGCAAGGAGATTTTATGCTTTCCAGAATGATCGTTAGCTTATGGGCAGTGCTTATCGAAATCTCACTCTGGCTCATGCTGGTTTCCGGAATTGTTGGGGGGTGGCGGGCAGGTGGAATTGGTGGCGCTATTGGTGGTCTGGTGGTGGCTTTTATTTTAGGATCAATGTTCCTCGGTGCATTTTTGGTGCTTGAGGATATTCGCAAATCCGTCAAAGCTATCGAGAAGCAAAAGCAATAATAGCCTGAGTGGGTGATTGAGAAGCCTCACGGGGTAGCCCGGACCCTGGGCCGGCTCTTTCAATCACCCCATTTCAGGACCGGTCCGGGTTGGTTTCCTGGCAATACCCCGATTTTCAGCATTGCAAGCCCGAAACGGTTTATCAATCCGTCCGGCATTGCCACAGTTTTTAACCCGTCTCAGCAAAATCATCGTTCTTCCCCCTTCAGGAATAGGGAAATTGGGAAAGAATATGCTCCAAAGCCCTAAAACGGTTGGGGGAAAGATGATTGATCCGTCCTACCCGCCTCAATACTTTCTCCCATTGCATTTTTAAATTGATGCGGCAGACCCGCAATCGCGGTTTTCGGCTCCGCAACGGCCTGCGTTTTCGCAAAACGGGCGTCGGGGAGTAACCCACCGTATTTTTCTCATCCTTAATACCGTCATGGGGGGTAAATGATATGTACAGGGTAACCCTATTCCTTTCCGCATTATTTATTATTTCCGGATGCGCCTATTTCAAAAACTACTATCGCTACGGTGAGCAAGCTGCTTTCCACCTGAAAAAAGGGCAGCATAAGGAGGCGGTAGTCAAATCCCTGGAATCGCTGGAACGCAATCCACAATACCTCAAACCCCGGGAAATCCTGACCAGCGCCTACCCGGGAATGGTTGAAAGTTTTGAGACTCAATTTGCCGGATTGCCGGACCAAACCGCCGACCAGATTGCTTACCGGGCCAGGCAACTGGAATCCATGGTTGGCATTAACCGGCGTATTTCCGCCCTGGAAAACTCCGGCATGGCGTTGGATCTCGAGAAGGTCCCCTTCCAGGAACGGGCCCAGGCTTCCCGCCAGCGCGCCCAGGAGACCACTTACCAGGATGCCCTCGCCCTTTTGGAGAGCGGCACGCGGGAGCAGGCCATTGCGGCGGCCCAGAATTTCAAGAAGTTGGGCGATTTCAAAGACGCCCGCACCAAATATTTCGAGGCCCGGGACAAGGCCTTTCGCAAATACGTCCTCATTCCCGTTCACGATAACAGCAGATTTTCCGGTGATGTAGACTGGGGCAGCACCTTTTCGCAGAAACTGGCTATGGCGATCATGCTCGATCCGGATTTTGCGGAGTTCAACTCTTTTCAGGCCTCTCCGCCCTTTCCGGCGGCCAAAGGGAATCCGATGACCAACCCGGTGGCCGCCGGCGAATTTGTCAGCGGATTTTTACCCGACGCTCATTTTGCGGTTTTCGGTAACATTACCGCCATTCAACTACATCCTCCCAAAATCGAACGGGAAGTCCAGGAACATTCCGGAAACGAAAAAATTTCCGAAAACAGCGTTAACGGTAAAAAAGTTACCACCACCAGAACCTTCAAGGGCAAAGCCACCCATTTCACCCGAACGGTCGATACCGAAATCACCCTCAACTGGCGGATCGTCGAACTGGGGTCCGGGCGGGTGGCCCGCGAGGAAAGTCTGAGCGGGGTCTATACCGACACCAACCATTGGGCCACCTATCTTAGCGGAGACCTCAGGGGGGCGCAGAAGGCCCGCGGGTTTCTGGAAAGCGGGGAAGCACCGCCGGAAATCCCGGCGCCCTCAGAGCGCATCGCAATGGGAGTCGATCAACTGATCCGCAATTCCGGAGCTGCCCTGGGGGTCACCATTTCCCAGATCCCCCAGATCATCTCCCAAACACCCGGCTCTCCCGCCCCGGCGGAGGATCCCAGCGGACTCAAAGTTGGGGTGGATAAAGAAAAGCTCCTCAAAAAAGTGCTCGGGCAGTAACCCCGTTTTAAGGGGGGATTCCCGGAGAAACAAACACCATCAAACACCAGACAGGAGCTGAAAAATGAAACTTTGGAAAATGGCCGTTCTAACCTTACTGCTAACCACTCTGGCCCAGGCACAGCAACAATACCCGCGTATTGTGGGCGACCTGGGGTTCGGGGCAAGCCTGCAATTTGAATCCGCCCTGGGAGAATTTTCCGATTTTGCCGGCAGCGGGATCGGGTTCGCCGGGGTGGTGGAATACGCCATGACCCCGCGCTGGGTTCTTAATCTTTGGGGAGCCTATCAGGGTTTCGGCGGGGATTCCCCGGACACTTTGATTCTCGCCAACCGCGTCTATTTCAAGGACGATCTGGATGCTTCCAATACGGTTACCAGTGTATTTTTGGGCACCCGCTTTTTCTCCCATCCTCAGGCCAAAATCCAGTTGTTCGCCGGCGGGAAAGTCGGTCTGGAGCGCATTGCCACCCAGCTAAAAGACAAAAACACCGCGGAGGATATTGAGACGGTCATCAGCGAGGAGAAAAAATTCCGGTTGGCTCTTTCCCCGGAACTGGGAGTTCGCTACAACAACCGTTTCGATTTTTCCCTCTTCTACAGCACGTTTAGCGACGGCAGTTATTGGGGGCTTCAGGCCGGCGTCTTTTTTCCGGTCAGAAAATGGTAACTTTCCGCAATTACCGGGGAGGTCCGCACTATGGTGTTGCGCAAGTGATTGCAATTTGGTGAGTTTTCGCCAACATGGGGTTCGATACACCCATTATTTCCGGAGTTACGATCATCTAAGCGGATTAAACGCCTGGTTTTTACCGGGCGCTTGTTATTCTCCCCCCTGTTCAGCAGTAACCGACTGATTCCTTTCATTTGTTTGAACAGCATTAGACCCGAAGGAAGTTGGGAGAGGTCCCGATGGCCAAAAAAGATTTTTTTGAAAAATTTCGGGAAAGATTGTTCGAGGTTGCGACAGATCATCTGAAAAACCCCGCGATTGCCAACGCCGTGGTAGACGACACCCTGTTTACCCTGAAGCAGTGGGGTAAAAACAAAAAGGATGAGAGTTCGCAAATGATTCGGGCCATGACCCTCCTGCGGGAAAAAATTGAAGACGAGCTCCGGCTGATTCGGGCCAGAAAAGGCGACAAAGGCAGTGCGGAAGTCTACTTCTCCCGGCTGCGCAAACGTCTTGCCCTGAGCCTGGAAGCCCATCGGGATATTTCGCCGCAGGACCGCGAAGACCTGCTCCAGGAGACCATGGCGATTGTCTACCAGAAATATCCCGAGGTTACGGACAAACCCCTGCTGCCCTGGGCCCATGCCGCCCTGAACAACCTGCTCTCCAATTTCCGGCGTAAACGCAGCCGACGCTCCCGGCACCACGAGGATCTATCGAGCAAAAACGAGGAGGCTCCCAACGCCCTGGATACCCTGGCCGACAGCAGCTTTCCCAATCCTCTGGAGCATTCCCACATGGAATCCCTAAAAGCTTTTCTGATCGCCTTTGTCCGCAAACTGGGCGAACCTGAGGAATCCATGTTGCGGGTAATCCTGAGCGGCGGCGGACGCCAGGAACTGATCGCCCTGCGTCCGGAGGTTGCCCCGGCAACCATAGACGTCCAATTAACCCGCTTTCGCAAACGGCTGGTCGGGGAATTGAAAAAAATCGGCATTACGCCTTAAACGTTTTATCAAAGGACTTCGTTTTGGACGCATCGTGTAGTAAACCGGAAATGAACCAACTCCTGAGCAGATACGCATTAAACCTGCTCTCCGGGGAGGAGAAAAAAAACTTCGAAACTCACCTCGCCGAATGCGATGTTTGTTTCCGGGAATTGTATGAATTTGCCCCGGTGGCCCAGAGTATCCTGGAAAACAAGGAAAGCCTGCTCGAAGCAATGGACGGGGAAAACAGCAACGTCATTCCCCTCACCCAACCGGCCACCACGGGCCGTTTTGCTTCCCCGCGCTACTGGATGATCGCCGCGGCGGTGGCGCTGATTCTGTTAGCCGGTTCCCTGCTCTGGAACCGGGGAGGGCAGGACCATTTCACTGACGATCAAAATTGGCAGCCGGTAATGCTGGAGCAAGGCCAGGACAGCCCGGAACGGGCGTCGCTTGCCGTTGCCCCGGTGCAACAGGACCTTACCCTGAAACCGCTTGAATCCCCGCCCGGACAAAAACGCTATCGGGTAAGCTGGTCGGCGGTGGCGGAGGCCTCCGGATATCGCCTGGTGGGATTGGATTCTCTGGGACGCCCTACCCTGCCGCTGGGAGCAAAAAGCAGCGACACCAGCGGGACAATCAATTTTCCCGATCGCGGTAATTTGACGCAAATCGGACTCCTGGTTTTTTACGCCACCGGGGATTCGGCTTGGGGTGGCCGGGGAAGAATTATCCCCTGAAGCCGGGGCGTACATCAGCAAAACGGAATTAAAACCATCACAATGCCAGTTGGGAGAAACCGTGCCGCGTAAAACCATTGCCTTTTTAGGACTCTTTCTTGTGGGCCTCAGCCTCCGGGCATCCGCTCAGGACGATTTTGAGGCGTGGAAAAAGCGCCGTCAGCAGGAATATCAAAATTTCCGGGACGAGCGCGACCGGGAATTCGCGGAATTCCTGAAAAAACACTGGGAAGCATTCGAGGTTTTTAAAGGACAAGCCCGGGATCAAATCCCCAAGCCGGCAACCTTTCCGGTTGCGCCGGACCAGCCATCTCCCCTGCAGGGTTATCAGGACCCTTCCGGGAGGATTTCCCCTCCTACCGGGGAAATGACCGAAATCCGGCCGCCCGAGGAATCGGTAAAGGAATTTTTCTCTCTTTTTGAGGAAGAAAACGTCCCCACCCAAATTGCTTTTTTTGAAGGAAACTACACTTTTTTCCGGCCCGGCAGCCTGGATGAGCTTAGCCTGAACGGCCCGCCGGGAAATCAGGCCATCAGCGACTTCTGGGCCGCCGCCGCTCAAAGCGATTACCGCAAACTGGTCGAACAGTTTGAGCAATTTCAAAAGGAAGTGGGTCTAAACGATTGGGGCCTTGTGTTGGCCTGCCATCAATTTGCCGGGACCATTTTCCCGGGCAAAAAGGCGGAGACCACCCTATTCACCTGGTTTTTGCTGAATCAATTGGGTTATGATGTCCGGGTGGGCTACGATAAGCGGGGCGTTTTCCTGCTGCTACCCATTCGCGAGGCGGTTTTCCAGCTTTCTTTTCTGCGCAGCGAGGAGCGCAAATTCTACCTGGTGTCCCTGGATGGCCCCGCCCCCTCCGAAACCAGCGCCTTATACACCTACCCTACCCGCCATCCCAAGGCCACCAGGGACGTCAGCCTGGGCATGCGAAAACTGCCGGCACTGGGCATTGCCCAAACCGAACGCCGCCTGGCATTCAGTTATCTGGGGAAGGATTATTCCCTTTCCATCAGCATCAACCGCTCCCTGATCGATTTTTTCAGCACCTATCCCCAGACGGAGCTGGCGGTTTATTTCGAAACCCCACTCTCTGCACAGGCCTTTAATTCCCTGACCGCCCAGTTGAGTGAGATCCTCTCCGGGATGAGCACCGTGGAAGGGACCAACTTCCTGCTGCGTTTGGTGCAGGTGGCTTTTGCATATGAGAAAGACGACGTTCAGTTTGGGCGGGAAAGGCCTCTGTTTGCCGAAGAAACCCTGTTTTATCCCTTTTCGGATTGTGAAGACCGCTCCATTTTTTACGCTCTGCTGGTGCGCCATTTTCTGGGTTTGGAGGTGGTCGGGGTGGATTATCCCGGGCATGTGGCCACCGCGGTGGGGCTCGGCGCCGATTTTCCCGGCGATTTTTTGGAGTTCAGCCAGCGGCGATTTGTGATTTGCGATCCTACTTACATCAATGCCGATATGGGTATGGCCATGCCCCGGTTCCGGGACAGCAAACCGAACGTCATCATTTTGGCAAAAAGTTTTCAGGAGTTGTAAGAAAATTTTCCCTGAGGAAAGATATCCATTAAACCGGCGGATGAAATCCCAAATTTCCGTGCGGTTCCCATAACCCTTACCCAAGGAGAGAATCATGAAATTGAAGATATTTGGCGCAGTGGTATTGCTGGCTTTGATGAGCGCATGCGGCGGATCCAAACCCCAGGCGGCCGCAACGCCGCCTGCTCAAACCGTTAATATCCCGGACTTCATCACCAATCGCCCTCAGGATACTGACGAATATTTGTACGAAGTTGGCATCGGCAAATCCCCGGATCTGAGCATGGGGATGAGTATTGCCAAGGACAATGGACGCGGGGCAATTGCGGAGAAAATCTCCGTTCAGCTCGGGGGGATGATCAAAAACTTTTCCGACCAGGTGGCAGACGGGGAGGCGATCGAGCTGGATCAAAATTTTGAGAGAGTGCGGGAGACTGTATATCAGCAATCCCTCTCCGGTGTATCCGTTGAAAAGCAGGAAGTCGTCAAAGAAGAGGGGCTTTACGTGGTTTATATGCTGATGAAAATGCCGGTCGGAAAGGTCCAGGAAAATTTTATGAAGAACCTGACCCAGGACCAGGAGCTTATGGTCAAATTCAAGAGCACCAAAGCTTTTGAAGAGCTGAACAGTAAACTGGATAAAGGCAACAAGCAATAACCGGAACCCGATGCCCGGCCCATATGGCCGGGTATTCTATGTTAGGAGGTCGAGATAATGAACAGATATTTAGGGATAGCCTTTTTATTCGCTGCGCTTTGGTTTGGGTCCTTGCAGGGGGAAAGTATTAAAGCCAGGGTCATCGCCACTCCCCAGTTCAACCTTGAGGGCATCGAGACGATCGCCATCGCCAACTTTGAGGAGTCCAATCCGGGGGATCTGTTCGGCAAGGACCTGGCCGGCTATATCACCAATGCCATGGTACAAGCTTCCATGGGGGTTGGCGGAGGAGAGTTTCCCCTCTTCCAGACCCTGGGCAATTGCGCCAGCCTCAAGGTGGTGGATCAATCCCAGCGGGACGCTATCATCACCCAGTATGAGGATCAACTGCGCGGCTTAACCGGGGATGCCTATGCCGTCAAAATCGGAGAACTGGCCGGGGTTCAGGGCATCATTACCGGAACCATCAACTACAACTTCAATGACCAGAACCAGTCGGTCGGCAAGGGATTTCTCAAGGTCAAGGCCATTGAGCGCACCGTCAATGTGGTCATTAACTGGCGGGTTCTGCGGGTGGAAACCGAACAAATTGTGGCCGGCAATATGGTGACCGTTACCTGTCGCTCCTACAAGGCGGACAATGCCGTTAAGGACGCCATTGTCGCCAAGTTCATATCCAACCTCAATCAGGATGATCTGGCGCCCGGAAACACCTTTGACGTCCGGGAGGCCGTTCAGCACCTTCTCCAAAAAAGCGGTGTTCAGGTAAGCGCCGCCCTGGCCACCGGCACTTTTCCCCAGGAGTTGGAAATCCGCAGACCGAGCGTGGATGACAACATGAGGACCTGTGCGGACCGGGCTATGGAAGCGTTCGAAAACGCTAAAGACGCTGAGGATCTGGAGCCGGCCTACAAAATTTTCGCCGGAATGGCCCAGAGCAATCCCTTTGCCCATGAGCTCAATTACAATCTGGGGGTTCTCAGCGAATTGGTGGGCAATTACAGCGAGGCCGCGGAATTCTATGACCTGGCCGCCAAAACCCGGAAGAAAGAGACGCTATACAAGGACGCAGCCAAACGGGTGGAAAAGGTGCTAACCTCCCCGACCCTGCAATCCTGCCTTACCCCCTACGCCTGGCCGGATGTGCCGGAAGACGTTTGCGCCCCGATGCTGGTAACGCTGGCGGGCTGCGTGGCCTATGAAGAACCGGATGAAAATGCCAACAGCGTGCCGATTCCCGCGGACATCGAAATGACCATTATTGAACTGGCGGGAGAGTGGTTTCTGGTCCGCCTGCCCAACGACATGGAGTGGTTTGTCCACAAAAGCAAGGTCAAAGTCCAATAAAACCCGGTCGCCCTGCCCGAATCCCAAAGCGGTCGGGGCTTACCATTCAAAAAAGGGAGTTGTTTCCATGAGAACCTTTTTGTTCGCCATGCTGATGGCGGGGCTGGGCGGATTGTGGCAGGCCGCTTACTGCCAACCGGCCTGGGCAAGCGCCACCTACCTCCCCCCCAACAGTGGGGAGATCTACTACAGCATTCAGCATGGTTACATGAGGAAAGACGCCAAAACCAAGTTTTACGATAAAGCGCTGGCGGAGATTTCCAGCCAGATCGAAACCTATATCCGTTCGGAAATTATTTCGCAGGATAAACAAAAGCGCCTTGGGGACCAGTTTTTCATTTCCCAGCAAATCGAACAGACCATCAAATCCAGTTCCTCGGCAACCCTGTTCGGGGAGGATCTGGACAAGCAGGAATACGTGGATGCCAAAAGCAAAACGTATTGGATCTTTCTCTCCATCAGCAAAGCGACCTACCAACAAAGGCTCATGGAACGCATCGGGAAGGCCAAACAGAAGGCCCTCTCCAATTTCCGCAACGCCCAAAAAGCCCGGGAGAGCGACCAGTTTGTGCTGGCTATAGACAATTACATCTCCGCCCTGGACGCCCTCAGAGATTTTGCCGCCACCCAGGATATGCTGGTACAGGAAAACGGCGAATCCTTTTACATCGACGATATGTCCACCGGGGAGTTGAAACAATTGTTCGGGATTATTTATATCGAAGCGGTGGAAAAAACCCTTCGTTTCAGTCCCCAGGATCGCAAACAGGTTCAGGCCCGGGTTTTTGCCAGAACGCCGGCCGGGGACAGGCCGGTCCACGCTCTTCCGGTGAGTTTTTCGGTTGCAGAGGGGGAGACGGCCCACCTGGATACCCTGGCCACCACTAACCAGCAGGGCATTGCCACCTGCGTGATCCAGTCGGCAACCTGGGACGCCAACGGCCTGCGCATCAAAGCCCAACCGGGCTGGAATCTGCGTCTGGATCCGCTACTGCGGGGCATTTACGGGATTACCCCGGACAACCAACGTTATGCGGATTTTCACGTTTCCCTGTTACCGCCCCGGGTTACCCTTAGGCCGGTTTACAGTCCCCCGGCGGGCCTGACGGGATCGAACGTCAATTTGCTGCAAGGCCGGATCAGCGAACATCTCACCACCACGGTAAGCGCGGAATTCAGCGACAACCCGGCCGAGAGCGACTTTCAGATCAACCTGAAGGTAAGCGCCACCACCCTGGGCAAATTCGACCGGATGTATTCGGTTGAGGTTACCGTGCTGCTGGAATTGCTCGATCTGAAAAGCAACAAGGTAACCTACTCCAACAAAGGCAAAACCCGCGCACCCGGGCTTTCTTACGAACAGGCTTTTAACGCCGCCCTGGAGCGTTACGAGGTAGAGCCAGTCCTGTCCGAGCTGGAGAAATTCCTGGTCCGGTAACCCTCTCCTTTGCCCCCTTCGCCCTGCCTCTGAGAAGAACATTCCTTCCGGTTGCGGGGCTTTTTTCCCCTCCCTCTATCACCACAATCGCCTTGTCCGAGGCGAACATGCCCATAGAGGGAAATCCCCCCGCGACCAACCATCAGGAAGAGCAGGGTCTGCTCCACCGCAAAAAGACGATACTCAAATCCAACAAAAACTGTTACTTGCCAGAAAAACTCAAAAAATATTTCCCCGGCCTTGTAAGATTCCCACGCCGCGCGACAGATCCTTGGTAGAGCAGTTAACAAACCCAACTTCATCAAACGTTTCAAGGAGATCTGTTATGAAAAAGTTTACGATGGTATTTGCGATGATTCTGGCTCTGGCCGCAGCGAATCAAACTCTGGCCCGGGAAATTTCCGGATACGGGGCGCGCGGCATGGTGGCCATGAGCTCCGGCGGTTACGGCAATTTCTGGGGCAACGGCGCCGGGGGTGTGGGAACCGTTTTTTACAAGTTCGACGACAAGATAACCCTTTCCGGGTCTGTCGGTTTCCTGCGCCACAGCGCCACAGACAATCTGTTTGGGGATCTCTCGCTTACCGTAATCCCGATCATGTCCGGGGCCCGCTATTACCTCAAGGAAGAAGGCGAGAAAATGCGCCCTTACGTCGGCGGGGATCTGGGTTACTTCTTCGTCAGCGTGGGTGGCGACGATTTTGGCTACCTGGGCAGCGGTAGCAGTGAAATTACCCTGGGGCCCGCCGCAGGGGTCAATTTCGGCAAGTTGGACCTCCGGGCAGTCTATTATCTAACCGACATCAGCTACCTGGGCCTGGAAGTCGGCATAGCCTTGTGGAACTAAAACAGAAGTACCGGTTTGCCGGAAACGGCAAACCGGTTTTCCGAAACCAATTTCAAACGGAGGATTTTGATATGAAAAGCCCTACCATCCTTAAGAAAACCGTTGTTGCAGCCATGCTTTTTTTGCTGGTAAGCCTGGCCACTCTCTTTCAAAGCTGTCACAAGTCTCCTACCGAAGCCCCTCCGCCTGCCGCGGTAGATCAGGTTTTCGTTATCGGGACGCAGATCGAAAACGACTTCCTGACCACCGGGCAATTTGGCCTGTCCGTCCTGCCGGTCGACGAATCCGGGGAAGCCATTCTTACCTCCGATCTGGAAATCCGGGTCGAAATTCTGGAACCCGAGAACATCACCGCCGAGCCGGAGATCGAACAACTGAGCTCTCCTTCCAACCTGCCCCTGGCCGCGGCCCTGAGTCTGGATGGCAGCGGCAGCATGGTCTACAACGATCCCCTGCGGACCCGGGTGGCCGGCGCCCAGCTTTTTGTCGACGTGCTGGAGACAAACCAGCTTCCCTACCAAGCCTGTATTCTCACTTACCAGGGCATTCCCGACTATAACAATTTCTTTTACACCCAATTGCTCTCACCCTTTTCCGGGAACGCCGATAGCCTGAAGGCGGCGATTGAGCTGGTAGGCCAATCCGGGGCAACCCCAACCTACGAGTCCCTTCTGGAGATACTGAGCTACATAGACCGGGAACGTCCGCGCGGGCTTTACGAACGGGCTATCGTTTTACTTTCCGATGGGCAACCCAACTCCCTGGCCCTCCGGGACAGCGTTTGCAGCTATGCCAACAACCTGGAGATCCCCATCTACACCATTGGTTTGGGGCCGGCCTCGGACATCGGCTTAAATGATCCGGGCGCCGTCGAGAATATGCGTTTCATCGCCAATTGCACCAATGCCGCCTACGCCGGGATCAGCGAGACGGACTCCTCCTCGGTCCTTAGCATCTACGCCAACATTGCCCGGGCAACCTCCAAGGGCTCCGCATTGGTCCAGGTGCAAATGGCCGGGGCTGGATTTCAGACCCTTGTCCGGGGACAGGTTGTTAACGGGCAGGTTACCATTGGCAACGAAAGCGGGGAAGCAACGGAAGGGTTTTCTTTCCGGATTCCCTGATCCGCCCGGCAAAACGCAAAAAAGCAGGCAGGCCTTTCTATACGAATAGGCCTGCCTGCTTTTATTTTTCACTCAACTTCACCGTCACCCACATTTCCCGCTCCTCCAGGAGGCTGCGCATGTTGCCGAAACGGCCGCCCATGCTGCGGCGCCGGCCCGGGCTGCCCATCGGTTCTTCCATGCCGGTGGAGAAAACCTCGCGATCCTCTTCCATCCGGTCGCGCATTTCATCCTGCTGATCATCGCTCAGGCCGGAGAGCACAAAACCCAGCTTCACCGGTTTTCCGGGAGTCACCTCCAGAGAATACCCGTTGTCCGGCCCCAGGGGAATGCGGTATTCGAAGCAATAAAAACCGCCGTGATAGCCCACCGCGGCCTCCAGACCGTGCATGCCACCGTGAGGTAAATCCACGGTGTCCTTCCGAATCATAAAAAAGCGTCCGCTGGGCTCCGGCCGGGCCTGCTGGGCCGCTTCGGCACGGGCAACCCGGGACTCTTCCCGCCAGGCGCCCGGACGGCCAACCACCGCCGGATCACAATAATAGAGGCCAAAGTCCCGGTCCTCATCCTGATCGGGATTGAGCCACAGGGTAAATCCCAACCGTTCCATCCGGCGCGCCAGGCGCTGGTCGGCAAATCGGAACATCACGCTGAGGACCTCTTTGTTGTTGCTGATGCCGTAGGCCAGCTCGAGGTCGTCGTCAAATTCCAGGCTTTGCCCGGGCCATTCTTCCCCGATCCCGTCGATAACGGGCGACTGGGCGCTCCAGCGGGATTCCACCTTGGAGCCGCGACAGGACCACAGGCCCAACAGGACCAGGACCAAAAGGGCATTTTTGCCCCAACGTAAAGATTTGTTTTTGCTTTGCATAGTCTCCTCTTACCGGGGGTGCGGGCCCCCTTCGGCCAAATTTCTTAACTGACGTTAGGCAGCCTTTCATTACTTAAACCGCGAAACCTCGAAAACGCGAAATAGGGAAGAACAACCCTTTAAGGAACTCGCCATTAAGTGTAACGCACCCGAGTCGTCTGCCAAACGTATCGTCAAACAAACAATTCACCGGATGTTGCCATCCGGCGCTTAACGGGTTGAATATCACCAAAATTTGAACGGGAACCATCACAAAAATGTTTTTTGAAAGGCGGCCCCCGCTCTTCCACCCGCCCCGCGGAGATCTTTACCCCAAAAGAAACTTTGATTTACCGGGCTTTTCCAATAAATTAACCGCACCAAATTTCTGCCAAACCGCATATCAATCGCCTGGAAAAAAGTTGAGCGAAACACCCACCACCACCCCTTCACCTCAACCGGAACATAGCGCAGGTTCCATCCTCGAAGCCCTGCTTCCCACCCTGGAGATGTTCGTTCAGGACCATCTGCACGAGTGGTCGGAGAAGGGCAGCCTGGCCCTTCAAACCTATCAGAATATTCTGGAAGAATTGCACAACGATTTGCTGCTGATCCAGGAATCTCCCAAGGACCGGGACAATCGCCAGGTTTGGGTGCGCCTGGAAAATTCGCTCAAGGCCGCCTCCGCCTGGACGGAAGCGATCCCGGATAGCCTCCTCTCCCCCTTTTTTGCCGATGAACTGCTGGCCACTCCCGAGTTGCAGACTTTGCCCGATACCCTGCAGATTCCCATCCCGGAAAGTTTCTGGGATCCGCAATCCGAAGAAGATGTGGATATCCGCTTCGGGAAAAGGGTGCGCGGCCTGCTGCGCCCGGTGCGGCGGCTGGGACGGTGGATTCGCCGCAAACCCCCGGCGGTCGAGGAACGTTTCTTCAACCCCCGGAGCTACTTTGTGCTTTTTGCGGGCCGGCCCGCGGTAAATTTTTTGCTGGAAGCATGGCCGACTTTTCTCCAGACCACCGCCCGCCAGCTTTACGAGCTTCACAAGCTCAATCTGGACCTCAAGGACACTTTGCTGGCCACCGAGCACTACGAAAACAGCGTCAAGGAGATCACCGAAGGTCAGCTTAACGGCTGGGTGTCCAAACTCAGCACCCAGATCGAGGCGGTTTTTCTGCTGGAAAAAGCCTTCGAACGGTTTGAGGAGGATACCTTCCTCAAGTTTCACGAAAACCAGGAAACCCTTTTCAGCGAATACCGGAGCAAGTGGGATTACGCCGGCACTTTTGCCCTGCGCGGCAATCAGTTCGATCAGCAGGTTATCGAACAAAACTGGCAGGGTTTCCGGCGCCGTTTCGAAAACTACCGCCATGCCTGGGACGCCCATTTTACCGCGGAGCGCGGGGAATGGCAAAAGGATCTGGAGCTGGGGATCCTGCAGATTCGCACCCGCCAGATCATGTACGACGTCATCAAAGCCACCACCCTGAAGGTGGACAAGCAGATTTCCCCGGTGTTCGAAGGGGCCCGCACGGTTATCCGGAATTCCCTGGAGCAGTTCGAGGGACACAGCAGCGAGGACCCCGCCGCCCTGCGCCGGGCCATTGTGCGGGAAATCCGGGAGCTGCACAAATCCCTCCAGCAGGAAAAACTCCCCATGATGATGGACGCTCTGGTGCGGGCGCGTCTGGAAGGGGCGGTGGATTCCTGCATTCAGCGGCTGGGTCAGGCTATTGAATCCATGTCCGAGGAAAGCGTCATCTTCGAGGAGCGCGACCTCAGCAACCTCAAACCCAAATCCGAGGTGCACAAAGTTGCCCTCAAGGATATTGTGGAAGACGAGCTTTTCCGCGCCTTTAAGGCCTCCCACAAAACCTTCAGCAAAAATTTTCACGAGCGTATCCAGCGCATCCTGATGGGGATTTCCACCATCAACGACATCGCGGAATTTAACCTGGGGGCGGGCTTACAACTGACCCGCGAAGAGCGGGAAAGCGGCGACCCCACCCAATCCCTGCAGGCCGTTCAGGACGGCCTTAATCGGGCCATGCGCCAGGTCAGCGATCTGATCGAGTCTATCGGCAGCCTGGTGGAAAGCACCAACATCGACCTGCTGGAAATCGCCGAGACCTTCGACAACGGGGTTGGGGAACTGGCCGGCAGCAAAAAGATCCTGGAGCTGCAGTTGCGCCTGGCCAGCGCCCGGGCCCGCGAGGAATTCCGCCACCTCTACCGCCGCAGTATCCGCAAGTTGCGGCGCTACTTCACCCGTTTGCTGATCCTGGGCAAAACCGGCTGGAAACACTTCAACCAGGGTTATCAGACCGTACAGGTGTGGCTGGGCATCGCCGCCCCGCCGGCCCAGCAGGCCATCAGCTTTATTCGCTTTCTGACCGACATGAACAGCCGGGTGCGCAAGCTGCCCTACGTTTACCAGCGCCTGTTCGAGCTCAAACCCCTCAGCGACGAACGTTTTTACATGCAGCGCACCGAAGCCACCCGGCAGTTAAAGGCGGACCTGCAGGAGTGGATCGAGGGCAACTACGTTATCACCAGCATTATCAGCGAGCGGGGCAACGGTCGCACCACCCTGCTAAACCTCGCCAAGGATCAGTATTTTAAGGATTTTAAGGTGGTTCGGATGAGTTTTACCGACGAGACCATTTACTCGGAGGAGGACCTCTTTACCATCCTGCGGGACAAGCTGCTGCCCGCCGAGGAAACCGGGGAGATCAAAACCCTGGCGGATCTGGAAAACCACATTGTGGGCCTTGCCGAAAGGCGGGTTTTTATCGTGGAGAACATCCAGAACCTCTTCCTGCGCACGGTGGACGGCTTCGACACCCTGGAATCTTTTATGCTGTTTATCGCCAGAACCAGTCACCCCGTTTTTTGGGTGCTCTCCTGCACCACCTACAGCTGGTTTTACCTGGACAAGGTGATCGGCATCCAGAAATACACCCGTCCCATTATTGATCTGGGCAGTTGCAGCGACAAAGAGGTCCGCGAGATTATCCTGAAGCGCCACCGGGTAAGCGGCTATCGCCTGCATTACGAGCTGCCCCCGGAGATCGCCAAAAACCGGCGTTTCCGTCGCCTGGACAGCGATATCGCCCGCCAGGAATTTCTGGAAGACCTCTTTTTTAAGGACCTCACCCAAAAGTCTGCCGGCAACATCTCGGTGGCCATTTTGCTGTGGTTATCCTCGGTGACGGTCACCAATGACGACACGGTTTCTCTGCCGGCCACCATCAGTTTTGACAATACCGTGCTGTACAACCTGCCCGCGGAAGAGCTTTTCACTTTGGCGGCCATTCTGCAGCACGCCTCCCTGAATGCCGACAACCACGCCCGGATTTTTCACCTGGACAAGCAGGAGAGCCAACTGCTGCTGAACCGCCTGCAAAACCGGGGTTATCTGGAAATCAAAAAAGGGATGTATCATCTCCATCCCCTGGTTTACCGCCCGGCGGTGCAGGCCCTGCAGGAATGGAATATTATTTATTAAGTGCGGCGGACGCAAAAAAATCCACATGAAAAAAAATCTTAAAAATATCGCTTTTGCCCTGATGCTGAGCATCTTCGCGGGCCTCCTTGTGAGCGGCTGCAAGAAAAGCGCAGAAGGGGAAAACACTGCGCTCCCGGATTCCCTGCAGGTTTCCGGAGACAGTCTGGCTGCTGAAAATGCCGCCGAGCAACCGGCGCCGCTCTCCCCCATTCCGCCGGCAAAAGAGCCTGTCGGGCAAAAATCGCCAAACGATTCCGCCAAAAACACCCCAAAAGCGGCGGCTCCGGATAGCACCGCCAACAAACCCTCGCCGCTGGACAAGGTTCAGGACCTGATCAACCAGGCGATGGGCCAGCCCCCGGCCAGCGCGGATACCTCCCGGGAAAGCACCTCGGACGCCAAAGTCGCCAAACCCAAATGGCGCCTGACGGTCGGCTCGGTTTTTTCGGCCATTCTTTTGTTCATCATAGCGCTTTACCTGATCCGCTATCTCACCAACCTGCTGGAATCCCTGGCGGAGTCCAACCGCTGGGCCCGTTCCAGCTTTACCATCAAACGGCTGGTGCCCATCATCCGGATTTTGGGCTGGTCGACCGTTTTTTACATCATCATCGTCAATATTTTTCAGCTATCGGACGAAACCCTGCTGGCCATCGGGGCTTCCGCCAGTATCGCGGTGGGCTTTGCCTCGCAGGACATCCTCAAAAATATCTTCGGGGGGCTGATGCTGCTGCTGGACCGCCCTTTTCAGGTGGGGGATAAGGTTCAGGTGGGCAGTTTCTACGGTGAGGTTAAACAGATCGGCCTGCGGACGGTGCGCATCGAAACGCCGGACGACAACCTGGTGTCCATCCCCAACGCGGAAATGATGAACGAGGCGGTTTCCAACGCCAATGCCGGCCAGCGCAATTGCCAGGTGGTGGCGGAATTTTTCCTGCCGGCGGACATCAACACGGTGCGGGCCCGGCGCATAGCCTACCGGGCGGCGGCGGTTTCCCGCTACATTTATCTGAACAAACCGATTGTGGTGATTTTCAAAAATGAAATCCACGAAGGGCGTTCGGTGCTGAAAATGCGCCTGAAGGCTTACGTGCTGAACCTGCGCTACGAATTTCCCTTTTCCAGCGAGATGACCGAAATTGTGATGCGCGAGTTTTTGAAGGCGGGCCTGGTAACCGCCGAAGATCTGGACGGCAATTTCTACGGAACCCCGGAGGATCAGAACCAGCCCCAGCGGCGGAAGAGGTAAATTAGCCCGGACACCACCACAAAACTCAATCCCCAGAAATAGAGATACCCGTATTCCCAGCGTAGCTCCGGCATATTGTAGGCGCTTTCGGCAAAGTTCATCCCATAGATGCCCGCCAGAAACCCCAGGGGAATAAAGATGGTGGAAATGATGGTGAGCACCTTCATGATCTCGTTCATGCGGGCGCTGGCATAGGAGAAGTGGGTGTCCAGAATATTGCCGGACATTTCCCGGTAAATTTCCATGGTTTCGATAACCTGGACCAGATGATCGTGCAGGTCGTTGAAAAACGGCTCGTTTTCCTTTTTCAGGAGCGCAGAATCCGAGCGCTGCAGGTTGGTGACCGCCTCGCGAAGGGGAAAGGCGGCTCTGCGCAGGCGCATCAGGTCCTTGCGGAGGGCTTGGATATCGTGCAGGACCCGGGCATCTCCGTCCACCAGCACCCGCTCTTCCAGATTTTCGGCCTGCTCGCCCAGCTGTTCCAGCACCGGGAAGTAATGGTCCACCACCAGATCCGCCAGGGCATAGGCGGTGTAATCCTGCCCGTTGTAGCGAATGCGTCCCCGCCCCTCTTCGATGCGTTTGATGAGGGGATCGAATAAGGTATTGGGGTTTTCCTGAAAGGTCAGGGTGAAGTTTTTGCCGAGGATCATGTTGAATTGTTCGCCGCTGATGCCGTTTTCGTCCGGGGTTATGGACAACATGCGCATCACCTGGTAGATGTAATCGTCAAAAAATTCGACCTTGGGGCGCTGGTTGAGGTTCAGCACGTCTTCCATTACCAGGGGGTTAATGTTGAGCACCTCGGAAATGCCCCGCAGCATTTCCACGTCGTGAACCCCGATCACCTGAATCCAGGTGGTGGTGGCCGGGTCCAGGAAAGCAGCCAGGTCTTTGGGATGCTCAATTTGATGCTGGGCATAATTGCTGCGGTTGTAATCGTGAACAACCAGACTAACGGGATGAGCGCGGGCTTCCCCGGTGTAAACCAGACTTCCCGGGGCCATACCCAGCTTGCTGCCGATTTTATTGACCAGTTTTCGTTTGGGGGCGGGGCGTTTTTTGGGATGTTTGGCCATAGTTGCGCGTCGGGGGTTAAATGCGTAATTTTAGGCCGGTATGACCTGTTGTTGAGCCGTCCGGAGATGCCGATCGGTCCGCTAATCTACTGAATTTATTTCAATTCTACCAGCAAAGAGCACCCCAAAATGCCCAAAACCGTCCCGGACCAAGCGCCGGAACCGCCCCGCTTAAGCTGGGGCAAGGTCAGTTTACCCGATAACGAACCCGGGCTTTTTTCCCTCGGCCACCTGCGCCTGTGGCTGAAGTTTTTTGACGGCGATCTGTGGCTCTGCCCCGTTCAGGCCGCGGAAACCGAGGCGGAAATTGCCCTGCCGGCAGCGCCGAATTGGCAGCGATGGACCCTGGGCAAACGCCACGGTCAGCTGGAGATCGTCCCCGCCCTGCCGGACCTGCCCCTGGTCATCAATCCCGAGGACCCGCTGCACCTGCCGCCGGGAATCGAATGCCAGATTTACGTTTCCATCCCCTTGTGGGTGGAGCTGCAGATCGGCAAAAACAGCCTGCTCAGGGTGCCCACCCTGCAGCTCAGCAAAACCTGGTTCGGCAACTTTGTGGCGGGGGAACTCTGCTACGCCCTTACCACCCGCGCCCGCCGGGTGGCCGGCCGGGGCGCCCCGGATCCCTGGATTGTTCACTGTCCCATCACCATTCACAACGGGGATGATGAGAATCTGGACGTGGAAAAGGTGCGCCTGGAGGTTAGCCGCCTGAGCATCTACGAATACGAACAGGCGCGCTGGGCCAATCAGGTCCGGGTTCACTACCGCGGGCAGCGCCATTTCAGCGAAATCGACATTGTAAACGGTCCCCCGTCCGAAGTTTCCCGCGCAAAACGCATTCGCAAATCCCGGGTTGCGCCCCACCGCAGTTTTACCGCAAAAACATTTTCGTCCCTGGCCGACCTGGCCGGACTGGATTTTTTCAACCGTTGAGGTGCTTATGAACTGGCCACTGTTGAATCTGGATATGTTGATGACCCCGGAAATGACCTCGCGCATTCTGCGCATCGCCCTCCTGCTGCTGGCGGGGCTTCCGCTGGTGTATATGGCTGCCGGCTGGCTGAGAAGCGGCCTCAGCAAAAAATTTACCCCGCAGCGGGCCATGATCGGCGGGAAGGTGGTGCAATACGGGGGAATAACCCTGATCGGGGTGATGCTCCTGCACGAATTCGGGTTTCAGCTGGGGGCTTTGCTGGGAACGGCCGGGATTGTGGGCATTGCCATTGGCTTTGCCTCGCAGACCAGCGTTTCCAACATTATCAGCGGCCTGTTTTTGATTGCCGAAGAGCCGTTCGTGGTGGGGGACATCATCACCGTCAACAACCTCACCGGGGAAGTGCTTTCCATCGACACCCTGTCCATCAAACTGCGCACCTTCCAGAACCAGTTCGTGCGCATTCCCAACGAAACCATCCTCAAAAGCGAGGTTACCACCGTTACCCGCTTTCCCATCCGCCGCATCGACCTGCTGGTTTCGGTGGCCTACAAAGAAGATCTGGAGCGGGTGCGCAACGTGTTGATGGAGATCGCCGCCCAGCATCCCCTCTGCCTCAAGGAACCTTCTCCCCAGCTTTTTTACGAGGGATTCGGCAGCTCTTCCATCGACATCAAGCTGGGGTTATGGGCCACCCGGGAGGACTGGCTGCGGGTAAAAACCGATATTTTTGAGCGGGTCAAAAAACGTTTTGACGAAGAGGGCATCGAAATTCCCTTTCCCCACGTATCGGTTTATACGGGAAGCGTTAGCGAACCGTTTCCGGTGAAAATGGCCGATGGGGACGCGAAGGGTTAGCCGTATAGCGTCTATTCGGCGAAGCCAAACAACACGAAAGCAGGTTTTTGCAATGATGATTCTGATGATTCTCGCCTTTGTGGTGGCCATAATGGCGGTGGTTTTTGCGGTGCAAAACGCGGTTCCGGTTACCGTTTCGCTATTCACCTTCGATTTCGACAGCTCGCTGGCCCTGGTGCTGCTGGTGACCTTCGGCCTGGGTATGATAACCGGTTTTTTGGGCATGCTGCCGGCCATGATCCGGGGCCGTAAACGGCTCTACGACCGCAACAAGGAAATCAAAACCCTGGAGAAAAGGGTGTCTGAGGCCCCGGCAACTGCGGCGACAACAACACCGGCGATCGGGCAGGCGGGGGAAGATTCCGATCCTGTCTTATAGGTGCCGCGACTTGTTCAGCACCGTAATTTGCTCGTTGAGGGTCCAGTAATCGTAGAGGTAACCCACCCCGAACAGGCCGATGGAAACCAGGTAGAGCAACCCGGTAAGCCATTTGCCCATGTACATCCTGTGCACCCCGAACACCCCGAGGAAGGTTAGCAGTATCCAGGTTAGGGTATAATCTATTTCCCCGGCGGTGTAGCGCTTTTCCGCGTCCCGCTCCATGCCGGGGATCAGGAGCAGGTCGATCAGCCAGCCGATGCCCAGCAGGCCCAGGGTAAAAAAATAAACCGTTCCGGACACCGGTTTCCCGAAATAAAAACGATGGGATCCGGTAAATCCGAAAATCCACAAAATATACCCGATCAGGGTGCTGTGGGTTTGCCGCTGAGCGACACCGGGGTTAACGCTGGCATTCATTTTCGGTCTCTCCTGGTGAAGATTGGTGATCATGACTATTCGTCGCACCTCCCCCGCGACATTGGCGGTTCCAAGATACGGCGAAATTCCCTCCCAACCAAAAAGGCCTTTTCCGCAGGGCGGGAATCCGCTCAAATTGTATTACCCGCTTTTGTGGTAAATGTTGCCTTCAGGCGGCTTAAACGCTAAATTTAGCCATGGGGAAACATCCCTCAAATTCCTTCTAACCCTTTCCCGGGAGGAGTGCCATGTTGTCCCGCCTTACCCTCACGATTCTGACCAACAACCGCGTCCAGAAACGGGATTTGCTCGCCGAAGACGGGTTGTCCTTTCACATCGATTGCGACGCCGGGCAGTTTTTGTTCGACACCGGCCTGAGCGACGTGTTTTTGAAAAACGCGGAGAAGCTCAATATCGACATGGCGGCGGTTCAGAAGATCATTTTCAGCCACGGGCACCGCGACCACACCGGAGGTCTGGTGCATTATCTCAAGGCGTTCGGGAAGGGCGAGGTCATTTGCCACTACAACATCTTCAACCGGAAATACCGGGTTTTCGAGCACGGGCGGATGGAAGTCGGCATGCCTCAGGAAAAAAGCGACCTGGTGCGCATGGGCGGGGATTTTATCCTGAAAACCCACTATTACAAAGTGGCCGGGGACGTTTACCTGAGCGGGGAAATTCCCCGTGTCAACACCTTCGAGCTTCCGGCGGAGTTTCATCAGGAACAGGCCCTGGAGAGTTACATCACCGATCCGCTCAAAGACGATATGGCCCTGATCCTCAATACCACCAAAGGGTTGGTGGTGCTTCTGGGGGACACCCACAGCGGGCTGATCAACACCCTCACCCACGTGGTGGACAAAACCGGAAAGAACCAGTTTTTCGCCATCGTCGGAGGGCTGAATCTGCGCCAATCGCCCGATGACAAGGTTGAGAAGATCGCTTATGAACTTCAGCAGTTTCAGTTTGATTACCTGATTCCGATCCACTCCACCGGTCAGCGGGCCTTTGGTATTTTCGAGCGCCACTTCCCGGGGCGGGTAACCCATCTTTGCGTGGGAGACCAGTTGGTGCTGGATGCGGTGCCCGAGGCGAAGGCGTAATGGCCGTGAGCCGTGAGCCGTGAGTCGTGAGTCGTGAGTCGTGAGTCGTGAGCAATTTGCCATCGCCGCAGGCGATAACCATGCAACCATCACTATAATCGAAAGACCCCCTATGTGCGGCAGATTTGCCCTTTATGCGGCCAGAATGACCCCCGAAGCCTTCGAAGCGCGCTTCGGCTTTCCCATGCCCCTCATTTTCCGGCAACCTTATTCCTTCAACATCCCCCCGTATCAGGATATACCCGTTATTTACCAGGAGAAAGGCGCTCCCCCGGCCATGCGGGACATGCTCTGGCAGTTGATCCCGGCCTTTTCCAAAACCTTCGACTCGACCTACAATATGTTCAACAGTCGGGACGATTCCTTCCTGAAAAAGGGGTTCAAACAGAATCTTCTGCGCCGTTCCCGCTGTATTATTCCCGCCAATCATTTTTATGAATGGGAAAAACGGGGATCGGAGAAAATTCCCATCAAATTTGAGATGGCCGACCAATCCCTTTTTTCACTGGGAGGAATTTACAGCATCTGGCAGGATCCCCAGGGGCCGGTCCGCTACAGCTGTTCCATTATCACCGTTCCCCCCAACAAAGTGGTGGCGCCGGTCCACAATCGCATGCCCTTTATCCTGCCTCAGAAGTGGGAAAAAAAATGGCTGGACCCCTCTTTTACCGACATTGATGCCCTGGTCGATATGATGGAGCCCTTCCCCGCTGCCCAGATGCGCGCGGCCCGGGTTTCCAGCGAGGTGAACAGCACCCGCAACGACGGCCCGCATCTGATGGAAGAAATCGAAGAATCCGAAAAATAACAGAAGAAAAACATGCTTAAATTTGCTGCGGCCATAACCCTGGCCCTTGCCGCGCTTTGCCTTAGTGCTTGCTCCGAGGAACCGGTTAATCCCCGGGACAAAACCCTGTTTCTGCGGGCGAAGGATCTGGCTGCATACGGGTTGGCGGTGGATACCACCCGGGAGTATTTCGCCAAATCGGTGCGATTCGACGGCTCGGTGCGCCTGGTTTATCAATACCAGGCACCGGGAGGGCGGGAGGGCCTGGAGACCTACTATTTTTTGAAGGGGGACAGCGCCAAAGCCCGCATCAGCTATCATTCCCAGCTGCCGGCCACCCTGGGGATGCTGGAGCAGGATTACCTGTTCAACCGGCCGGACAGCGCATTTCCGCAGCTGGGCAGCGAATCGGGCATGTACGATCTTTTTGACGGAGAGGGGAATCCCCGCGGGCATTTTTTTATGATGCACGGGGGAAAAATGGTTTGTCTGCTAACCATCAAGGGGTTGGTTTTGGACGATAAAAAGGCCCTGGCGGATTTAATCCGGGA
>JAGRBF010000020.1:0-6344 GCA_020434205.1 Calditrichota bacterium | reverse complement strand
ACTTCCTCCAGGGCTTCCCAGGGTTTCATCCCGGCCACCCGGCGTCGCAGCAGGTTGGCTTCCTCAAGCTTTTCCTCATCGAGGATCTTGTGGTCCTTGCGGGTTCCCGACTCCCGGATATTGAAGGCGGGAAACAGGCGGCGTTCCGCGCATTCCCGCGAAAGCACCAGATCCAGATTACCGGTACCCTTAAATTCCTGAAAAATCACCTCGTCCATGCGGCTTCCGGTGTCCACCAGAATGGAGGCCATGATGGTCAGCGACCCGCCGTGTTCCACGTTGCGGGCGGCTCCGAAGAAACGCCGCGGCAGCTCCAGGGCATTGGCGCCCAAACCGCCGCTGAGGGTGCGTCCCCGGGAGTTGGTTTCCACATTGTAAGAACGCCCCATCCGGGTGAGAGAGTCGATCAGCACCAGTACATCTTCGCCGGCCTCGGTGCGGCGGATGGCCATATTCATGGTCAGGTTGGTGATGCGCAGGTGGTTATCCGGATCCTGATCGGCGGAGGAATGCAGCACCAGCACCCCGTCGAGATCCCGCTGGAAATCGGTAATTTCCTCGGGGCGCTCGTCGATCAGCAAAACAATGACGGAAACGTCGGGATGGTTGGCGCGGGTGGCGCGGGCAATGTGTTTGAGGATGGTGGTTTTGCCGGCTTTGGGCGGGGAAACGATCAGGCCGCGCTGCCCTTTGCCCATGGGGGTGAAGTGGTCGATCGCCCAACCGGTGCGGTCCTTTTCCGAAAGGGTCATCACCATCTGCTCTTCGGGGTCGATACTGGTCAGGGATTTGATGTCCGGGAGTTGTTTGTAGGCGTCGATCGGCAGGCCATTGCAGGAAACGATGCGGCGAATGGGTGCGCTTCTTTTGCCGGGAGGGGCGGTGCCCATCTCGGCTTCCACCAGCACCCCGGGGCGCAGGTGGTTGGATTTGATCATCCCTTTGGCAACAAAAGGATCGTCGGGGTTGGCCCGAAAATTTTGGTTGGGGTCTCTTAAAAAACCATAGCCTTCCGGACGTACTTCAAGCACGCCCTGGCGAATATCCGCTGTCATGAAAAACCTATCGTTTGGAAAAGTAAAAAAAATCAACTCGAAAAATATGAGGAATTCTGATTCGAACGCGAAATATAGGCGCTAAGGAAGTCTAAAAGTAGAAATATTTTTTTTGACCCAAAAAAAGTGGCCGGCCTGTTTTCACAAGCCGGCCGGGTAAAAAGGTCCTGTTTTTCGGCACTAACTGTTGTAGCGATATTTGCGATACAGTTTGAGAACCCGGGCGCTGTAAACCTGGGTTTCCGAGATACGGGGAACCCCGCCGGATTCGCGAACCCGGCGCCAGCCGGAATTCCAGGCGGAAGCCAGCAGTTGCACCCGCTCTTCCAGAGAGGCGTTGGGGAACACTTTGTTGACCTGATGCTTCAGGTTGTTCATGTGCCGGGAGGCGATCTGCAGGTTGATCACCGGATCGTGCAGGTCGCTGAGGGTAACGTCCGCATCGTAATCCCGGGCGGTGATGATGCTCAGTTGGGTAAGGCCCCGGCATCCCACGCTGCTAACGGCCATTGGATTCCCGGAGGATTCCGCCTGGACGATCGCCAGCATCAGATGGGCATCAATCTTATAGCGGGAAGCCAATCTTTCGATGAGGGTTTTGTAGCGAAAAGCGGGGTCCTGGCCGCCGACGATGGCGTTGGTAATATAGCTGCTGTTTTTGAGGGCCAGCGGCTGCGGATTGCGTTCCGGAGCGGCGGCGGTGCGGCTGTTTTCCCGGTTTACCACGCGTTCGGCAACCGAAGGATCATAACTGCGGGGGTCGTTGCTGGCCCGGGTGGGGCGCATGTCACTTACGGGACTGAAGTCACGTGGGGACATTTGTTGATACCCCGAAGGGGCGCAACTGTGAATCAACTGAACCGACAAAATTACAAAAAGGCACATCCCTATGGTTTTGGCCGACTTCATTTCAACTCTCCCTGTTTGTTGAAGTCATCCTTCTCAGAGGCGCTCTGCCTCCGCCATCATCCGTGATGGAATTCTATTTTATCTTCAAAGATCAGCAGGCCGACGTTCATCCGTGTTGTCCAACCTATCAGCCATTTTTACAAAGCCTGTGCCATTTCCATTTTTCGCCCGAAACCACCTCTACACCAAATTTCTGTTTATAAACAACTTAAGAGACAACCTCCTCATTTTTGTTGCCCCGCGCCCATTTGCCGGCCAAAATGCCAGATGTCGAAAATCCCGACAGTTTTTGTGGTCGGGAAATCATCATTAACTGACCTTACGCGCCAAAACCATTTGTAGATGGTAAACCTCGAAATCGCGAAATCGCGAATGTCTTTTCGGTTTGCTCCTTGCCAGCGACAGACCTTTCCCGGCCCGCACTCCCCATCGCACAATTTCCCAGGCGGACTCAAGAACCCAAACAAGATTCCGATTCTTCCCACAGGCGTAGAAATGCGTGTTAATGCATTCATCTATTCTATTGATCGCCAATAACAGGGACTTTAGCCGCATTCGCCGGGAGGGCGCCCCAGAACCCCCGCCCGCCGATCGGCAAATCCCACACTTAAAGCCAACTTTGATTTCAGGAGGAATCAATATGCAGGTAAAGAAGAGTATTCTGATGCTGACCGCAGCGCTTTTGGTCGGCAGCCTCTCGGCACAGGAACCGCTGGAAGTATCCGGCTTTTTTCAGGCGCGCACATCCTATACTTCCGGGAAGTCTAGTCTGGTTGCCACCGTTCCCACTCCCAATGGCAACATGGACATGACCTTGCTGGATTCCGACGGATCCTATACCACCGGCGATCTCCAGCAAATGAATCTGCTGTTTCGCAAAGAGTTAAACCAAAACTTTACCGCCTGGGTTAATCTGGAGTTTCTCAACACCTTTTCGACCGAGCGCGATTGGGGCGCAATAAATTTGGAGGAGGCCTGGGTTCGCTATTCCAGGTCCAGTCGCTTTGCCGTTAAAGTCGGTTTGGTGGTTCCTACCTTCAATTACTTTAACGAAGTCAAAAACCGCATGCCTCTGATCCCCTACATTTCCCGCCCCCTTCTTTACGAACCGACCCTCAGGGACATTTTTCCGGTTGAGGATTTTATTCCGGAACGGGCTTTAATCCAGGGTTACGGCAAGGTTCCCGTCGGAAAAGGTTATTTCTCTTATGCCGCCTACCTGGGAAAAGCCGAAACCTCCTACTGGGCATCCAATAGCGACGAGGTCGACGGAGGGCTTAATTCCTCCGATACCACCAATTTCTTTTTGGTGGGCGGTCGCGTCGGCCTGGAAGTCGACCACCTGAACGCGGGCGTATCGGCGACTTTTGACAAAGACAACCAGCAACCCACCCTGGGTGAGGATGTTAACCGGATTCGCATTGGTGCGGATGCTCAGGTTAACTTTTCCAAGATATTTGGGGAAGGGGAGATCATCATCGTTAAGGAAAGTCCCGAGGCCAACGTGGATCTCAACAAGATGTTTTATTATGCAACTCTTGGGGTCAACCTGAGCGAATCCGCTTTTGTGTACGGGAATTATAGCGAATTGAAAGACAATTACATCGATTTCCTGATCAGCGGGCTGCAGGGATTTCTGCTTGGCGCCGGTTACCGTCCGACCTATTCCGTAGTGTTGAAGGCGCAGTATTCCAGGAGTTGGAGCAAGGGGGATTTTGATCTCTTTGTTCCCCAACTGGGCGGAGAAGTTCCGGCCAGTATCGATCTGGATTATAACTCTTTTTCTGTTGCCGTCAGCGTATTGTTCTAACCCGGAAAACCGAAAGAAACGGAGAATTATCATGAAAAACCTGCTTATCCTTATGGCTTTCCTGGGTTTAACCCTTAGCGCCCAGGCTCAGGTCGCGGTGGTGGTGAATAAAAACGTTGCCGAAAGCAGCCTCACCAAAGAAACCGTGAAAAAGATTTTTGAGCTCAACCAGTTGCGCTGGGGCAACGGGGACAAAATCGCCGTATTCGACATGAAGGGCGATGGCCCCAGCAAGGACAAGTTTTACGAAGCCCTGGGCGTATCGGTGAGCGACCTGCGCAAAATCTGGATGCGCATGCAGTTAACCGGGGAGGCCAAAGCCCCCAAGGGTGTTAAAAGCGATGCCGAGGTAATCCAACAGGTTTCCACCACCCCGGGCGCCATCGGCTTTGTGATGGCAGACCAGGCCACCGACGCGGTAAAGGTGGTCTTGACCCTTCCCTGACGTTGCCGGAACGGATTCACGCAATAATTTTTACCAACAGGATGTGAACAATGCTGAAAAATATGCAAAACTGGTCGGTTCGATTCCAGGTTCTGATACCGGTAGCGATTCTACTTGTGGTACTGATTGCCTTTGTGACAATCTACTTTCCCAGCGAACAAACGGCTCATACCGTTGATCAGGCCCATTCCCAGGCCAGAACCCTCAGCGAAATGGTCGCTTTTACCTCCGGTGCGGCCCTCAACGACGGCAATATCGCCCTGGTTCAGGCCGCCTTCGAATGGGCTAAAGAAGATCCCAACCTCACCCTGCTCAGTATTGTGGATCAGGATGGGAACGAGATTATCACCCACAACCCGGAAAGCTACCCCTTTATGGCGGCGGATGTCCGGGCTGCAGGAGGTCTCCTGGAGAAGGGCGATTACATCACCCTCCTGTCCCCCATCAGCTACGACGGGAATAATTTCGGCGAGGTGGCCCTGGTTTATTCCATGGCCGCCTTCAATTCGGAGATATGGCAAACCACTCTGGTGGTTTTGTTGTTCGGACTGCTGGCCCTGGTGGGTGGCATCGGCATTATCTGGTTTATCGCCGGGGGCATCAGCGCCAATCTGGCCGAAGTTCGCGATGCCGCGGATGAGGTTGCCGAGGGCAATCTCGATGTTTACATCAGGGTCGACAACACCAGCGAAATCGGACATCTGGCCGAGGCCATCAACGGCATGGTGTCCTCCCTGAAGACAAACCAGCAAGCTCTCGAAACGAGCGCCGCGGCAGCGGAAAACAGCATTACCCAGATCAACGCAGTGGCGGTCCAGCTAAAGCAGGGACGCACTTCCGCGCGGGCCAATCTTAAGGGCGTTGAGGGGCAGTTTAAAGAAATGCTGGAGGGCTTCAACCAGGCTTTGGATATTCTGGTTCATCCCTTTGTCGAAGCGGCCGGGATTCTGCAACAATACGCCACCGGCGAATTGAACAAGACCATGGCCCCCCTCCCCGGGGAACAGGTGGTGCTGTCCGAAAGCATCAACCGGATTCAGGAAAGCCTGCGTTTCCTGGCGGATGAGGCGCTGCAAATTTCCAAAGGCGCGGCCGAGGGCAATCTACGGGCCCGCGGCAATACCGGACGTTTGCAGGGGCGCTACCGGGATATTATCGAAGGCATGAACCACACCTTCGAGAACCTCACCACCCCGGTCAACGAAGCCTTGCAATGCCTCTCGGACATGTCCCGGGGCAAACTCACCACCGCCATGAAGGGCAATTACCTGGGCGATTTCGAAAAGCTGAAATCCGCCGTCAACAGCACCTCCCGGGCCATGAACGAGCTGCTGGTAGAAGTGCTGATTGCCTCCGAGCAGGTGAATGCCGGGGCCCGGCAGATTTCCGATTCCAGCCAGGCCCTTTCCACCGGCGCGACCGAGCAGGCCAGCAGCCTGCAGGAAATCTCCGCCTCGATGGATCAGGTGGCCGAGCAAACCCGCATGAACGCCAGCAACGCCAAGGCCGCCAACCAGCTCTCCAACACCGCGGCCCAGTTTGCCGGCAGCGGCAACGACCAGATGCGGCGGATGCTGGGGGCCATGGAAGAGATCAACCAGGCCTCCAACGCCATTTCCCAGATTATCAAGTCCATCGACGAAATTGCCTTCCAGACCAACCTGCTGGCCCTTAATGCCGCGGTGGAAGCAGCCCGGGCCGGGATCCACGGCAAGGGGTTTGCGGTGGTGGCCGAAGAGGTGCGCAACCTGGCCCAGCGCAGCGCCAAAGCCGCCAAGGAAACCACCCAGCTCATCGAAAACACGGTGCAGCGGGTCAGCAACGGTCAGGACATTGCCAAAATGACCGCCGAATCCCTGGACAAAATTGTGGTAGAGGTGGAAAAGGTCAAGAACCTGGTGGGGGACATCACCCACGCCTCGGAATCGCAAAGCGAGGGGATTCACCAGATCAGCATCGGGCTCACCCAGATCGACAAGGTAACCCAGAGCAACACCGCCACCGCCGAGGAAACCGCCTCCGCATCCCAGGAACTCTCCAGCCAGGCTTCCCTGCTGGAAGAGAAACTCAGCCAATTCGAACTTTCCGGGAAGGGTTATACGGACGCTCCCAAAGCGGTTGCCCG
>JAGRBF010000147.1 GCA_020434205.1 Calditrichota bacterium | reverse complement strand
GAGGTAACCGGTATCGCCACCATCGGCAGCAACGCCGGCGGGGGGCAGAACATCAGCGTGGATGACGGCAGCGGGGCGGTGCTGGTGCGGGTTTGGGCCTCCACCGGGGTGGATTACGATTTTATCAGCGACGGGGATACCGTTCGGGTAACCGCGGTGGTGGACATCTTCAGCGAAGCCACCCAGCTGGTTCCGGCCGTCCAGGCCGATCTGGGATTGGTCAATAACAACGTGGTTATCGGGGACGGCAACGGCACGATTACCCTGGACAGCACCTCGGTTGCCGCGGGTGCCAGCGGATTAACCCTGACCGCCTCGGTCTCCAGCGATCAGGGCGATACCCTGCGCACGGTATGGCTGACGGTGCCCTTCAACTGGAGCTGGTCCGGAAGTGCCGCCGATGTGGCCCTGAGTGGTAGCGGCTTCGACGGGGCAAGCGTGGAAATTCAGGACGACCAGGGCGCCTATCGCATCGCCATCAGCAGCGCTTTCCTGACCGGTGCGAATCCCGGGCAGATCCAAATAGCCAATCTGGGCGCCCCCAATCAAAACGTATATGCCTACTTCTGGGCCCAAACCGCGGTGGCAGGCGGAACCCCCGCTTATATCGACGCCAGCCCGGCGGTGGCGGTGGGCAGCGCTCCCATCCACCTGATGCGCGACATCCAGACCAATCCCGATCAGTTCGGAGATGCGGTAACGGTGCGCGGGGTGGTGACCATCGGGGACAATATTATTCGCCAGGATCGCGTGTCCGCCTATTTCCAGGACCGCTCCGGCTCCGGCCTCAATATTAACGAATCGGGCGCCCCGCAGAGCAACTACGTGCGCGGGGATTCCATCGAGGTTACCGGAAGCATCTCTCTGTTCGGCGGGACCACCCAGATCGATCCCACTTCCTTTTCGGTGATCGCCAATGACGTTGACGGTCCGGCTCCGGCGTCGCTGACCACCGCGGAGGCTTTCGGCCCGCGCTGGGATGGCACTTACATCCAGATTCAGGGCATTATCGTCGAAAAATTTTCCACCAATCCCACCGCGGTCAATCCGGATTACAACATGGTGATCAACGACGGCAGCGGGGCTATTACCGCCCGGGTTTGGGGCACCACCGGCATCGAACTGGACTCCTTTTCGGTGAACGACGCGGTGGTGATTCGCGGCATCGGGGACGTTTTTGTTCAAAACGGGGTCAACAATTATCAGATTGTTCCCGGTTACCAGGACCACGTCGAGCTGGACGCCGCTTTTCAGCCCAGCCTCAAGACGGTTAAGCTGAGCGTGCCGCCCCATCCGTTTGCACCGGATCAGGGCGAGGTGCTTACCATTGCCTACAACACCGGCTCTATCAACAATTACGTGAACGTGCGTATTTTTGACCTGGGCGGACGACTGGTTGCCACCCTGGTGGACGAAAACGCCACCCTGGTGGATGCGCGGCTGGACTGGGACGGTCGGGATATTTATCGCAATAACGTACCGCTGGGCGTTTACATCTGCCTGCTGGAAGTGGTAGAGCCCCAAACCGGGGAAAAACGCGTCAAAAAGGCTCCCATCGTGGTGGGGACCTTGCTGAAGTAGCATAAAGTAAGGGCGGGTTTTAAACCCGCCCCGGGAAAGTAAGGGCGGGTTTAAAACCCGCCCCGACGAGAACCTTTATCTCTGGGAAACGGATATGAAATCCGGATACGCAACAAAATTTTTTCTGATAGTCCTGACCCTGGTGCTCTGGTCCGGGCAGGTTATGGGCGGTCTTTTTGACGATCGCTACCCCAGCGCCCGGGTGATGAGCATGGGCGGGGCGGGAGTGGCCACCCTCAACGGGGTTTGGAGTCCCTACTACAATCCCGCCGCGCTGAGCCGCCTCAACAATGCCGCTTTGGGAACCTCCTACCAGCGTCTCTACAACCTGGCCTTTTTTCGCAATTTTTTCGGCGGCGCGGCCATGCCCATTTCCGATCGTTACGGTTCGGTTTCGGTAAACGCCCAGTATTTTGGGGTGGATTACGAGGGGGAAAACCTGACCGGAGAGTTTACCTTCGCGGTTTCCCACGGCTTCTATCTGTTGAAGGACGTTCACAGTTCCCTGTCCTTCGGCTATTCATTGAAGAGTTATTACCTGAGCTACGGCACCTCGGTAGACGGGCTGGATCTGGGCAGCACCACCGCCTTCGGGCTGGATGTCGGCTTTCAGGCTTCGGTGTATTCGCGCACCTTTGTCGGCCTGTATTTCCTGAACCTCAACAACCCCAAGGTCGGGCAGTTTACCAAACACGAGCTGCCGCAGCGCATTGTGGTCGGGGTGGCCTACCAGCCCTATGACGGGGTTACCACTACCTTCGATCTTAATCGCCTCCTCACCGCCAACGATATGGAGTTCTGGGGCGGGGCCGAGTTTCAGGTGATGAAGTATCTCTCCCTGCGCTTTGGGGCCACCACCAATCCGGGTCGATTTACCGCCGGACTGGGACTGGAAATCGACCGCTATCAATTGGAATACGGGATGCGGACCCACAGCGAATTGGGGGAAACCCACACCATTGGTCTTAACGTGGCGCTTTGATGATGAAAAATCCTTTGTTACATCCGGGACGGGATAAGTCGCCGGGGTGGTTTCCCCGCCTGCTGATCGTCGCCTGCTGGCTGATGCTGGCCCCGGCTTTCGGGCAGTCCGGCACCCCCACGCCCTACAGCTTCGACAATCAGCTGGACCTCAACAATGCCGGTTATGAGGAGATCGCCCGTTTGCCAATTGAGGCAGACCTGGCTGAGCGTATTTACGATCACATTCAGTTCAGCGGCCCCTTCGAAAGTATTTACGAGCTGAACAAATTGCCGGGAATGTCCCAGCAGCTCTTCCTGAAGCTGAAGCCCCTGGTCCGCATCGAACCGTTTGAGGAAAAAAGCGACCGGGAAGAGCGCATCGAATCCTTGTATTATCAGCTGGACCGCTGGTCCGGCGGGGAAGGCACCAATCAGGCTTTGGTGGATTCCTGGATCGAGCAGGCCCTTTCTCCCTTGGATGCCAACCAGGTTCGCCACGAGCAACTGCTCAACATGAACGGCGTTTCCCCGGTGGATGCCGCCTCCATTATCCGTTATCGCGATCAGGTCGGTGGCTTTTCCAGTCAGCGCGATATGCGCAGCACCCCGTACCTCTCCTATTTCGGCTTTCGCAACGCCCGCACCTTCCTGAGTTTCGAGGCGCCGGAGCGCAAGCGGGAGTTTCACGGCAATCTGCTCTTCCGCTCCACCAATACCCCCTTCTTCGCCGATGAAGAAGAAGCCAGCCAGGATGTCGGTTTTGTGACCGAGCTGAACGAGGCCCCGGAGGTGAACACCTATCCGGAGGTGTATACCCGGTTTATCGGCAGCTACGGCAGCGATATCAAATTCGGCTATTCCTATTTCCACGCCCTGGAAGAACCGGTGATCAGCTATGACGCCGGCCTGCTGGAAATCCCCAAGGGCAAGTTTTACCTCGGTATCGAGGACAAGGCCTGGGGGGATTTCAAACTCAACAAACTTTATGTCGGGAATTACGCCATGGCCTTTGGGCAGGGTGTGGTGATGGAAAATACCGATTTCTTTACCCCCCGCAAATCCGGGTTTGGCTTCCGCAAGCGTTTCATCGGGCTATCGGGCGATAACTCTCAGACCCGCACCTACAAATCGACCGGGATCGCCACCCAGCTGGCCTTTAAAAACGCCAACCTCTTCCTGTTCGGGGCCTTCGACAAACGGGACGCCATTCTCAATACCAACACCGTCCTGGTAGACGGGGAAGAAGTGCGGCCGTTTAACCAGATTGTGGTGCTGGACCAGCGCTTTCGGGCCGCTCCGGCCGCCGATGGTGTGGACATTGCCCGCACCGCCAATCCCGGGTTGCTGGAATGGCGCGACACCGTCAAGGAATTGATGTACGGTTTCCACGCCTCCTACGATTTCGCCCCCGGGACCCAGTTAGGGGTTACCTACTACGAAAGCGCCTACGACCGGCCCCTTCGCCCCACCATGGCGGAGATCGTGCTGCCCGCGGAAATCGATCAGGTGAGCATGCCGGACAACGAAATTTTCGCCGCCTACGGCGGAGCGGTCAGCGACGGGACCAATCCCTTCTGGGATGCCGCCAAATCTTTCCGCCGGGTTTACGGGATCAACGGGCAGACCGTCTTCCGCAACCTGGCCCTTCAGGCCGAATACGCCGAGCTGGACAAAGGGGAAGGGGTTTCCCTGTTCGGCAGCGAGGGCAATCCCTGGGCTTTTACCGGCAACGCCTACCTCCAGTACAACAGCTTTTCCCTGCTGGGGCTTTACCGCAATTATCAGCTGGATTTCGACAATCCTTATCAGCGCTCTTTCTCCAATTACCGCCGCTACAAGCGCACCATTTACGAGGACTATTTCTACCTGCAGTCTCCGCTTTACAGCCAGCTGTACTACAACAATCCCCAGCCGCAGTCCGAAGAGGGATTTTACCTCAGCACCCGCTATCAATTCCATCGCAAGTGGGTGGCCAACATCGAATACGACAACTGGCGCCGCCAGGCCGACGACGTTACCCAGTTCCGGCTGCGGGGGACTCTTCAATACCGCCCCGTTTTTCCGGTGACCGTCAACCTCTATCAGAAATACCAGGGCAGGGAGGTCAGCAACAACGTGTCCCTGGAATATTTCCAGACCAACGAGTTCCGGGGTAATCTGCGCCTGCGCCTGTCCCGTTTTAACGAGTTGGGGCTGATTTATCTGAACGCGGTCACCAAATTCCGGTCGCGGCCGCGCTTCATCTTCCCGGTCAATACCAATCAAACCGGGCAGAATTACAACGATTCCAATTATGCCGGCAACATCGCCTCCCCCTCTCAGGTGATCGGGGGCAGCTTCACCCATAATTTCAACGAGTGGCTGAAGCTGCGCGGTTCCATTTTGTATCTCAACGGTTTTTTCTGGAATTTCGAGGACACCCAATTTTTCGTGGTGGACAGTCCCTCCGGGGCAATCCGCTACTGGCTGTCGCTGTATTCGCGAATCAGCCCCAAGGTGAGTATGCGCCTGAAATACACCCGCAACATGGATCGCGGGATTAACAATGTCCAGACCCGCGACAATGAAAACGTGCCCATTATTGCCCGGGACGGACGGTATTACATGAGCAATCTGGTGCAGCCCCTTCAGGA
>JAGRBF010000146.1 GCA_020434205.1 Calditrichota bacterium | reverse complement strand
GGTCGCAGGTTCGAATCCTGCTGGGGGCACATTCAGCATAACAACAGACTAAGACCAGGTTTATAGGAGATTTATGGCAATGGTTGCAACCAAAAAGAAAACCAGCAGACCCAGTGCAAAACCCAAAAAAATGACCCGGGATGAACTGCGCCACGACGAATTTATCGATCACGTGGTGGACTATTGGGAGTGGGCCCGCAAAAACGCCACCATGGTCGGTGGAGTGGTCGGCGCTCTGTTGCTCCTGGTGGTGGGAAGCACCTGGTGGGTAAACGCCCGCGAGGACGCCAAAATCGAAGCCTCCAATATGCTGGCTACCGCCCAGCTTAACGCCGCTACCGCCACCCCGCTCTATGACGAAATCGTCAGCGAGTACGACGGCACCCCCGCCGCCGGCAAGGCCGCCTTTATGCTGGCCAAAAAATACCTGGAAGACGGGGATGTGGTTCAGGCCAAAACCTACTTCAAGAAATACATCAACGGCTACGATACCGATAATTTCCTGGGACAGGGCGCCATGGCCGGTCTGGCCGATTGCCTGGTCCGCGAAGGCAATAACGCCGAAGCCGCCGGCTACTACGAAAAGGCCGCCAAAATCAACATGGGCCATCCCCAGGCCGAGGCCTATCTCTACAGCGCCGCTGCCGCCTACCAGGCCGCCGGCAACAGCGAAAAAGCCCGCGCCATTGCCCAGAGTATGATCGATTCCAAGGATACCGATCAGACCTTCCGCGGTCGCGCCGAAATTCTCCTGAAAGACCTCGGGGAATAAGGGCGTCGGGACGTCGGGGCGGGTTTCAAACCCGCCCTTACCAAACCTGCGCCTTTTTTATAAGGGCGGGTTTCAAACCCGCCCCTACATCAGCATTTTGCCATCCTTCAGAATGATCTCGCCATCCACCGTCAGGGTCGGGTGGCGCAACACCCCATCCACATGAAATCCCACGTCGCAGGTCCCCCCCATGGACATGTTATTGCCCAGGGCCAGGTGCACCGTGCCCATCACTTTTTCATCCTCCAGAATGGTGCCGTTGATCTCGGCGCGGTCGTTGGTGCCCACCCCCAACTCGGCCAGGTTGCGGGCCTTTTGGCCTACCCCGTTGACGATCTGCTCGAATTTTTTAGCCTGCTCACCCCCTTCAATCGCCACCGCCATGCCCTTTTTAATGACGATCCGCACCGGCTCCCCGGTAATGATCCCGATCCCCGCCAGAGAACCATCCACCACAATCACCCCCTCGGATTCCCCTTCCCGGGGCATCAGGTAGGCTTCCCCGGAGGGCAGATTGCCGTATTTGCCGGCTTCGGTAACCATCCCGGTGGAGGGAATGGCGTGGATATCCCCGATGGGCAGGCGAATGTCGGTGCCCGCCGGGGTGGTGACGTGCGCCTCCCGGCCCTTGCCCAGAATGGCGGCGATGCGGTGGGTGCGCTCGGCAATGGCGTGATAGTCCGCCTGCATGGTGCGGATCATAATCTCTTCGGTAATCCCGGGCATGGTGCCCACCCGCGCTCCCGCCGCACAGGCATCCCGCCGCGCTTTGGTGTGGGTGAGGGAGGTGGTGGTGGGGCAAATAACCACGTCCACCTGGCACATGGCGGTCGCCACCGCAGCGGGAGGCTCCGCGCCATTAACGTCCCGGGCGTTCATTTCCATGTACATCACCTCACCGGCCACCGCGGCGGCCACTTCGCGCAGGGCTTCTCCGATGCCCCGGCGCAGGGGGTCGGTAACCACCAGCACGCTCTCCCCGTTTTTGAGGGCCATACAATCCATTAAGACGGTTCTGGCGGCGTTGTGAAGTGGGTTCATGAGCTCTCCTTTGGGGTGTCGGTGTTGGAAAATAATGCTTGATCTTGATGAGGTTTGACCATAGTTTGACCCTTACAGCCGAAACATAGGACGCATCGGCAACATTTGAAAGGTTTAAATAATTGCCGGGATCAGGCCTTGAAAATCTCAGGAGGCCGGAATCCCGGTATTTGTTTTCATGGGTGGTGTGTATTATTCCGGAGTAAAGATTTCCCCGGCCGGTGTGTGGGCCGCAAAAACAACCTGGAAATCCCCGACTTAAACAACAGACCTTGCGTGAATTCGCACGGAGGCAAAAAAGACATGAGGATCTGAAGACCGCAAGACCAAAGATCCCAGGACATGAAGAAGATCCTAAGATCTGATATGCTAATGATCATAGAATCGTTCTTCATCTTCTTGTCCTTTGGTCCTTCTGTCCTTCAGTCCTTTGGCTGCCTTTGCTTCCCCTGTTCAGGCAAAAAAAGTGTCCGGCGCGCCCGGCATTAAACGTTTTGTCTTTTTTGAGTGGACCCGGTATGTCTCTTTTTGATGTGATAGATGAGCAGGAACCTTTGTATCGCCAGCATCGGGAGCTGTTCGACGGGGTGTTCCAACAATTGGAAGATGAGGTTAAGGCCTATAATCCCAATTACGATGCCGATCTGTTACAAAAGGCCTACCGCCTGGGACTGTGGGCCCATCGCCAGCAGTTGCGGCGCTCCGGAGAACCGTATTTCGCCCACTGCCTCAATGTGGCGCTGCTCCTCACCGAAGTGCGGATGGACAGCACCACCATTGCCGCTGGATTAATGCACGATGTGGTGGAGGATACCGTTTTCACCCTCGGTGATATTGAGGAAGGTTTCGGTAGCAATGTCGCCCAGCTGGTAGACGGGGTCACCAAGATATCGGAAGTCAGCGGAATTAAAAGCCTCAGCTACGAGACCCGCCAGGCGGAAACCTTCCGCAAGATGCTGCTCTCCATGGCGCGGGACGTGCGGGTTATCATTATTAAGCTGGCCGACCGCCTGCACAACATGCGCACCCTGGAGCACGTGCCGCCCAAAAAGCGCATCCGCATCGCCATCGAAACCCGCGACGTGTACGCCCCGCTGGCCAATCGCTTCGGGATGGCCAAGATCAAGATGGAATTGGAAGATCTGGCCTTCAAATATTTCGATAACAAATCCTTCGTGGAGCTCAAAAACCGCCTCAATCAGAAAAAAGAGGTGCGCGAGGCCTACATCCGCGGGTTAATCGAACCGCTGCAAAGCGACCTCCAGGAGCACAATATCGGGGCGGTGGTTAAGGGACGTCCCAAACATCTGTACTCCATCTTTCGCAAGATGGACGTGCGGGACAAACCGTTCGAGGAAATTTACGACCTCTTCGCCATTCGCATCATGGTGGAGAAGGTGGAGGAATGTTATTACGTTCTGGGAATCGTTCATAATCGCTACACCCCTGTTTATGAACGGTTTAAGGATTATATCGCCATGCCCAAAATCAACGGATACCAGAGCCTGCATACCACCGTGGTGGACAAAAGCGGCCACATGGTGGAAATCCAGATCCGCACCCACGAGATGCACCGGGTGGCGGAGATGGGGATTGCCGCGCACTGGCGTTACAAGGAGGGGGCGCCCGATCGCCGTCAGGATGATATGGAGCGCCAGCTGAGCTGGGTGCGGCAACTGCTGGATCAGTTTCAGGGCAACGAAACCGTGGATGCCCAGGATTTCCTGGAATCCCTTAAGATCAACCTCTACCAGGACGAAACCTTTGTTTTTACCCCGCGGGGAGACGTGATCCGCATGCCCCTCAGCTCCACCCCGGTCGATTTCGCCTTCGCGGTGCACACCAATATCGGAATGCACTGCATCGGGGCCAAGGTTAACGGGCGCATCGTTCCCCTCAAATACAAGCTCAACAGCGGGGAAATGGTGGAGATCATCACCAGCTCCAACCAGAATCCCAGCCAGGACTGGCTGACCTTCGTCAAAACCGGCAAAGCCCGTCACCATATCCGCAAGTTCCTGCGGGAGGTGCAGTTCGACCACAGCGTGAAGCTGGGCGACGAGATCATCAACAAGTATTTCAAGAAATTCGGGTTGAAGGCCAGCGAGGAGAATCTGCAGGAGGCCGCCACCAAACTCAATTTCGAGGAGCCGCAGACCCTCAAGGCCGCGGTGGGACGGGGGGACGTCTCCATCGAAAAAATCATTTCGGTGATCTCCAACGGAGAGGCCAAGGAGAAAAAAGAGAATCTCCTCAACAAAATTTTCCGCAGCAACAAACGCCATACCGCGGTGCGGGTTCAGGGGATCGACAACATTATGGTGAATGTCGGCAAATGCTGCCAGCCGGTCCCCGGCGACGACATCATCGGCTACGTAACCCGGGGCAGGGGGGTTACCATCCACCGCACCAGCTGTCCCAACATGCTCAGCCTGGTGGACCAGACCGACCGCACCATCCCGGTTTACTGGACCGTGGAAACCGAGGAGGAATTCCGGGTGCAGCTTTCCCTGCTGGCCGAGGACCGGCGCAACCTGGTGCGCGATATTGCCATGGCCATATCCAACAACAACACCAACATCATCAACATTGATGTGCGCTCCAAGGACAAGCTGGCCCTGGGCAAAATCATCGTGGAGGTCAAAAACCTCCCGCACCTCACCCGGTTGATCAACGCCATCAACAAAATTAAAGGAATTATCAGCATAGAACGCATAGAACCCGCCTCGAGAAAGCGGGAAAGCAATTAAAATCGGAGGTCTATATGTCCGGCTTTATCTATCTCTCCAAAGCCAAATTCGAAGAAATGAAGGATGATTTACACGAACTGAAAACGGTGAACCGCCCCGAGCTGAGCCAGAAAATTTCCGATGCCCGGGACTTCGGAGACCTGAAGGAAAATGCGGAATACCACGCCGCCCGGGAAGCACTTTCCCTTCTGGAAGCGAAAATCGCCAAAATGGAAGACAGCCTGGCCCGGGCCCGGATTGTCGATCCCAAAAATATTACCGACGACAAGGTATCCATTTACACCAAGGTGAAGCTCAAGGACCTCAAACAAAACCGGGAAGTGAGCTACACCCTGGTTTCCCAGGAAGAGTCGGATTTCAAACAGGCCAAAATTTCCATCAGCTCCCCGGTGGGCAAGGCGTTGCTGGGCATGGAAAAAGGCGAAAAGGTGGAAATCAAGGTTCCCGCCGGGATTATGGCCTTCCAGGTGCTGGATATTGAGGTGGCAATTTAGCGGTTCTTTGAAACCTGGCGGCGGATTTTACGTGATAATGAACACGGGCCGCCGCACGCGCACCAACCGGAATCGGGATGGCCGGCGAACCGGGATTTTTCTGACAAGGAGATTTGAACCATGACGCATGAAAACGAACATCGCTTATACCGCTCCCAAACCAACCGGGTGCTGGCCGGGGTTGCCGGCGGGCTCGCCGAATACTTCGGCTGGGACCCCACCCTGGTAAGGTTGGGTTTTGTTTTAACGGCCCTCTTCTCCGGTGTGGGACTTCTGGTTTATATCGCCGCCTTGGTGGCGGTGCCCACCAACCCGCATCAAAGCGCTCCCATCGACAACGGGGGCAATATGCAGGGCTCCATGGTGCTGGGCGTGGTGCTGGTGGCAATCGGCCTGATCTGGCTGGCCCATCAGATGGGTTTCTATATTTCCTTCAACTTTTTGCGCCATATTCCCTGGTCGCTCTTTTGGGCGGTGGTGCTGATCGGCATTGGCGGCACCCTGCTATACGACCAGTTCCGCCGTCAGAATGCCGGGGAGGACTTTGCGGATCCCGCTGCCCAGCCGCTGGAAGGCGGGGAAGAAAGCACTTCCACCCGTTCCGCCAAAGCCTTCGGGGACTTCCGTCGCTCCGCCACCGATCGCAAATTCCTGGGGGTTTGCGGAGGACTGGCCAACTACTTCAATATCGACCCCAATCTGATTCGCCTGGCCTGCCTGCTGGCCATCTTTTTGTCCGGGGGCGCAGTACTGCTGATTTATCTGGTGATGGGTTTCATCTTCCCGGAAGAATCCGGCGAAACCATCTGATCGGCGCCCGAAGCGCAACCAACCTGAACCACCGGGTGCGAAG
>JAGRBF010000145.1:2373-9040 GCA_020434205.1 Calditrichota bacterium | reverse complement strand
GGTTCTCCGGCCCGGGGATCTCGGCGATGTAGCTCACCGGAGCGCCCCCGTTCATCAGCTCGCTCTCCACCTTGCGGTGGATTTCCGTGGGGTAATCGGGGAAAAGATCGCTCATTTCCTTTCCGCGAATGTCATCTTCCCGCCGGCCGATAAAGGTCTCGAAGGCCCGATTGCAGCCGCGGTAGCGGCCCCGGGGACCCTTGTAGAAAACCGGATTGGGAATGGTGGCGATCATGGTTTTCAGGAAATTGAGATTTTCCCGCAGGGTTTGTTCGGCGATCTTGACCGGGGTAACGTCCCGGATAATGCCGATAATCCGGGTGGGCAGGCCGCTTCGGGAATATTCGATGGTGGCGTTATTCTCCACGTACAAATAGTCTCCGGCGCGCCGCCGGAGACGAAATTGCAGCTTCCAGTGCTGGTTTTTCTCCCGCAGGTTGCGCTCCAGATGCTCGCGGACCATTTCCTGCTCAGCCGGATGGACCAGCTTCTCCAGCCAGTTGTCGTCCGGCATTTCCGGTCCGAAAGCCTCCTTAAAGGTATCGTTGCGCCACAGAATGTTGGCCTGGAGGTTCCAGTCGTAAACCCCGTCCTGACCCGCGGCAAAAAGTTTGTCCAGGCGGTTGTTCCGGGTAATGGTCTGTTCGTGAATTTCGGATTCCAGGGTTACATCCCGGCCGGCAAAGCGGATGCAGGAGAGAGATTCGCTTTTGCTGAGGTGGCCGCGAACCTCGAAGAATCGCCGTCCCACCCGGGTCTTGAGGGTCAGGCGTCCCGATACCCGGATTTCCCCGTTCAGGCAGCGATCGACAATTTTTTCCCACTCGGCGATGGATTCGGGGTGGATAAAGCGATGGAACGAGATGCCCTGGGAAAAGGTGAGCAATTGCCGCCCCCCGTCCCGCCAGTCCAGCAGCAAACCCTGGTTGTCCACGGTCCAGCAGATATCCACGAAAGCAGCCGAGAGAGAGCGGTAATTGGGATTGACGATTGTTTGTACGGAAGGGGGGATGATGCGGGCGCTTGCCCCCAGAAAGGTTTTCTTGAGCCGGTTGCGCAGCCGGTAGAACCGGTGCTTGCGGGGGACGGGGATCAGGCTCAATTCCCGCTCCCGGAAAATCTGGTTAACCGTCAGCCCTTTGTTGTGGGCCAGGGCGGCCCGGGTAATGCCGCAGACAAAATCCGGCAGGGCGGTGGGGATGGGAAAACCGAAATCGAACTGCAGGATCAATTGAGCCGCAGCGGTTTCGTGCTCCCCGACGGTGATACTTTTGCGAAGGGGGAACCAGCGTTCCATCAGCTCTCCCAATTGCTCCAGCTGGTCCGGTAAGGGTTGATGGCGGGATGGCGGGGTCAGCTTCAGATCGGGAAGCAAGTCCCGCTGCCAGGCCTCCTTGCCCATCTCGGCAAGGTGCTCGGGGGTCCAGGTCTGTCCGGCATTCTCCAGGATTCTCAGGAAATCCCCCCAGCGCAGTTCCTCCCAACCGCCCCCGGCATGGAAACCCGCCAGCGCTACCCCTTCCAAAAGGCGGGAACGCAGGTCGGCATTTTTTTTGGCAGCCCGGTAAAAGACTTCCCATAGCTGCGGGGCAACGGGAAAATGGCTGATCAGCAGATGGGTTGCATCCATAGGTGGTCCAATCGGGAATCTTTCCGGCTCAAAGGTGCCGCCAATTGGCCAAGGCACCCGGACGGACGGATTAGCATGGTATTCTGCTCTTCAACATCTATCCGCAAATTCACCGGTTGAAGGGCCGGGTTGGCAAGGTTTGTGGCGAATTTCGGATAAAGACCTGGTTTTGTGATGAAATCTACCGGACTATGATCGACCGTAAGACAAAACACTTTAGTTTGTCCGGCAAAGATTTATATTTTTCCCGGACCTGCTCCGGGCGCTGCGCTCAAAGGGGTTTCCCGGGAGTTTCACAGTGCGGCGCCCATAGGTGTTCAGCTTGTTGAATCGGTTAGGTCCGGGCGAAGAAAAAATTTCCAGGAAAGGCCCTTTTTTGACAGATTCCCGAACCGCCGCCAGTCCGGTTTTTACGGATGCTTTCGGCCGGCAAATAACCTACCTGCGCCTCTCGGTTACCGACCGGTGCAACCTGCGCTGCCACTATTGTATGCCGGAGGGTATGACCTTTCTGCCCAAAGAGATGCTCCTGAGTTACGAGGAAATGCTGCGGCTGGTGGGCATTCTGGCCGGGAATGGGGTGGAAAAGGTGCGTATTACCGGGGGCGAACCCTTCGTGCGGCGCGAGGTATTGGGATTCCTGACAGAACTGAAGAACATCGACGGGTTGGGAAAACGCTACGTTACCACCAACGGGGTGGTGCCGGACAAGGTGTTCGCCCATCTTCCGGATCTGGCCCTGAGTGGTGTAAATCTGAGTCTGGACAGCCTGGACCGGGCGCGGTTTGCGCGGATCACCCGGCGGGACCGGCTGGGGCAGGTGCTGGCATTTATGGACCGGGTGCTGGATCTGGGGATTCCCCTGAAAATCAATGTCGTGGTGATGTCCGGGCAAAACGAAGCAGACCTGATTCCCCTGGCCAACCTGACCCGTGAACTGCCCGTAACCGTTCGTTTTATTGAGGAGATGCCCTTTAACGGCAACCAAAAACAAGCAGCCCCGGTACCCTGGCATTACCGCCGTATCGAGGAATACCTCGGGAAAACTTTCCCGGGGTTGGTGCGCCAACCTCAGCTTACCGGCAGTACAGAGTTGCTTTACCGAATCCCGGGACACCGCGGGGAGGTGGGCATTATCGCCGGTTACAGCCGTACCTTCTGCGGCACCTGCAATCGTCTGCGGGTGAATGCCCGCGGGGAAATGCGCACCTGTCTATACGGCAAAAAGGTGCTGGACCTCCGCCGGTTGATGCGCAGCGGAGCCGACGATGCCGCCATTGCCGGTGCAATTGCCGCCGCCGTGGCCGGGCGTTTTGCCGACGGATGGTCCGCTCAGCAGGACCGGGACCGCCGGCAGCCTCACAACCCCTCCATGTCGGTGATCGGGGGGTAATTGTGAAAAGCGAAGGGCGAAAAGCGAAAAGCGAAAAGCGAAAAGCGAAAAGCGAAAAGCGAAAAGCGAAAAGCGAAAAGTGATTGATTAGATTTAGCTACTCGCTACTCGCTACTCGCTACTCGCTACTCGCTACTCGCTACTCGCTACTCGCTACTCGCTACTCGCTACTCGCTACTCGCTACTCGCTACTCGCTACTCGCTACTCGCTACTCGCTGAAGGAAAAAACCGTATACCCCTGTAACTTTGTAAAAAGGATACTTCATGATAGACGTCAGCCATAAAAGCAATACCCTTCGCTATGCGCGGGCCGAAGGCCTTCTGACCGCCACTGCGGGAATCATTGAAAGGGTGCGGCAGGGCACCGTTCCCAAAGGCGATGTCCTTGCCGTGGCCCGGGCCATGGGCATCAGCGCGGGCAAACGCTGCGCGGACTGGATGGTTTTCTGCCACAATATTCCCCTGGACTGGATCGACCTGCGTTTTGAGGTCGGGGACACCCGGATTACCGTAATTGCCGAGGCCCGCACCCTCTGGAAAACGGGGGTGGAGATGGAGGTGCTCACCGCAGTGAGCAACGCCTTGCTGAACATGTACGACATGCTCAAACCCCTCACCGACGAGCTGGAAATCGGGCCCATTCGCGTGGTCGAAAAGCGGGGCGGCAAATCCGACCCGGCCTCCTGAGCCGCTGCTTTTAACCCTCAAACGGCCGCCATTTCGCCGGTGGCCGGGATCACAACTTTTTTCTAAAGCTGCAAAATTTTCGGTCGTTTATATCCCTGAGGTATGATTGATCGGGGATAAACGCTCAATTCCATCCCACTATCAGCAATTCATCCGACTAATCCAACCTGTTTGAATTGAGAAACAGGCAAAATCCGCTTAAAGGTGAGGACCTTTCTATGGGAAATCCCTTTCATACGGACTATCCGTCTATGTCCGGCGGTAAGGAAGAAGGCAGTCTTTCTCCCAAACTCGCCCGGCATCGCCCCGCCTACAAAGGCATTTCGAGGATAGATTCCGAAGAAAGTCACACCCATGGATGGTATGTTCGCATCCGCCGGGATGGCAAAGTTAAATCACGATTTTTCAGCGATCGCAAATACGGGGGTGTCGCCAAAGCCCTGATGAAGGCCAGGCGGCACTACAAACAGGAGATGAAGCGCCTGATCAAGGATACCCTTGGCGAGGTGCCCAAAAAGCTCCCCGAACGGGTTATCGTTACCCGCAATCGTCACAACAATACCGGGGTTATCGGGGTGCAGCGGGTCGAACGCGAGAATCCCGGCGGCAGCGTATACCGCGCCTTTCGGGTCTGCTGGACGGACGACAACGGAAAGGCCCGCACCCGTTTTTTTTCCATCAATAAAATGGGTGAAAAAGAGGCCTTTAAGCAGGCTTGCCAGCATCGCCGGGAAAAGCTTCTCGAAAAGTAAGGCGATGAAAACCATTGGAATTCCCCTTCGTGCGCGTTACCTTTAACGACGTGTGATTTGAATAATTCGTAGGGGAAACGTATGGATTGGTTTAAGCGTCGTAAGGGCATCGCAACCAGCGAAAAAAAGGCTATCCCGGACGGGCTCTGGGTCAAATGCAACAGCTGCGGCGAGATCATTTATCGCCCGGAATTGCAAAAGCGCCTGTTTGTTTGTCCCAAATGCGAGTATCACTTCCGGATTAACAGCAAGGATTACGTCGAATATTTTTTTGATCCGGACAGCTTTACCGAAACCGGGGCGAACATCAAACCGGCCGATCCCCTTCGTTTTCGCGACACAAAAAAATACACCGACCGCCTCAAAGCCGCGCAAAAGACCACCGGCCTGAACGATGCCGCGATAACCGGCGACGCCACCATCGAGGGCAAACCGGTGGTGTGCGCCATCATGGATTTCACCTTTATCGGCGGTAGTATGGGGTCGGTTGTCGGCGAAAAAATTGCCCGGGCCGCCGATCGCGCCCGGGAGCGTCGCGTTCCCCTGATCGTCATCTCCGCCTCCGGCGGCGCCCGGATGATGGAAAGCGCCCTCTCCCTGATGCAGATGGCCAAAACCAGCGCCAAACTCGCTCAGCTTGCCCAGGAAGGCATTCCCTATTTCTCTATTCTCACCGACCCCACCACCGGCGGCACCACCGCCAGCTTCGCCATGCTGGGAGATGTTAACATCGCCGAACCCGGCGCCCTGATCGGGTTTGCCGGCCAGCGGGTTATCAAACAGACCATCGGCCAGGACCTGCCGGAAGGTTTCCAGAAGGCCGAATTCCTGAAGGATCACGGCTTTGTGGACCTGATCGTCCACCGCTGGGAAATGCGCGAAACCCTTGGCAAAATTATTGATTTGCTCTGGGCGGGCGGCGGAAAAGCCAAAAACAACGGCAAAGTCGCCAGTGGCGAAAAAGCGGCCAAAGCCTCCCGGAGTAGCGACGCCGTTGCCCCGGGCAAAAACTGACCCGCATGAGCCCAAAGCGCACCAACCCTCCCAGAATTCTTATTACCAATGACGACGGCATCCACGCCCCGGGGATTATGGCCTTGTATCGGGCTATGCGCCCCCTGGGAGAGGTGCATATCGTCGCCCCGGTGGTCGAAAAAAGCGGGGCCGCTCACGCCATCACCATGACCGATCCCCTCAAGGTTACCAGGGTCGACCGGGAAGACGGATTTTCCGGGTTCGCGATAACCGGAACGCCCTCGGACTGCGTCAAACTGGCTATCGGGGGGCTGCTGAAGTTTACCCCGGACCTGGTGGTATCCGGCATCAATCAGGGAGATAACAGCGCCACCAACGCCATTTATTCCGGCACGGTTGCCGGGGCCCGCGAAGGCGCCCTGATGGGCGCTCCGGCCATTGCTTTTTCCCTGGCCAGCTTCCGTTACCGGGATTTTACCCTGTCTCAGAAAATTGCCACCCTGGTGGCCGAACGGGTCCTGCGGGAAGGATTGCCGGAGGATGCCCTTCTGAACGTCAATATTCCCCCGGTGGAGCCGGCCGACCTCCAGGGCATCAAGATGGCCAGCATGGGCAAAAGCCGTTATGAGGATTTTTTTGAGGAGCGCTTTAACCCTCAGAAACAGCCCTATTTCTGGCTCCAGGGCCGCAAAATTACCCTGGATGAGGATCCCCGCACCGACGATCTGGTGGTGAACAGCGGCTATGTGGCCATTACCCCGCTGCAGGTGGACCAGACCCATTACGGAATGATGGACCGCTTCGGGGATTGGGACTGGCCGCTGGGTGAGTGATTGGGTGAGTTTGTGGTTGGGTTGTTGGGTGGTAAGGTGATACTGGCCAATCATCCGCACAACCACCGATCAGCATAGCCGAAACCCTGTCCCAAACCGGGGATAAATTTTTCCCGTGCGCTCTCTGCTCTCCTTCACTATAATTACCCCAAAAAAAATCAGCGCGGATGATGACCCATGAAAAAAGTTCTGATCCTGGATTTCGGCTCCCAATACACCCAGCTGATCGCCCGCAAGGTACGCGAACTGGCGGTTTTCTCCGAAATCCATCCCTACAATTACAGCCTGGAAAAAATTCGCGCCGATAAGGACATCGGGGCGATTATCCTTTCCGGCGGACCCTCCAGCGTCTACGAAGAGGGGGCACCTCACGCCGATAAAGCCGTTTTTGAGCTG
>JAGRBF010000145.1:0-2223 GCA_020434205.1 Calditrichota bacterium | reverse complement strand
CTCTCCCACCCAGGTGTGGATGAGCCATGGCGACCACCTCACCGGCTTGCCCGAGGGGTTCGAGACGGTCGGGCACACCGCCAATGCCCCGATTGCCGCCATCGCCCATCGCGGACGCGGGATTTACGGTATTCAGTTTCATCCCGAGGTGCACCATACCGACGCCGGGAAAAAGATCCTGGGCAACTTCCTGTTCAACATCGCCGGAATGGCCGCCGATTGGTCTCCGGATTCCTTCATCGAAACGGCCATCAAAACCATCCGCGAGCGGGTTGGGCAGGATCGCGTATTGTGCGGTCTCAGCGGCGGGGTGGATTCCAGCGTGGCGGCGGTATTGCTGCACGAGGCCATTGGGGATCAGCTGGAATGCGTTTTTGTGGATACCGGACTGCTGCGCCACGAGGAAGCCCGGGAAGTCGCGGGTTTATTTCAGGAAAAATTCAAATTGAATTTGACTGTTGTCACCGCGGGAGAGGTGTTCCTGAATAGATTGGAGAATGTCTCCGATCCGGAGCAAAAGCGCAAAATTATCGGCAATGCCTTCATCGATATTTTTGAAGCCGAGGCCCGGAAACTGGGGCATTTCCGTTTTCTGGCGCAGGGGACCCTGTATCCCGACGTCATCGAAAGCGTGTCGTTTAAGGGCCCTTCGGTAACCATCAAGTCCCATCACAACGTAGGTGGGTTGCCTGAGAAAATGAATTTCGAACTTCTCGAACCCTTCCGGGAGCTGTTTAAGGATGAGGTTCGGCAGGTCGGGCGAAAACTGGGGCTTCCCCCGGAGATTATCGGCCGGCATCCCTTCCCGGGCCCGGGCCTGGCGGTGCGCATTCCCGGCACCATCACCCCGGAACGTGTGGCAATATTGCAAAAAGCGGATAAAATTTATATTGATGCCCTTAAAAGTGCCCGACTATATGATGAAATCTGGCAGGCCTTCGCGGTATTACTGCCGGTCAGTTCGGTCGGGGTGATGGGCGATGTCCGTACCTATGAGAATGTGCTGGCCCTGAGGGCCGTAACCAGCACGGATGGTATGACCGCCGATTGGTATCCGCTGCCGTACGATTTTATGGCGGAAGTTTCCAATCGCATTATCAATGAAGTTAAAGGGATAAACCGCGTGGTCTATGACATCAGTTCCAAGCCACCGGCAACCATCGAATGGGAATAGACCCAAGGAGCAGCATCTATGTGTGGAATAGTAGGGTATATCGGACCTCGCGAAGCGTATCCGATTCTGATTAACGGTTTGAAGCGTCTTGAATATCGGGGTTATGACTCGTCCGGGGTTGCCCTGGTGCGCAACGGCAGTATTGCCGTGGAGAAACAGGTGGGTAAAATTGCCGCCCTGGAAGAACTGGTGCGGGACCGCAATGTTACCGGCAATGTCGGAATTGCCCACACCCGCTGGGCCACCCACGGGGAACCCAACCAGACCAACGCTCACCCCCATATCGACGGGGAAGGCAAGATCGTCCTGGTCCATAACGGCATCGTGGAGAATTACGACACCCTGCGCAAGATGCTGGGCGCCAAGGGACACACCTTTATTACCGACACCGATACCGAAACCATTGCCCACCTGATCGAAGAGTTTGTCAAGACCTCGGACTCCTTCGAAGAAGCCTTCCGCAGCGCCCTTCAGGAAATTGAAGGCACCTACGGCCTGGCCCTGATCACCAGCCACGATCCCGGCAAAGTGTACGCCGCCCGCAAGGGGAGTCCCCTGGTGCTGGGCGTGGGCGACGGCGAGTTTTTTGTGGCCTCCGATGCCTCGGCCATTATTTCCCACACCCGGGACGTTATCTACCTGGAGGACGGGGAAATCGCCATTATCGGGGAAAAAGGCTATGTTACCAAAACCATCGAAAACGAACAGATCGACAAGCAGGTCGAGCGGGTAACCTTTGATCTGGAGCAGATCGAAAAAGCCGGCTACGACCACTTTATGATCAAGGAGATCCACGAGCAGCCCAAAACCGTGGCGGATTGTATGCGCGGGCGTCTGGTGGAGGAAGAAGGGGTTACCAAATTAGGCGGCCTCTCGGAAATTCTGCACAATGTAATGCGGGCTCGCAAGTCTTTCATTACCGCCTGCGGCACCTCTTATTACGCCGGGTTGATCGGCGAATATATGCTCGAGGAATACTGCCGTCTGCCGGTCGAAGTGGAATACGCCTCGGAATTCCGCTACCGCGATCCCATCATCAACGACGATAA
>JAGRBF010000144.1 GCA_020434205.1 Calditrichota bacterium | reverse complement strand
CCACTTCAGCCAGATTTCCCGCACCGGGGTCAGGCTGAATTCCCGGGCGTCAAACAGGGTATCGACCGACCCGTTGTGGAGGTGGTAGGCGTATATGCGGGTGCCTCCCAGCAACAGCAGGGTATCCGGGGCGCTGCGGTGGAGATCCAGGATATTGGTGTTCTGGGGATCCAGGGTAAAATGATGACTTTTACCGGAGCGGCGATCCACATCCAGCACCCCGTTGGAGGTTCCCAGGATCATCCGCTGCGGGGAAAGGTGATAAATAGAGCGAATGCTATTTACATCCTGCCCCTGCGCATATTTGAGGGGGACTTTCGTGAAACGGTCGGTTCGGGGGTCGTAGCGGTTCAATCCGCCGGCAAAGGTGCCGAGCCAGATGTAGCCGGCGCTGTCCTCCGCCATGGACCACACCCAGTTGTGAGAAATGCTGGTGCTGTCGGTGGGATTGTTTTTATAGATTTTGAATTGATACCCGTCGAAACGATTCAGGCCGTCCTGGGTGCCGAACCACATAAAACCGCGACTGTCCTGATAAATGGAGACGATCGTTCCCTGAGAAAGCCCGTCTTCAATCGTGTAGCGGGTAAAGTTGTAAGGACTCTTACCGTGGAGAAATCCACCGCCGGTTAAAATCAGCACCGCAAGAATCGGCAGCCATACCCTTTTTTCGCACCACCCCAAAAAATTCGCCATCGAAGTCCACGGTGAAGGAGTTCTTCCCAAAGCCATCTTTTTGAAAATAAGGCAATTGGGTATTAGAGGCAACTATTCCGATGGGGTCAGCAGGGAGAGCGGGTCGAAGCCGGCCGGGAAATTCAAAACCGCCATACTTTCCGCCACGTAATCGCTGTTGCGCATGCCGTTCAGGACCACGTCCACCCCGGGAAGATTCAAACAAACCTGCAGGGCCTTCTGGGCGATGCTGCCTTCTTCGGCCGGTGTTGGGGAAAGTTGGCCCAGCTTTTCCAGAAAGGGGGAAATCTGAACCAGATTCTGGGCATCAATCAAATCCAGCCAGGCCTGTCCGGTGTCCAGAAAAAGGCGCTGGTAGGCGTCCAGCATAACGGGAAGCTGGGTATCTTCGGCCATGTGGTCGGCCAGGGTCCGGCTCCCGACTTCGATCCAGGGCAGAAAATAGCTCTGCAGAATTTCCCGGGCCTGGGAATGGTCTCCCCCCCCTTCGGCGAGCTGACGAAGGCGATCCGCATTGTAGAACAAATCCAGAATGGGGGTTTCCCGCACGTCCAGCTCAATTTTATGGTCGGTGAGGTAGCGGCGCAGGGTTTGCTCCAGGGTCTCCAGGTTTTCCAGATGTTTGTCGAAATGCGGTCGGGGATTGGCGGGGGGATTGGCGGAATAGGCGGCGAAACGCAGCAGGCGATTATCCCGGATGGCGTTGAGGGGACGATTGGTCAGTACCCCCAGGCGCAGCCGGGAAGCCATTTCCACGACACTCAGCATATCACCTTCCCAGAGGTTGTTGGGGAGGGTAACCGCCTGGTGCTCCACCCAGTTGCAGGGCATCTGCACCACTGCAAAATGGCCGTCCTCCGCGGTTTTGCCGCTTTGCAGGCAGGCATCCTGATAGGCGCGCCACACCTTGCTGAGGCTGACGTAATCCAGTTCATCCGGGTGAAGGGGAAAGCCGTTGGAGGAAATTCCGTAGTAGCGGATCAGGCCTTCCTCCACCAGTTTTTCCAGGTGAATGAATGCGCGGCGGATACGGTCGTAAAAAAGGCGCTCGGCTTCCTCCCGGGGAAGGCCCTCCTCGCCGATGGCGGACATCAGGAAGTACTCGGGATTGTGGAGCAGATAGACATCCAGGGTGTCCAGGTGCATACGGGCCAGGCTGCGGGTAATCTGATCCTCCAGAAAATCCGGGTGGATACAATGCCAGAGCTGGTCCTGCAGTTTAACCGTCTCCGGAAAGGGGCGCCCTTTTTCCTCGGCGGCGCGCACCAGCTCCATATTTTCGCCCTGAATATATCCCACCTTGCTAACCACCGTCAGCAGCTCGCGGTCGAAATCCCCCCAGACCACCAATTCGTTGAGCACATCCCCGATCAGCACTTCCGCCCCGCCGTCCATGTAGTTTGCGGAAGTATCGATCAGATTGCAACCCTGGGCGATGGCGGCCAACAGGGCCTGGCGGTGCTGCTCGATATCCGGATTGCAGCGATAGGTTCCGAAACCGAGCCGGGAAACGGTGAGGCCGGTCCGCCCCAGATTGGTAAAGAAGTTAGGGTGGTCTCCGGCAAGGGTGCGGGCGCGGGCCGCGGTAGCTTCCGGAGTGGCGTAACCGGGAATAGACATAGAAGGCTTCCAGTAATTTTGGGTTCGCGCGGAATATAGGGCCTGGGGCAAAGGGTCGCAAGGGCGGATTCGACCCGCCCCGACCTGTGGTATAATCTTCACACCTGTGACTCCCGGGCCCGCCGGGGCGGGCATCCCACCGAAGCCTGTCAAGCCATAAACAGAAAATTAACAATTACTTATCAACAATTATACTTTTCTGGCACGGGAAATGTCTTTATATCAGCCATCAGCGCGAAAACAAAACCTTTATCAGGAGATTATCATGAAATTACGTTTCTGGCAGTATCTGCTCACCACCGTAGCCGCCGCCTTTTTGCTGAACGGCTGCGTGGAGAATCCCGGCGACCCGCAAGGCAACACCCTGGAGGTTAGCCCTCAGGCCCAATTAAGCATGCAGGTGGGCTGGCAGGCGGTCAACCAAATGGCCACCACGGAGGAATTCGAAGGGATGGTTAACGGACAGGAAATTTACAGCGACGCCCCGCAATCCCTCAACACCATGCCCGAGATTAAGCATGAAATCGAACGGATGAAAAATATCCGCGGGCAGGCTTATGCGGAAATGACCGCGAACAAAACCACCGGAGACTCCATTATCTGGTCCCAGGAATGGAACGACCCCATTTCCGGCACTGCCGGGCGGCGCATGGCCATTTACCAGCCGGAAAGCGGCTTGGGGCGCATCTACGAGGTCATCTACCAATTCCCGGCCCGGGTGAAGCTGGCCTACGATTCCACCGAATTCCGCCTCTATCTGGGAAGCTCCCTGGCCGATACCAGCGACGATCGCCTGGAGCGCATCGACAAGCTCAGCAATTTCCGGGACGGCTTTTTTATCGAACAAGTGGTTAACGAGGTGGTGGTTACCGATTACGCGCCGGACAACGAAGTTACCGGGGCCACCCAGCAAAACCGGGTTTCCTACGGGGCCCAGGTTCCCATGACCCTCCTCACCCAGAACGGTGAAATCGACCCGGACGGTCGGGTTACCCTGAACGAGCGTCTGGATTATCGGGACAACACCTTTCTGGCCAAAGCCCTCACCATCAATCCCACCGGAACCGGCGAATATCAGGAAACCTGGCGCAACGGCACCCGGGTAAACGGCACCTTCGACATCCTGGAAGACGATAACCACGCCGAAGTAACCCGCAACATCATCTTTGCCAACGCCCGGCATCTCGAAAAAATCGAAGACCGCGCCACCTATCAGGGCAGCGATCAGGATTCCAGCTATAGCGCCACCTTCGGTCGCAAGGTTTACTTCCGCAGCGGGCGCCTGGACACCGTTCTGATCCTCAACGACCATTTTCTCGACGGCGACATCTGGAACGATCACCTTCATATTACCGCCAGCAACGCCGGGGAAACCGACATCACCGTGGCCAATTACGAGGAATACGAGGAATACCAGGGATATCATAACGCCGAGGACGGTAAGCATCTGCGCTTCCACGGCACCACCTATCAGGACGGCAGCGGCGAAATCTGGCTGGATATCTACGCCTCCGAGCAGGCCTACAACAACGGCGAAGAACCGCTCCTGAGCCTGCACATCGAATACAATCCCGACGGCAGCGGCAACGGGGAATACACCGAGGACGGCATCACCTATCAGGTCAGCATCAATGCCGAGGGTGAGGTTACCGTCAACAATCCCGACGGCCAGCAAGCCACCGTCAGCGCACTGTAACGAAATCCCCTAAAGCAGCCCGGATGCCGGTCGGTGTAAGCACCGGCCGGCATCCATTTAAAGGGCTTTCAGAAAATGGGGGAAATCTGTGCTTTACCATTTGCAGAGGATAAGGGGTTATCATTAATATGGCATTACCTATGAAACCGACCGCAAACCAATTGCCCCACCGGCACCGGCCAACCCATTCCCGCCGGCTGACCAGCCATTTCCGGCGTTTTGCCTTTTGGGTTTTTCTGCTGATCGCGCCGGGATTGGTCCGCGCCCAGGAAGAGCGCACCCTCCTTCTGGAGCGCATCGACATCGAAGGCAACACCAAAACCGTTGCCGGGGTTATTCACAATTATCTGGACATGGAGGTCGGGTCGACTATTTCCCGGGACATGGTCGAGGCGGCGGGCAAACGCCTGGAGGCCACCCGGTTTTTCAAAACCTCCGAGCTGCGCCTTTCCCCGGGAACGGAAAAGGGGCAGGCCGTTTTAACGGTGATCGTCACCGAGCGGCGCTGGCCCTTCTTCCAGTTCAAAAGCGGGTATAACGAACTGGACGGCTGGTATCTCAGTCCCCTGGGCATCCGCTTCGACAACCTGCTGGGCTACGGAAACCGGCTGGGGCTGGAATTCCTGATCGGCGATCGCATTAGCGGGGCGCGCCTGGGCTATTACCGCCCTTATCTGCTGGGCACGGAATACGATTTGGGGCTGGTCCTGGAAGGCAACGACCGCCAGTTTCTGCACTATCCCGAAGGCGCCCGGGAGCTGGACGAGGCTTTTTTTCAGAAGGTTCACACCAGCGAGCTGGCTCTATCCATTAACGGCAACAGCGGCATCCCGCGCTTCTTTTCCATGAAACTCTCCGTCCAGGCGGTTACGGTGGACAGCACCCTGCGCCGCCGCGGGGACAATGAGGAAAGGGCCGCCCCCGGCGTTTTGCTGCCACCCCTGGAAAATCCCTATCGCACCGGACGCCTTTATCTGGCCACCCATATTGATACCCGGGACAACCGGGCATATCCGAGCCGCGGGTGGTGGGGAAGCCTCTCCTGGGAGCACGCGGTTTTTCAGGAGGATTCCATCCTGAACCGGGATCTCAAATATTCCCGGACCGTTCTGGACCTGCGCCGCTATCAGCCGATCTGGAAAGAGCTGGTGGGTGCGGTGCGCGTCAAATACGGGCAGATTTCGGAGGCCAGTCCCTTCTTCGAAAGATTTTATCTGGGTGGTCCCAACTCCCTGCGGGGATATGTGGATCGCAGCCAGAATCCCCTGGGTTACGCCTCGCGGATGACCCTTTCCTCGGCGGAATTGCGCTTTCCCCTGTCCGCCCGTTTAAAGGACCGCAGCCGCTTTACCGGGGTTCTGTTTTACGACGCCGGTTTTGCCTGGAACGAATCCACAACCTGGAATTTCTCCAAACTGAAGACCGGGATGGGCGCTGGGGTGCGCCTGCGAATCCCGGTGATCGGCATTTTGCGGGTGGACCTGGCTTATCCCATCCCGGATTACGAACCGCGCCTGCATATTTCCCTGGGGCAGACGTTTTAGATGTAACAGCGAAACGGTGTAGCCGCGAGGCATGCCTCGCGGACAAAACGCCGATACCCCGACACGCGCCGCAGGCGATAGCCATGTAACCATGTAACCATCAACCGAAGATCAATTTGCGATACTGTTACCGACAATTTCTTTGGGCCTGGGTTTTGATGCTGCTTGCCGTCGCGCAGGGGCAGGAACCCGCCACCCTCTCCGGCGCCGAGCTCAGCCGCTCCGCTGCGGGCGACACCTTGTTGTGTCGCTTTTCGGGGGAGCCCTTCCTGAGCGAGTCGGTGCAGTCCACCCTGCTCTCCGGCTTACCGGTGCTCATCAACCTCAATCTGATTATCCGAACGGACGGGCAAATCCGCCTTCGGGAAAACAAACGATTCCGGATGAGTTACGACATCTGGGAGGATCAGTATCAGCTCGATGGCGCCGGGGAGCGCTATCTTTTCCCGGATCTGGAGCAACTCCGGGCATTCTGGTCCGCCTTTAACTGGAAAATTGTCTTTCCCCGGCAGGCAGAAAACGCTGAGAAAAATCTGGGTGGGCGCATTACCGCCAAGCTGACCCTGCTAACCGCCAACCAGGGGCGCGAACTGCGCGACTGGCTGTTTAACGACAATCAAACCGAAGAAACCTCACCCGGGCTCATGCGGGACACCGGCTTCCAGCTGGATCTCAACAGCCTGATCTCCCTGCTGTGGAGTTCCAAAAATGATACGGAACGCAGCGAATCCTATGCCGCCAACCTGACCGCAAAACCCGCCGTCAAAGAAGAGTGAGGGTTATGGGAAGCTTGCGAACCCGGCTGGTGATCATCTTTGCGGCGGTGGCTTTTTTGCCCATGGTTCCCATTGCCTGGCTGGTTTACGACCTGGTGGAGCAGAGCTATCAGATCGGGGTGAATGCAGATGTAGAGACCGCTCTGCGCCAGGGGGTGGATTTTTCGCGCGAGTTGTATCAGCAGAAACGCGAGCACCTCTCCGACCAGTTGGATCGCTGGCTGAATGCCCCTGCCACCCGATCTTTCCTGAGCGGGGCTTCCGGAGCGCCGCCTGCCCCGCCGCAGCCGGCCGGCTGGTCGGTTCTCAACCTTCAGCTTCTGGACAGCGAACTCGCGGTCCGCTGGGCGGCGCAGTCCCGCGATCCCCTGCTCAACCCGCCCCTGGCGGAACAATTGAGCCAAAGCAGCGGCAGGCTCACCCTTTCCCAGCGGGAAAGCAATCGTTTCCTGGCCCTGCATCAGGTCGAGATCCGCGGTAAAAGGTATTACGGGGCGCTGCAGGCGGCCTTGCCGGCCGACTTCCTGGAAGCGAGCGACCAGGCCCTTTCCATTCTCCAGCAATACCGGCGACTTTCCCTGAGTCCTCTGTCCGTCCCCCGGCAATTTCTGACCGTATTTCTGGTCCTGGCCCTGGGCATATTGGCCCTTACCACCCTGCTGGCGGTGTGGCTGTCCCGGCGCATCACCCGCTCCCTGGATGCCCTGGTTACCGGAACCCGGGAGATCGGCCGCGGCAACCTCAACTATCGCATTCCCGAAAAGGCCCGCGACGAAGTCGGCGGGGTTATCCGCCAGTTCAACCAGATGACCGGCGATCTGAAAGCCTTTCAGGAGCGCACCCGCTACCTGGAGCAGATGGCCGCCTGGCAGGAAATCGCCCGCCGCCTGGCCCACGAGATCAAAAATCCTCTCACCCCCATTCAATTGACCATTCAGGAGATGGTGGACCAGTATCAGGGGGAGGATGAAGGCTACCGCCAGTTGCTCAGCGAATGTCATGAGATTATCAGCGAAGAGATCCACAACCTGCGGCGGCTGGTGCGGGAATTTTCCGATTTCGGGCGCCTGCCGGAACTGGAGCTGCAGTCCCTCTCCCTCAACAAACTCATCAGCGAGATGCTGGCCCTTTACCCCCATGCCGACCTGCACCTGGAGCTGGCCGCGAACCTGCCCTTTCTGGACCTGGATGCGGACCGGATGCGGCGGGTGTTGATCAATCTGATCGAAAACGCCCTGCAGGCCGGCGGGGAAACCTGCCGGATCGGGATCCGAACCACCGCCGCTCCCGGCGAGGTGCTGCTTGAGATTCGCGACAGCGGTCCGGGAATGGAAGAAGCGGTTTTGCAGCGCATTTTCGAGCCCTATTTTACCACCAAGGGTAGCGGCACCGGCCTGGGACTGGCCATCACCCGCAAAATGGTGGAGGAACACGGGGGGCGAATTTCGGTATCCTCGACCCCGGGCAAGGGAACATGTTTTGAAATTGTCCTGCCGGACCCGAGAAGCGAAGAGCGAGAAGCGAAGAGCGAAGAGCGAAGAGCGAATAGCGAAGAGTGAGAAGCGAAGAGCGAATAGCGAAGAGTGAGAAGCGAAGAGCGAGAAGCGAAGAGCGAGAAGCGAAGAGCGAGAAGCGAATAGCGAGAAGCGAATAGCGAGAAGCGAAGAGCGAGAAGCGAAGAGACCCTTTGGTCTTTTGGTCTTTTGGTCCTTTAGTCTTTTGGTCCTTTAGTCCTTCAGTCCTTTGGTCTTTCGGTCTTTCGGTCCTTTAGTCCTGCGGTCCTTTAGTCTTCTTTAACCATATAGCCCTGTAGCCATGCAAATTTACATCATTGACGACGAAAAGAATATCCGCCGCTCGGTGGAGCTGATCCTCAAGGCGGCCGGTTTTAAGATCCGCTCCTTCGACAGCGGCACCCCGGCCATCGAGGCCATGGCGGAGGCTCCGCCCGAGGTAGCCTTCCTGGACGTGATGCTGGGCAGCGAAAACGGCCTGGAAATTCTCCGGGAGATCAAGGAAAAATTCCCCGCTACCGAGGTGGTGATGATCTCCGGGCACGCGACCTTATCCATGGCGGTGGAAGCCACCCGCCTGGGAGCCTATGATTTTCTGGAAAAGCCCCTGCAAAAGGAGAAGCTGCTGCTGGTGCTCCGCCACCTGCGCGACAAGCTGAACCTGAGCGACCGCTATGCCAGCCTGCAGGCTTCCCTGAGCGCGGAGTACCGGATTATCGGGGAGTCGGCCGCTCTGAAAGGAGTCCTTTCCCAGGCGGAAAAAGTGGCGGCGACGGACAGCAAAGTGCTGATCACCGGTGAGAGCGGGGTGGGAAAAGAACTGATCGCCTTTGCGGTGCATCATGCCAGTCAACGCCGCGGGCAGCCCTTCGTGAAGGTCAACTGCGCGGCCATTCCGGAAGAGCTGATCGAAAGCGAATTTTTCGGAGCGGAAAAAGGAGCTTACACCGGGGCCAATCAGCGCCGGGAGGGCAAGTTTTTTCAGGCGGACGGCGGCACCCTTTTTCTCGATGAAGTGGGTGATATGAGCCTGCGCATGCAAACCAAAATTCTGCGGGTTTTGCAGGACGGTCAATTCCAGCGGGTGGGCGGCAGCGAGGTGCTGAGATGCGACGTGCGTATTGTGGCGGCCACCAACCGGGACCTGGCCGCCATGGTCGCTGAGGGCACTTTTCGGGAGGATCTCTATTTTCGCCTGAACGTTTTTCCCATCGAAATGCCTTCTTTGCGGGAACGGCGCGAGGATATCGCCCTGCTCACCGACCATTTTATCCGGCGATTCTGCCAGCGCAACAACCGCCGCCTGGTTCAGGTTGAAGAGGGGGTTTACGGGGCCCTCCGGGCTTACCACTGGCCGGGCAACATCCGCGAGCTTCAGAATGTGGTGGAGCGCCTGGTAATTCTTTCCGAGAGCGATCGCATCGATTTGCGCCAGTTACCGTCCTACCTGTTCCGAAGCGCCGATACCGCCAGCGCGCCGGCCCCGGGCAGCGCCACCCTGGCCGAAGTGCGCAACGAGGCGGAACGGGTTTACATTCTGCGCTGTCTGGAGGCCTGTGAGGGAAATGTGAGTCAGGCCGCGGGCATGTTGGGGATGGAGCGCACCAACCTGCACAAAAAGATGAAAAGCCTGGGCATTTCGCGCGAGGATCTTTAGGACGTTTTTCGACCGATACGCTGCATCGCC
>JAGRBF010000143.1:48144-50284 GCA_020434205.1 Calditrichota bacterium | reverse complement strand
GGATGCTGCCCAGTTGCACCTCCAGTTCCATGGCCTTCTCAAACGCGCTGCGAAACAGGGGGGTATGCCAGAGGTAATAGATCGCATAAATGCCCACAGATAGCCCCAGCCACTTAACGGGGAGAATTTCAGCCAGCGTCAGGACCGCCAGCAGGGCATTGGTGACGGTCAGGATAACGGCCCCGGCCAGGGAGCGTCCGGCGTTATCCAGGAGAGGATCCTCGCGGAGGATATCCCGGAGGCGCGCCGCGCTAAAGTGATGATCCCCGCTCAGGTAATAGGCCAGCTGAAAATGGTTGCAAAACCCCGGACGGTCCCGCAGTTCGCGTACCACCGCCTGCCGTTGGCGGGTTTCCTCCGGATCGGGATGGGTTTGCCGCAGCCATCCGGCCAACAGGTGGGAGCCCTCCCGGGAAATGCTGAGGTCCAGCAGGCGATGCAGGGAATTTTTCCCGGTGATGTCCAGATCGCTGTCGAAGGGGTGGTCGGGAACGGCGGGAACCACTTTTTCCTCGGGAATGGCCTGCCAATCGAGGTTGAGCCGTCCCAATTGGGCCTTCTGCAGTCGCTCCCAGACCCGGTGCTTTTGCAGGGAGGCCTCCGCCACCGCAAAACGCCGGGAAAGCCAGAAAAACAGCACCAGGCTCAGGGCCAGGATGCTCCAACTCAGCGGTTCGTGGACCCAGCGCAGGACAATGCCGCTCCCCAGACCGCCCACAAATACCAGGAGGCGCAGGTAAGCCCAGCGGGTGGTTTGGGATTCCAGATCGGGGATGCGCCCGGCCAGGTAGCGCAGGCTGTGTTTCAGGTAGCGTTCCCGCTGCCCGCGGCGGTTGCGGATCTCGTTCATCGGCTTCTTAACCCTCGCGATGGACCGTCTCGATGGAAAAAGCCGGCAGGCACAAGGACCAGTATTCGGCGGGCCGGTCGAAGGGATTGGCATAACGCACCCGGGAGCCTTTGCGAATCAGCAGGGACTCTCCGGCGGTCAGGTCGATCACCTGACCGTCCACTTCCACCCGCTTGCGACCGGAGACCATCAGGGTGTACTCGTCGAATTCCGGATTTTGGAAGGGTTCTTCCCAGCCCGGCGGAGCAACCATTCGGGCGATGCTGAGAGCCCCGCCGCCCAGGCTGGCCAACCCGAAATGCTCTTCGATGTGCTTGCCGTCCGTAGTGGGAACGATAAAAGGATTCTTTTGGTGAAGGGTTCGGTCCATACCCGCCTTTCCTAAAGGTTGGATTTTTTGAGGGTTCCCTGGCCGAGGGCGCGGTCTATCAGGCTCACTGTATCCTTGAGGCGCTGGTTATCGGGATCGATTTCCAGACCTTCGCGGGCAATGCGGCGGCCCTCCCGGTAGCGGGTCTGGCGAACCTTTTCCATGGCCCGATCCTCGTAGAGATGCATCAGTAATTCGCGAACGTAGACGTTCTCGGGATCCAACTGGTAGGCCCGGCTAATCATGGCAAAGGCCTTTTCCAGATCCTTGCGCAGATCGGGATTGAGGTTGAACTGCATCAGGGTAATCTGGACGCAGGTAGCGCGCACCACCGGGTAGCCGCTCACCCGTGCCAGCAGGGTATCTCCCAGCACCATCGCCGAGTCGACTTTTCCATAATTGGCCAGGCGCACCATATTCTGCACCCCGCTCTCCACGTAACTGTCCCGAACTGCCGGTTCCATGGGACTTTTCAGAAACAGGGGTTCGATGGTGCGGTAGGCCTTTGCAGGCTCCCCGCGGCGCAGCAGGGTAATGGCATGGTTCAACACAAATTGGCGTTCAATTTCGCCCAGTTCGGCCTGCTGATCGGGATTTTCGAGATTGGCCTGCAGCCATTCCAGAATACGGTTTCCCTCGCCGTATTGGGCGGCGTCTATTTTGTTTTGAAGCACATAGCGCCACACATCCCAGGCATAAGCAAGGAAGGTTTCGTCATTGGCAAACAGGTACATCCCGGCCAGCAGATGCGGGGCGTATCGGGGATAATCCTCCTTGGCGAGGTCGATCTGCTCCCCCAGGACGATCTTGAAGATATTGGGAAAGCGGGTGCTTTCCGGGTCGGTGAGCATGGCCTTGCGCAGGCGGCACAGGGCCTTGTCCAGATCTCCGGCCTCGTAAGCGGCGGCAAAGCGGTTGTT
>JAGRBF010000143.1:38728-48064 GCA_020434205.1 Calditrichota bacterium | reverse complement strand
CCGCGTTCCTGAAGTTCGGCGCGGGAGATCAGCTTGTAATCGGTCAGATAGCGAATAAAGCGCCTGCGATCCGGGCGAAAATCGAAACCGTCCCTGGGATCGGTCAATTCCAGCACCACCCGTTTGCCCAGCGGGTCGGCCAGGGCGTAAACGTGGGTTGGGGTAATCACCACCTCGGTGGGGATGTCCAGGCGCCGGGCCAGCAGCACATAGAGGGCGGTGGCGGTAAGGCAGTTGAAATCCCCGTTGGTGAGGGTAGAGGGCAACTGGCTGGCGGGCAGGTATTTGCGCAGCACCTTTTGGTGCAGGAAGCGGAAGAGGGTTTTGCTTTTTTTCTCGTGGGAATCCCGGGGATTGATCCTGCCGGCCACTTCCCGGTTTAAGCGCTCCAGAATGGAGAGATATTGCTGCTGCGCCACGGGCTCGGCCACGCCCTCGGCCAGCAGGAGGGCCCTTTCCAGATCGGGCGCGGCACTGCTGTCTTCCCATTGCGCGAACAACAGGGCTTCGGGCTCAGATATGCAACTGTCCGGGAAAAGGGGTTGCTGGGCATTTGCGGCCGAAAAGAGGGACAGTGCCGCCACCACGAGGGCCACCCCGAAGGCGCTTCGACAAGGCGGCATGATCGCATCTGAGCGGAAGTTTCTTTTTGGAGCTTCCCAAGTGGGTAAGTATATTCTTTTCAAAAGCATCCGTGTAAAAATCGGGTGGGGAGGTTTCGGGATATCCGCATCAGTGGCGGCATTCCGGCATTTTGCGCTTTTTCCCCGGGACCGGGAGCTGTGCCTACCCAACAGAACCCTAAGCAACAGGTTGTTGATCACCGATGACTGAGGTCGCCTTTTTAAAGCAGAATGCCCGGAAGTGGAAACAGATGGAGCAGTTTCTGAGCGGGGCCGACGCAACCGATCCCGATCAATTGGCGGACCTTTTTCAGGAAATTACAGACGATTTATCCTATTCCCAAACATTTTATCCCGGTAGCCGGACCACCCAGTACCTCAACGACCTCGCCCGGCAACTTCACCAGCGCATCTACCGCAACAAACGCGAGGATCGCGGCCGCTTCCGCCGCTTCTGGGCCCGGGAGCTGCCCCTGCTTTTCGCCGAAGCCCGCACCGAGTTGTGGATTTCCCTGGTGGCCTTGCTGCTTGGGGTTACCATCGGGGCTTTTTCCGCCGCCAACGACGAATCCTTCGTCCGGCTGATCATGGGGGACGGCTACGTCAACATGACCCTGGAGAATATCGAAAAAGGCGATCCCCTGGCCGTTTACAAGGATACCGATCCTCTGACCATGTTCGTCCGCATCACCGTCAACAACATCATGGTTTCCCTGTATGCCTTTGTAGCGGGGCTGTTTTTTAGCCTGGGAACGGTGGTCATCCTGTTTCGCAACGGGGTTATGCTGGGCGCTTTTCAGCAATTTTTCCACCGCTACAGCCTGCTGGGGCAATCCTTCCTCACCATATACATCCACGGGGCGCTGGAGATCTCCGCCATCGTGATTGCCGGGGCAGCGGGGTTGGTGGTGGGCAACAGCATCCTCTTTCCCGGAACCTTTACCCGGGGACAATCTTTCCGCAACGGCGCGCGCAAAGGCCTGAAAATGGTTATCGGACTGGCCCCGGTGTTTATTGCGGCGGGTTTCCTGGAATCCTTCGTGACCCGTTTTACCGGCATGCCCCTCTGGCTCAGCCTGGTGATTATCCTGGGGTCCTTTGCCGCGGTTTTCTGGTATGTGGTGTGGTATCCCATGCAACTGAAGCGGGAGGGATTATGAAGCCGCAGGAGACGGCAATCGAGCTGCGCAAGGTCCGCGATATCGGGGAGGTTCTGGGAACCACCTTCGCTTTTCTGCGCATTCACTTTCTGGATATGGCCAGATTGGCCCTGGTACTGGCCGGCCCGGTTTACCTGATTGGGGTGATTGTTACGGTTTCCACCACCTTCAACAATCCCGGCAATACCCCGGAGGATGTGGTGATGACCGTTCTGGGGCAGGGCGGTTTCTGGGGGACCCTGCTGGTAATTCTTTCCTCGATCATTTTCGGGATCACCGTTTTTATTTATATGGGCGCCTACACGGCCGGGACTCTGGAGAGCCTCTCCACCGGCGCCCTGATAAGACAAACCCTGCGGGGAATCGCCCGGGCCGTCGGGCTATATCTGCCCTTCGGGCTGTTTATGGCCCTGTTCCTTTTTCCCCTGATGATTGTTCCGGTGGCCGGGGTCCTGGCGGTATTCGGGCTGGTGGTTTACGGGGCGGTCATTCTGACCATGGGCTATGCCGCCCTCATTATCGAAAATCGCGGGATCGGCGAAAGCGTCCGGCGGGCGGTGGATTTGCTGAAAGGGCTCTGGTGGCAAACTTTCGGCCTCCTGGTTACCCTGGCCATCCAGACCTATTTGTTTATGATCGTTATCCTGATCCCCCTGGTGGTAACGTTGGCGCTCACCTCGGCCAATACCCCGGAGGGTACCCTGCCCTTCGAGAATATCGGCTGGGTGGCAGCCCTGGCCAGCTTTCTCTATTTTTCGGTGGCGGCCATCATGCAGATGGTTTTCAACATCGCCATTGGGGTGCAGTATTTTAACCTCTCCGAACGCAAGGAAATGACCGGCCTGCTCAACAAGCTTGAGGCGATTGAGGTCCGGATTGAGGAGCCTCTCTCCGACCCTCCGACCGCGGAAACCGAACCCGGGTCCGGCGTATGAAAGGGTGGCAACGGATAGCCTGCACGGCAGGTATTCTGGCCCTGTGCCTCCCGGCAATTGCCCAAAGGGAGGATTCCCTGATCTCCCTCCCGGAAGCCATTTTCCCACCGGGCAAGGAGTCCGTGACGTCCCAGCCCTCCCCCACCCTGCGCCTGGACAGCAGCGAGGTAACCGTGCGCCTCCCGGATGTCGAGCGCCTGGAGGCCCTCCGGCAGGACCCCGATTTTCAATATGAGGTCGAGCTGGTGGACCAGTCTTTTTTCCAGTCCCTGTGGCGTGCTTTCTGGGACTGGCTGTTCGACAAAGTGCCCATCAATTTCAACTCAAAATTCTGGGACCGCTTCTGGATCACCTTCGCCATTCTGGTGGTGGCTTATGCCGTCTACCGACTTTTCCTGAACCAGGGCAGCGGTATTTTCACCCGGGCGGCGGACCCGGGCGGGGCCATCACTTTCCGGGAGGAAAACATCCACCGGGTAAACTTCCGGGAAGAGATCAACCGCGCTATCGAAACCGGCAATTTCCGGTGGGCGGTGCGCCTGCAATACCTGTTTGCCCTCAAAACCCTGACCGACCGGGGATTGATCGACTGGTCGCCGGAACGCACCAACCGCGACTATCTGAGCCACTTGCAAAGGTCGGCGCTGCATCTGCCCTTTGCCCGGCTGACCCATAACTTCGACTATGTCTTCTACGGCCATTTTCCGGTGGAAGAAACCGACTACCGGTCCATGGCCAGGGACTTCGAGGAATTCCGAAGCCGGGTAGAGGGGGCGGAATGAGTTCCCAACGCAAAACCGTTGCCGGGCTAATCCTCTTCGGACTGATTTTTCTGGTGATCCAGACCACCGCCCCCCGGGAAACGGACTGGTTGCCCAGCTATTCCCGGAACGATAAAATTCCCCTGGGCAGCTATCTCATTTTCGATTTTCTGGGCGATTTTTTCCCCGGGCAGCAGGTGGAGACCATTCGGCGGCCCCTGTATGAAACGCTGAACGATCCCGCTACCCCGGACAGTATCAATTACCTGATTATCAACAGCGCATTCGGGCCGGACCGCTTCGAGACCGACCTTATTCTGGCCAAAGTGCGTCTCGGAGCCCATTTTTTTGTGGCGGCCAACAATTATTCCGGGGCTCTGGCGGATTCCCTGAACCTGAAAACCGCCATTTCCTACCAAAGCCTTCTGGCCCCCGGCGGCGGCTTTACCAGCCCCGCCTTGCCGGAATCGCTGAGCGCCCCGGAATGGGGGAAAATCCACCTCAGCTATTACTTTTCCCGGATCGATACCCAGGAGGCGGTGGTGGCCGGCAAGGACCTGGACGGACGCCCGGTATTTGTGAAGATGGCGATGGGCGACGGGGTGCTGTGGCTGAGCAGCCAGCCCAATGCCTTCACCAATTTCGGGATGTTGCACCCGGGCAGCACCCAATACGCCGCCACCATGTTGTCCTTCCTCCCCCTGCAACCGGTTTGGTGGGACGAATATTACAAACGGGGATTTCAGGGTCGCACCCAGATATTGCGCTACATCCTCGGACAACCCGCCCTGCGGGCAGCCTGGTATGTGTTGCTGCTGGGGGCCTTTTTGTTTGTGATCTTCGAGGGACGACGACGCCAGAAGGCCATCCCGGTTATTGAACCGCTGCAAAACGAGACGGTCGGCTTTGTCCGCACCGTCTCCGAGCTTTATTACCAGAAATCCGACCATTACAATCTCTCCTTAAAAATGATCAACCACTTTCTGGAATACCTTCGCGGCCATTTCCGCGTCCCCACAGACAGTTTTTCCCCCGCATTTGTGGAGAAGCTCAGCCAACGTTCGGGAGCGGATGCCGGACAATTGCGCGCCCTTTTCGGGCTGATCTCGCGTCTACGGGAATCCGGACGTTGCAGCGAAAGCCAGTTGTGGGAACTAAACCAGCAAATCGGAAAATTTTACCAACAAAGCGGAACCTGATATGGACCAATCGCCTTCATTTGCCAACCGGATAGACCTCAGCCAACTTCAGGAAGCGGTGAACCGCATTCGCGGGGAAATCCGCAAAATTATCGTGGGTCAGGAGCAGATGGTGGATCTGTTGATCACCGCGATTCTGGCCGATGGCCACGTGCTGATCGAAGGGGTCCCGGGAGTGGCCAAAACCCTGGCGGCCCGCCTGCTGGCCCGGGTGCTGGAGATCCGTTTTTCCCGCATCCAGTTCACCCCGGACCTGATGCCCTCGGACGTAACGGGCACCTCGGTTTTTAACCTCAAGAACTCGGAATTCCAGTTTAACCGGGGCCCCGTTTTCGCCAACCTGGTGCTGATCGACGAGATCAACCGCGCCCCCGCCAAAACCCAGGCAGCCCTGTTTGAGGTGATGGAAGAGCGCCAGGTAACGGTGGACGGCCGGACCTATCCCATGGACCCGCCCTTTATGGTGGTGGCCACCCAGAACCCCGTCGAGCAGGAGGGCACCTACCGCCTTCCCGAGGCCCAGCTGGACCGCTTTCTGTTCAAGATTTCGGTGAGGTACCCGGACCTGGAAGAGGAAAAGCTGATCCTGAGTGAATTTCAGGACCGCGGCAGCATCAACGATATATCGCAGATCCAGGCAGTTTTAACCGGAGCACAGATCGGGGCGCTTCGGGAGGTGGTCCGCAAAATTCACATCGACGCCCCGCTCAACCACTATGTCGCCCAGTTGGCCCACGCCACCCGCAACAACGGGGATCTCTACCTGGGTGCCTCGCCCCGGGCCTCTATTGCCCTGGTTACCGCGGCGCGGGGATTTGCCGCCATTCAAGGGCGGGATTTCGTAACCCCGGAGGACATCCGGGATGTTCTGCCTTCGGTTTGGGGACATCGCCTGATGCTGACCTCCGAAAAAGAAATGGAAGGGGGCACCAGCGAATCGGTGCTTCGTGAGATTGTCCAACAGGTGGAAATCCCCCGCTGATAAAGAACAGATCTATGGTCAATTTCATCAAAAATCTATTTCTGACCCCGCGACTTTTCTGGGCCCTCAGCCTGGTGGGCACCTTGTTTCTGCTGGGGTATTTTTTCCCGGCCTTTTTCTCTCCGGGTTTGGGCGCCCTGCTGGCCCTGGGCGGCTTGCTGATCGCCGACGCGGTGATGCTGTTTGCGGTGGCCGGACAGGTGGAGTGCCGCCGCGAAGCACCCGGGCGTTTTTCCAACGGGGACGACAATGCGGTCGGGCTGATGTGCCGCAACACCCTCCCCTGGCCCCTGGAAATTGAGGTGATCGACGAACTGCCGGTCCAGTTTCAGGTCCGGGATTTCTCCCGGACATTTTCCCTGCCGCCGGGAAGCGGGAAAACGATTTCCTATACCCTGCGCCCTACCGAACGCGGGGTATATCGCTTCGGGGCCATCCACAGCTATGCCAGCGGGCCAATCGGACTCCTGCAGCGGCGTTTTTCCAGCCCTGCCGGACAAACGGTCAAGGTGTATCCCTCCTACATCCAGATGCGGCGCTACGAGCTGCTGGCCATATCCAATCGCCTCAGCGAGGCGGGAATCAAACGCATTCGCCGCCTGGGCCATACCATGGAGTTCGACCAGATCCGGGAATACGTGCGGGGAGACGATTACCGGACCATCAACTGGAAGGCCACCGCCCGCCGCCATGCCCTGATGGTCAACCATTATCAGGACGAACGCTCCCAGCAGGTTTACGCGGCCATCAACATGGGCCGGGTAATGAAAATGCCCTTTGCGGGGCTGACCCTCCTGGATTACGCCATCAATGCCAGCCTGGTGATCTCCAACATTGCCCTGCTCAAGCAGGACAAAGCCGGGATCATCACCTTTTCCAACCGGCTCAACAGCCTGGTGGAGGCGCAGCGTCGCCCCGGCCAGATGAACCGCATTCTGGAAACCCTTTACCACCAGGAGACCGATTTTTTAGAAACCGACTACCGCCATCTGGCGGGTTTAATGGGCCACCAGATCTCCCGGCGCAGCCTGGTGCTGCTGTTCAGCAATTTCGAAACCCGCAACGCCCTGAAGCGGCAGTTGCCTTTTCTGCAGAGCATCGCCGCACGGCATTTGCTGGTGGTGATCTTCTTCGAAAACACCGGATTGACCTCTCTGGCTACCGCTCCTGCGACCAACCTGCGCAATATTTACGTCCGCACCATCGCCAATCAATTCCAATACGAAAAGCGATTGATCGTCAAGGAGCTGCAGCGGCATGGCATTCAGGCCATTCTGACCGCCCCTGAGAATCTGACCGTTAATACCATCAACCACTACCTCTATCTGAAAGCGCGGGGCTTGGCGTGAGCAGCAGCGATACCGAACGCATCCACATCCGGACCGCCCAGAATGTGGGCATCCAATACGAAATTGCCAATCCGGGAGACCGTTTGCTGGCCGGTATTCTGGACGGCCTGGTTATCTTTGCCCTCTCCATTTTCCTGACCTTTGTGGGGAGTATGCTGGAATTGCGATCGCAGATTTACGCTACCTTTAACTTCCTGATGGTCATTTTCTACTTTCCCCTTTGCGAAATATTTTTCCGGGGACAAACCATCGGCAAATCGCTGCGACGCATCCGGGTAACCAGCCTGGACGGTTCTCCGGCCCGGCTGGGCCAGTTTCTGATTCGCTGGCTTACCGGATTTCTGGAATACTGGATGTTTCTGGGGACCCTGCCCCTGGTTATTCTGGTGGTGCGGCCTCGCGGGCAGCGTTTGGGGGACATTGCGGCGGGAACGGTAGTGGTGAAGCTGCGGCGCAGCCTGACCTTGGAGGATACCGTTTTGGCGGGTATTCAGGAGGATTATCAGCCGGTTTTTCCGGAGGCGGTCAATCTGGAAAGCGCGGAGGTGGAATTGATCAAAGACGTTCTGGCAGCCATCGAAAAAAGCGAAGACCGCAAGGTGCGCATGAATGTGGCCACCAAAGCCCAGCGCACCTTTGAAAACAAGCTGGGGGTCAGCTCCTCACAGAACGCCATCAGCTTTCTGGAAACCCTGCTCAGCGATTACAATTTTTATCAGGGGCGTTAACAGGTACAAGTCATCACCGGTATAACAGAACCTCGCGGCGCAGCTCGGTAAAGCCCGCGCATTCCGCAGCCCAGGCCTGCTCCAGGTCGATCAGCGGGCGCCCTTCGTCTATCCCCTTGCGGATCCAGTCGTTGCCGTTCAGGATGTCGATGGGCAATTTTTGGTATTCGTATTCATACGGCGGGGGATTCCAGGCAAAGGCCTCGGGGTTCTGCTCGCGCACCGCTTTCAGGAGGGCGATGGTGGTGAGATACGGTTTGAAGCGATCCGAATTGGTGACGTGGATAAAACAGCCCTGGCAGATTTTGCCGGCGTGTTTCTGAAAGGTGGGTTGAAATTCCAGAGCCCGGAAGGCCACTCCGGGCAGACCCAGATCCGAGAGGCTTTTGGCCAGCTTCCAGCCATCCAGCCAGGGCGCCCCGAAAATGTCGAAGGGGCGGGTGGTGCCGCGGCCTTCGGAGAGGTTGGTGGCTTCCAGCAGACACATCCCCGGGTAGACAATGGTGGTTTCCGCCACCGGCACGTTGGGTGAGGGCATCGCCCAGGGAAGCCCGGTATCCGCGAAATACATTTCCCGATCCCAGCCGCTCATGGTTTCCACGGAAAGTTCGCAGTCCGGATAATAATGCTGCCGGAGGTAGGTGGCGATTTCGGCGATGGTCATACCGTGGCGCACCGGCAGGGGATGCAATCCGACAAAACTTTCGAACCCGGCATTTTCCCAGGGTCCCTCCGTGCGCAGTCCCCCGATGGGATTGGGACGATCCAGCACCAGCACCTCGATGCCCCGTTCCGCACAGGCCTCCATACAATGGGCCATACTCCAGATAAAGGTGTAATATTTGGCCCCCACATCCTGGAGATCGCAGACCAGAATATCGACATCCGCCAGCATGCGATCATTGGGTTTGCGGTGTTCGCCGTAGAGGGAAAAAACCGGGATATCCAGGCGGGGATCGCGGTAGCCTTCCCATTCGATCATGTTGTCCTGGGTGTGGCCCCACAGGCCGTGCTGAGGTCCCAGCAGGGCTTTGAGGGTAAACCGCCCGCGGCGATGGGCCTTGTAAAACAAATCCACCGCGTGCTGCAGGTCCGCGGCGATACTGGCCTGATTGCACAGCAAGGCCACATTCCGGCCGGCCAGGCGATTAAAATCTCCCGCGGCCAGACCATCCAGTCCTGTTTGAACGCTCATAGAAATCCTTTCCGGAGGGCAGGAGGCTCCCAACGGCAACCCACGCCGCTGCCCCGACAACCGATATTTCAAACCGATTACAATTCACCAAAATCGTATGGACATTACGCAAGGATCGCCCGAGAAACAAGGGCAAAGCACAGATACCTTTCCCGTTGCGGGAATGCCCGCAAAATATTAACATTCCCTATCGGGTGTTACGCATGGAAAGCGAATGCCGGAACATCAACCGCGAATTCGCGAAAGCTTTTTCTGTCTTGTTTTGGCCGCAAGTGATCCGCCCTGCGAGCAAAGCGCACCTGAGATGATTACAGGCCCCCGTGCATGGTAGAGCCTACCAGAGAAGCGGTTTCCACGGTCAGGGAGCAGATTAACCGAGCTTTCATTTTTAGCGATTTTGTGAT
>JAGRBF010000143.1:35043-38669 GCA_020434205.1 Calditrichota bacterium | reverse complement strand
ATCTTCGGAGGAATGATGAACAGACAATTTTCGGGTAAAGTCGTCTTGTTGACCGGTGCCAGCAGCGGTATCGGCATGGCCACTGCCAATCACCTGTGTGAATCCGGGGCATCCCTGATGTTGCACGGGCGCAGCGGAGAACGGTTGAAGGAACTGGCCGGCGAACTGCAGGCCCCGGAGCGGGTAAAGCTGCATATCGGGGATCTCAGGGATGCGGCCTATCGCACCGCCCTGGTTGCCGACACCATCAAAGCCTTCGGGAAGCTGGACGTGCTGATCAACAATGCCGGGATTATCGGCAGCGCCCCGCTAACCGCGATGGACATGGGCCATTACGACGAGATGATGAACATCAACCTCCAGGCCCCCATTCACCTCACCCAGCTGGCCATCCCCCATCTGGAAAAAACCAGCGGCAACGTGGTCAACGTTTCCTCCGTGGCGGGCCTGCGGGCTTTTCCGGGCATCATGGCCTACTGCGTCAGCAAGGCCGGGGTGGATCAATTTACCCGCTGCGCCGCTCTGGAGCTGGCCCCGAAGGGCATTCGCATCAATGCCGTCAATCCCGGGGTGGTGCAAACCAAACTGCACCTCAACAGCGGTATGAGCGACGAGGCCTACCAGGCTTTTCTGGAGCATTCCACCACCACCCATCCCATGGGCAGGGTCGGTCAGCCGGAAGAAGTGGCCCAGCTGATTTGTTTTTTGAGTTCCACCCAGGCGGGCTGGATAACCGGCGGCACCTACAGTATCGACGGCGGCCGGGCCCAGACCTGCGCGCGGTAATTGGGCAGCGCTTTGGCAACCGTTGGCCGTTGGCCGTTGGCCGTTGGCCGTTGGCCGTTAAAATTTTCCGATCATTTGTCAAAAGAGGCCTATGAAACCCGTTACCCATATCATTTTTGATCTCGGCAATGTGCTGATCGACATCGATATCCCCAAAACGGTGGGGGAAATTGCCGCCCTGGCTCAGTGTCCCCCGGAGGAAGCGGCGGGTATCATCGCCTCCCCCATTCACCTCAAGTTCAATACCGGGGGATGTAGCTGGGAGCAGTTCCACGACGGGATTTGCGAGCACCTGAATTACGAGATCCCCCGGGAGGATTTCCGCAAGGCCTGGCTGTCCACCATCGGGCTAACCAAAGCGGGCATTCCCGCTCTGCTTTCCGAGGCGAATCAGCGCTACCAGGTGGCCATTTGTTCCAACACCGATCCCCTGCATTGGCAGCAGGCCCTGGACCTCAACCCGGTTCTCAGCGAAATTTCCCCGGCCTACCTCTCCTTTGCGATGGGGGTTCGCAAGCCGCATTCGGGTATTTTTGAGATGATTCTGGAAGATCTGGAGATCGATCCCGGACAATGCCTATTTATCGACGACACTCTGGACAATATCCGCAGCGCCGCCGGCCTGGGCTTTCGGACCCTGCACAGCGCAGACCCGGCCGATATGCGTCGCCACCTTGAGAACCTGGAGATTTGACCCCCTTTTCTAGCCTTTTGCAAAAAATACCTTCCGGAATTAAGTATTCTCCATAAGCATTCGATAATGTCCTCAGTGGTCAATGAAGATCCGGGCATTTTCGCCCGCGCAAGCGAGACAGGGACGTTTCGGACACCCCACCAGCTTTGCGATTCACTTCGGAAACTTCCCTTTAAGACCGGGGGAAAAGACATCCGGCAGATCTGATCCTGGCCATCAGTGTGCGGACCCGCCTTGCGGGCATGCAACAGGAGGTTGCTTCCGCAGAACTTTTATCAGGGAATGATAATTCAGGAGATCTATACCATGGCCCCCCAAAAGGACATTTACCCGATTGCCCTTACCACCCGGAAGTGGGATTTAGACGGACGCCGTCTTTATTTGCAATGCCCGGTTATCTGGAATATGGCGGAATACGAATTGGATTTTGATATCCAGTATGGCAACGCGCCGGACATGGTGGATACCGTACTGACGCGCATTCGCGAGCTGCTGGCCGCCCAAAGTGAACCCTCCCCCGCTCCCCTGACCATTAACAATGAACCGTTTGTTCGCAAAAAGCTGCTGAACCACTTCAAGCGCTTCCTCACTGAGGTCAATAACAATCGCCGTAAAAAGCCGGTCGGCAGCACCCATCTGGCCTTTTTCCCCGAAGATCAGGAGCTGGGTTTTCTCCCCCGGGAAATCCAGTTTTTTGTGGTGTTCAACCGGGCCCGCAAGATCAGCGAAAACGAGGATTGGAAGAAGTCCATCGACCCGCTGCGGCACGCCATTTCCCTGCGCCCGGATTTCGGGCAGCCTTATAAGCTTCTGGCCCGTTCTCTCAAAAAAATTCGCCATTACGAAGAAGCGATGGCCACTTACCAGAAGTATGCCGAAGTAGACGATTCCCTGGATGCCTGGCTGGATCTGGCCAAATCGCTGCGTAAGGGCAAGCAGTTCGACAATTCGGAAAAAATTTACCACCGGGTTCTGGAGCGTTTTCCCGCCGAGAGGGAGGCGCGAATTGGTCTTGCCCAGATCTATTTTTCCACCAAACAGGTCCCGGAAAAATACCTGACGATTCTGGAAGCCCTGTACGATGAGGATCCGGCCTGGCTGAAAGGCTGGTTAACCGCGGAATTCAATTTTCGCATCTACGTTCCGGAAAAGGAACAGCTCTCCCCCAATCAGGCCGTTCAGTATCTGGGGCTCTCCGAGATTGCCGAACTCACCAAAATGGCCTTCAAAAATGACGTGCCCTCTCACTTCAATCCGGCCAAAGCCCGGCTGACTTTTTTCCGCGAGGAGCTGGAAGGATGGGCGTTGGTGATGAACCGTTTTGACTGCCTGCGGGACGGGATGGTGATCCATCCTGAACATTTGAACGGTGCTGCTCCCGGGGGTAAAAAGGAAAAGGCCCCGGCGGAGCCGGCAGCGCAGGAAAGTGCGCCCGCTCCGGCCAAAAGTAACGGCAAACCGACCCGCGTTGAGGAAATTTTGGCCGCTATCCGGGCTCGCAAAGCGGAAAGAATGGGGCAAAACGGGCGGGGCAATGCGCATCACAGTCCGGAAATGGCCCCGGAAGAACCGGCCCGCAAGCGCAGCAGCCGTCAGGCGGTCGGGAAGTAGAGAGACGCTGGCATTTGGCCTACAGCCGGTAACCCAGAGCGACTCCCAGCACGAAGGATTCCGGCAAATCGGCCGCTTCCAGCCAGTAGGCCAGACGCAATTGGGCGGTTAATTGCGGGACGGGCGTGAAGTAGGATTTGAGCTGAAACCCGTTCTGGGTGCGGGTCTCGCCAAAAGGAAATGCTTCCGAATAACCTTCCGCCACCGTGGCATTGAGAAAATCGGTATTGAACTCCCCGTACAAGGCTTCCTCCCCGAAGCGCCGGTGGTAGTACCCGGCCTGGATCCACCAGTCCGGATTTCCCTCATAAGTTAACTGCGCCCGCATTTCCCAGAAATTATTGCCCAGGTAATGCCCGATAGGCAGGTTTTGATAGATGAACTTTTCGTGGTTCAGAAAAGGCGCATTGAAGGTCCGGTTGGCCACCCGGGTGTAATTGAACAGGGCGTGCAGGCCGGGAACCAGATTCTTGCGGCCGGCGCTCCAGTTCAGGCCGTATTCGGTGGGTTCCAGGTCCTTGGGTTCCTTGTTATC
>JAGRBF010000143.1:347-34980 GCA_020434205.1 Calditrichota bacterium | reverse complement strand
TTCAGAAAAATTTCCCCGGTGATGATGGTGTTGGAGGTAAAGTTCCGGGCGTTTTTCTGATAGACGTAATAGCCCAGGAAGGGGTTGAGGAACATCCAGTTGGCGCTGCGCTCCCCTCCGCCGTAAATCACGATTTCGTTGACCGCCGCAAAACCGCGCTCCCCCAGGCGCACCCGCAGGCGATGCCCGTTGAGGTGCCGCCGGTTGATGGCGGTGGAATCCCGGGTGGCGTTCAACTGCAGGTAATAGCTGCTCAGCTCCAGATACCGGTTGCGATAGCCCAGCTGCAGTTGATCGTAGGGGTAGGTATAGAGCGAGTGCAGTAGATTTTCGCTGAGGGTGACCGCCGGGAGCAGGTAATCCCGCCCGAATTTCACCCGGAAATTGGGGTGGTCGAAGGTAAGGGCTCCCAGCTCGATGTCCCCGCGGATTCCGCTGAATTCATCCGACCAGTAGGTGCGGTTGGGATCGATGTAGTCCTCGCGTTTGTTGGTCGCCCGCAGCCGGTATTTGACCTTTATCAGGGGATGAAGTTGTCCGTAATAAAAGGGGGATACCCAGTATTTGCCCTTGTTTGCAGTAAAGGTGTAGGGGTCGGGTGCGCCATTCTGATACCCGCCGGCGATGTCCACGCCCCACCCTCTTTTCAGCGCGTCCGGAAGCACCAGCGAGTCCTCGGTGGTCCGGGAATACAGGTTGTCGAAGCGGTAGGATTGTCTGTCCAGGGCCATTTCCAGCAGGATATTGCCATCGTGGATCTGGGCGAAAGCAGGCAAACAAAGGAAGATGGACAGGAGAATTGCAGGAGAGATTTTGATCATAAGTATCATTCCGGTTTTCCGTTGGCCGTTGGCCGTTGGCCGTTGGCCGTTGGCCGTTGAGAATTAAATAAAAATTATGCAATTTTTCAGTTTTTTGAATCTATAAAGAAAATTCCATCACAAAATAGAGATAGAAACATGGGTTTTCAGTCATTGATGGCATATCAACTTGCCTACAGGCTAGCGATGGACGTCTTCGAAAAAAGCAAGGCCTTTCCAAGAGCAGAAGCTTTTTCTATGACAGATCAAATCAGGCGCGCTTCCAGGTCTGTCTGTGCAAATCTGGCAGAAGGTTATCGCAAGCGGCAATATCCCAAACATTTTCTTTCTAAACTGAGCAATGCGGATGCGGAAGCAAGTGAGGTGCTTGTTTTTTTAGATTTTGCCAGGGACTGTGGCTATCTGAATGAGGACTCTCACAAGACCTTAATGGCGGATTACCAACGTCTTGGGCAAATGCTCGGTATGATGATGCAGAATCCGCGGAAATTTTTTCCCAAGTGATGCTCTCAGAAAACGGCCGACGGCAAGCGGCCGACGGCCAACAATTGGTGCTTCCTTGGTAAGAATCTGCCTCAGGCAAAAAAGGCCCGGATTTTTTCGGCCACATAGTCCATCTGATCGGTGGTCAGTTCCGGGAACATGGGCAGGGAAAGAATCTGATGCTGGAATTTCGCAACGATCGGGAAATCCGCTTCACTGTGCCCGAGGTAGCTGTAAGCCGGCATAAAAGGAAGGGCAACCGGGTAGTGAATTCCCACCCCGATACCGTTTTGGGAGAGGTAATCCTGCAGCTCGTCGCGGCGTGCGGTCCGCACCACATAGAGGTGGAAAATATGCTTCACATGTTTTTTGATCCTGGGAAGCACCAGATCCCCTACCCCGTTGAGGACTTCATTGTAGTATTTGGCGTTTTCCAGGCGCTGCTCATTCCACTTGTGGATATGGGGTAGTTTTACGGAGAGGACCGCGGCCTGAACGCCGTCCAGGCGACTGTTGATGCCTTCAATCTCGTGGTCGTGTTTTTTCAGGGCGCCGTGATTGGCATAGAGGGCGATTTTGCGGGCCAGGTCGGCATCGTGGATGATAATCCCGCCGGCGTCCCCGTAAGCCCCCAGGTTCTTCCCAGGATAAAAACTGAAGGTTGCCGCCACCCCGAAAGTCCCCACCCGCTTGCCTTTGTATTCGGCAAAATGGGCCTGGGCGCAGTCTTCGACCACCGGAATCCCGTGGCGATTGGCGATTTCCATAATGGCGTCCATTTCGGCAGGCTGACCGTAAAGGTGTACCGGGATAATCGCTTTGGTACGGGGGGTAATTTTGGCTTCCAGTCCGGCGGGATCCAGGGTGTAATAATCCGGCTCAAAATCGACGAAAACCGGCTTGGCACCGGTCTGGGAAATGGTTTCGGCGGTGGAAATCCAGGTATTGGGCTGGGTAATCACTTCATCTCCGGCCCCGATACCCATCATCTTCAGGGTGATGTAAATGGCGTCGGTACCGTTGGCGCAGCTCTGGAAAAAGGGCGCGCCGTATTCCTTCCGGTAAGCCTCCTCAAAATCCTTTACCGCCTTGCCACCGATAAAGGCGGTATGGTCGATAATATTCTGGATGGCGGCATCCATTTCGGGTTTGAAAGATTGATACTGGCTTTTGAGATCGACGAAGGGTACCTGCATTGGCGAATCCTTTTCTGAGATGATTTTGGACATTGGAAGGCACTCAAAAGGGCGCCGGATATTCCAACTTTGGCTTGTGGAGATTAACGACACCTCACCCGAATTCCGCAATAATTACCTCAAAAATAAAACAAAAAAGGGCGAAATGCGCCGCCAATCTAAAAAAGAAAAACCGGCCCAGTTTGACGCAAGGCCGGTTTTATTCCTGGAAAATTTTGGCGCCCCGGGGCCGCCTAATGTAAGGGCGGGTTTGATGGCCTAACGTAAGGGCGGGTTTCAAACCCGCCCTTACGTTAGCGGATCTTGCGCGCCGGATTGCCGGCGTAAATACCCGGTTCGGTAATATCCCGGGTAACCACCGACCCGGCACCGATGACCACGTTGTCGCAGATGCGCACCGGCAGAATGGTGGCGTTGGTGCCGATGGAGACCCGGTTGCCGATGTGGGTGGAGGACCACTTGCTTTTGTCCCCGCCGGCCGGACCACCACCGTCGAAGAGGTCGTTGATGAACATGGCCCCATGAGAGACAAAACAATTGTCCCCGATGGTGACCAGTTCGCAGATAAAAGCGTGGGACTGGATCCGGGTGTTGCGGCCGATTACCACATCTTTTTGGATTTCCACGAAGGGGCCGATAAAGCTGCCCTCCCCGATCCGGCATCCGTAGAGGTTTACCGGCTCGACCACGGTTACGTTTTCGCCGAATTCGACATCGCGGATGGCAATCTGCAGCAGGCGCGGATCAGCCATCGGACCGGTTATCCTGGCGGGCAACCCCGTTGCCGATACCGGTGGCGGTGCTCAGCCGGGAAGCCTGATCCACCCGGGCGTAAATTTTTTCGATGATCTCCACGGTTTTCATGCCTTCGTAGCCATTGGTGGCGATCTGTCCGCCGTGGTGCAGCACGTCGATCACGTTCTTGATAACGCTGTCGTGGTTGGACATCGATCCCTGATAATAGCCGTAGTCGTTGGCCGGGCGATGGGCTTCGATATCTTCGATAACGTGATCTTCAATATTCTGATATTCCAGCACGTTGAGGTATTGCCCGCCGATTTTCACGGTGCCCTTTTCGGCGAAAATGGAGATGGAGCCTTCCATGTTCTTTTTGTAGCTGTTGATGGTGCAGTTCATGGTGCCCAGAGCGCCGCTGGCAAATTCCATGGAGGCGACCAGGGTATCTTCAAACTCGATCATACCCTGGTGGCAGTAGTTGGCCGCGGTGGCGGAGACCTTCACCACATCCCCCAGGAACCAGTACATCAGGTCGATAAAGTGGGAAAACTGGGTGTAGAGAATCCCGCCGTCCAGGGCAATGCTGCCTTTCCAGTCCGACTCCTGATAATACTGGGGATTGCGGTTCCAGAAGCAGTTCAGCTGCATGGAATAAACCTTACCGAGAATGCCCTGGTCTATCACGGATTTGAGCTTTTGAACCGGCGGGTTAAAGCGGTTTTGTTTAACGATAAAGAGGTGCTTGTCCATTTTTTCGGCCTCGCCGATCATGCGCCAGCAGTCGCTGACGCTCAAAGCCATCGGTTTTTCACAGACCACGTTTTTTCCGGCGCGCAGGGTGGACACGGTGTGGTCGGCGTGCAAACCGTTGGGGGTGCAAATGGAAACCACCTCCACATCCGGGATGCTGGTCAACATCTCATCCATATCGGTGAAGTAAGGAACCTGATATTTTTCGCCCAGTTCTTTGGCTTTGAGGGGATCGATATCGCAGACCGCCTTCAGGGTGGCAAAATTATCGATATGTTCGGCGTGCCGGGAGCCAATCCGTCCGCAGCCGACAATGGCAAAAGGTGTTTTCATGTTAAATCCTGCGATTATGGTAAGGGATGTTCAATCAAAAGGATTGATTCACGGCGTCTAAACCCGATCCGGATCCATGAGGGGTCGGTCAAGACCCCTACGGCGCCTAAACCCGATCTGGATCCATGAAGGGTCGGTCAAGACCGACCCCTACGGCGCCTCAACCGGTCGCACCGGTTTAGGCGCTGCGAATCTTGTTGGTGGCAATGTTGTATAGGGCCAGCCACAAATATTTCAGATCCGTGGTAAAAGGATGTTTTTCCTTTTCCAGAATATAGGCCGTTTCAGCTTCGATAAAGCCGTCCTTGGATTGTTTGAGCAGCGAGACATAAGCGGGAATACAGCTGGGCTTGTATTTTTTGCGAAGCTCTCTGATATCTTCCGGGAACTCATTCAAAAAGCGCTGGCTAATGGGGCGAACCCCCACCAGGGTCATTTCGCCTTTGAAAAGATTAAGCAATTGCGGCAATTCATCCAACCAGTATTTTCGCATCACCTTGCCCCAGGCGGTTACCCGGAAATCGTCCTTGGGTTTGCCGATGCTGGAATAGCCGTTGATGCGCAGAACGTAGTCCTGCAGGTATTCCGAATAGGGATGCATGGTGCGAAATTTATAGACGTAAATCGGCTTGCCGCCCTTCCCGGAACGTTTCATCTTAAACACCGGGGAATAGGAGGGATTTTCGTCGTTGGAAGGTTCTTTGGCCTTGCGCACCACAAAATAGGTGTAATTGTCGATTTCCCGATTGGCGATCACTTCAAAACCGCAGTAATACAGGCGTCCCAATCCTTCCGCGCGGGAAAGTACCCGTCCCTTGCCTTTGCTCACCCCGAAATAAATTTTCTGCAGGAAGGGCAGCTTGGGAAAAACCCGTTTCCAGATAAAATCGAAAACGTAGAGAATATTGCCCAGGCGATAGGAATAGTTTTTCAGGAAACGCTGGCGGCGTTTGCCGTAAGGTTCGAAGCGCCCCACAAAAATGGCCCCGTCGCGCAGCTTTTTGTTCACCTCAATAAAATAGCGGTTAATGCGCCGGATATCGTTGATCTCATGGAGGTTCATAAAAAAATGCAGGGTATTGTCCGGCAGCACCTCCACATTGTAGGGGTGAGAAGCGTGGATGCTTTCGGCGGTCATGTAATCTACCGATTCCAGATCCACCACCTCGTCGAGGAACTGATAGACCTCGGGCAGGTGTCGCAAATAGACGTTGCACAGCTTGCGCCGGATGCTGATGCCGCCCTCGGCCTCCTCGGGAACCCGGTATTTGCCCTCGTGCAAGCGAACCGTGGTGTCTTCAAGGATGGGTTCCGGCTCTTCCAGCAGGGTGGCGCTGAAAATATTGGGGACCGGTTCGTCGGTTTCCTGCGGTTTGTGATAGAGGTAATAAATGGTCACCATCATTACCTCGAAGACCATAAACAACCCCAGGGAGCCAAACAGGATCAGCCGCGAGTATTCGAGGATGCGGAAGGTAAAGACAAAGAAAGAAACCAGCCCGATGGTCAACAGCGAGGAGCGGATGAAGGGGCGCAGCACCTTCAGATAATTGCGGTCTTCGGGAATCCGGAAGCGGTGGGTAAACAGGCTGATGAACATCCAGGAGAAGAAGATCACCAGGAAAATCGACTTATACTCGTCGGTGAGAACCAGGTGCCCGCGTTTGTAAAAGTAAATGGCCAGGAAAATCCCGGAGATCAAAGCAAACTCAAGGAAAAAGAAAGTTACCGAATAGGAATAACCGGAAAAAGACTTTCTTTTAGCGACAATGGGCAGAAAAAAGGCCCCGGCAATAAACATCATCTCCATCAGAAAAAAGAGCCCCACCGAGCCAAAAACAATAAAGCGGGAAAGATCGAGCCAATTGAAGGCGAACAGCAAGATGGACATGCTGCCGATCTGCAACAAAATGGCCATCAAATAGGGCCGCAGACGCTGCAGGTAGTCTTCCTGATCGTAATGCCGGAACTTGCGGGTCAGCAGAGTGGCCCCCAACCAGGTCACAAAATAGACCGGCAAATACAGCAGGATGGTCTTTTCGACGTAGATATGGCGGCGTTTGAAGTAGTACACCACCAGGAATGCCACGCTCAGCAGGGAAAAATCCAGGAGCAGATTAGAGAAAAAAGAGAGTCGTTTGGACTTGAATTGCAGCGGCATAACGGACCGAACTCGTGGTAAAACGTTAACTTAGATCAATTTTGCTCTTTCGGAGCGATCGCAAACTTATTGCGGAGAGGCTTTAAAATCAATTTGATTCAAAAATCAGGTTGTATTGTGATGGCTGAAACTGATGAAAGTTTCGCAATTTTGAATAAAGAATCGACCTGAATGGCCGGGGTTTAGAGAAAATTAAAAAAATGTGCCGGCATTTTAAGGGAGGGGCAGCAGAAAACCGGTGATAGACGTCAAAACCGAACCCAGAAACACCTATCGAAGCAGAACCAGCTTCAGGTTTCCCTGATAGAACCCGAGGACCTTCAGATGTAAGAAATAAATACCGGACGCCAGCGCTCCTCCAGCATCGTTGCGGCCATTCCAAAGGACGGCATGGCGACCAGCCGGCATTCTCCCTTCCACAAGGGTCCTTACCTTTTGTCCCAGGGCATTAAAAATCTCCAGGCGAACATCTCCGGAATTTGCCATAGAAAAGTGAATATGTGTTTCCGGATTAAAGGGATTGGGATAGGCCGGCTCCAGGGCAAACTGGGCTGGAATCCCCGGAAGGTTTTCCGGATTCCCGACAGCATTATCCTCAGTTACCGTAAGTGGGATTTCGAACAGGGGATTTTCGGGGTCATTGGTATTGACAATCAGCCAACCGCGGGCAAGGGAATCCAGCCGCGAGGTTGCTTTTACCAGAATTTCGATAGTGATATCACTTTGCGGGGGGACTAAACCGGAATGATAGTTCAAGATGGTAAAAATCCTTTGGGACGGATCTCCTGAAAGGCCAAAAGAGGTAGGTCCTTCCGCCAAACCATCCCGGGATAAAAAAGACGCTCCGGTATTGGGGTTGACAATTTTTATCCGCAGACTTTGCGCACCATAAAGATTCCCGGTTTCCGGGTCAAATTCCATTGAATAATAACGCGAGCTGGGTCCAAGCCGGGTAACCTCACCTGAAACCGGATCCAGAGAATTCAGGGAGTTTGTTCCACCATCCATAACGAGAATCTTACCCTCCGGTGTGGCGACAATTGCCCGGGGTTGCGGTAGCTCTGGCATTGATGCAATCAGATTTGTTACGCCAGTCAGAACATCAATTTCGTGAACCTGTCCGGGGCGCGATAAATCTTCATAGCTGCTGGAAATGAACCATTTGTCCAGTTCCTGGCTGTAGTCCAGATCTTCGATGTAATAGAAATTCCCCAATCCGAAAAATGCCTGTAGGGTATCGGCGCCCGTGAGCGTATCAATAGCGGCAATGCGAAAGCGGCTTTGAATATCATAATGCGCCATATAGAATCGGCCGTCGGGACCAAGGTCACCCGCGACCATATCTTGTAATCCTCCCATTGGGACAAATTGGGTCAGATCATCCCAGAAGTAATAGCCGTAATTGCGGCCGGCATCCGCGAAAACCTTGCGATGATCTACCCCGTTTGGAGATTGGGTCGGGGTGTAGGATGCATTGCTCCCGGTTCTTTTATTGGCGCTCAAAAGAACGGGATCGGTTGTTATAAAAGCCCGAAATTCCAAATCCCCACCGCCAATCTCAGCATTGTTGAACAGGGTCAACTCAACCTCAAGGCTATCCCCATCTCTCACTGCTACCCCGAAGGAATCGCCGGAGACGGTGGTGATCGGAGCGGGCTCCAATACTCTGAAACTTTCCGGGAGTATAATTTCCTCATTATTCCAGAATACTATAAAATCGTATATCCCTGTTGGAAAAAGCGTCGGCAAAACAAGGGTAGTTCTGGCCCGGGTAGGCGTTACACCGGTAACGATAGTCGTAATTAACCGTCCCTGAGAATTTTCTATGGCAACTGAATCTATGGGTACAGCAAGAAAATCAACATTAAAAGCATCAATAGTAATGGTCTGACTTAAACCAGTATATTGGCTATCGGGTTGAATTTCAAATAGGGTTGGAATACCTGGTTCATTAACAACCAAGCGTTGGTTTACGGTAATATTCGTTAACAGGGTAGGCGTTTCCGGTAGCCAGGGCCAAAAAACGTGAAGGCTATCAACCAGGGCGGCATCTCCAAGGCCAAAAAATAACTCGGGGAATTCCTGGTGCCCGCGTCCGGCCTTGGCACTAATTCTTTTCATTTGCCAGACAGTATCCCCCTGAATAACTGCCTTAACCCTGGCAACGACCCCATCAGCACCAAAATCCCCAAGAGGTCCGCCCTCAATTTTTAAATTCAGCCAATTGCCCGAAACACCGGTGTTCTGATACAGAAAGTTGTTTTCCAGACCGGACGAACCATTGGTAACAAATAAATCGAGGTCATCATCCCGATCATAGTCAATCCAGGTTACACTTTTAGAGGAACCGATATCAAATGACGGCAGTTCAGTGTCCATTCTGCTAAAGGTACCATTACCATTGTTTTGATAAAGGTCGTTTTCCCAATCCGAATTGACAATCATTATATCCAGATCTCCATCCCGGTCGAAATCGGCCCAGGAGGCATCGGTAGAATATTTTCTTAACGCGGTTAACCCACTATTATCAACCCTGGTAAATACTTCATTACCGTCGTTTCGGTATAGGCGATTTCGCTCTGGGGTAGAATTTGACCCGTTGACAACGTAGAGATCAAAATCACCATCATTGTCATAATCGCCCCAGATTGCCCCACGGGAGAGATCCGAATCCATGACATGAGGACCGGAAGTAATCTGAGTAAACTGCCAACCACCGTCATTTCGAAAGAGGTAATTCGGATTACCCGCATTCGCTACATAAAGGTCCGGAAAACCGTTTTGATCATAATCCACCAGAGTGATGTTGGTCGGAAACCCCATCCCAAAATTAATTGGCATTAATTCGAAATGGTCCCCAAGAACATTTCGGTAGAAGCTTATCTTACTATCTTCAATAGCATTGGTAACCACCAGATCCATCCAACCATCACCGTCCAGGTCTCCCCAGGTAGCATCCCGGGAATTTTGCCAATGAGAAACGAGACCGATATCCGTCTTTTGTTCAAACTGTCCGTTGCCGAGATTTGCAAAAAAAGCGTTTGGGCCATCGGTATTTGGCAGAAAGACATCCAAAAAGCCATCATGATTGTAATCGGCCCAGGTTCCGGTTTGGGCGGAAATGGCAAAATCGGTCAGTGCATTGCCGACAATTCTTGAAAAATCGCCGTTGCCATCATTGGCATACAAGTAACTTGGTTGATTATAATTGGTAATAAAAAGATCCGGATCGCCATCCCGATCGTAATCTACCCAGGAAGGGCTTCGGTAGTTGTCCGGGGTGCTGATTAATTCACTGGTAACAACCCGGTCAAAAATAGTTTGGGAGATCAATATTTGGGGTAAAATACCGATAAGCAGGATATAAAAGCGGTAAAACGTCATAGCTCCCTCCTTGAAAAGAGTTTCTTCTCAGCTCCTGATCATAACATACTAATCGCATCCATCAAGATCAACCAGGAAATCAACCATCTTCTGAGCAACTTGCTCACCAAAAACGGCGGGATGGGCCGCGGGGGGGGAGAATCCGGCCACCTCGGCAGCCAAATTGGGATTAGCGGGATCCATCAGGATATTCCAGCCCACTTCCAGGGTCTCCAGCCATTCGGTTTCCGAGCGAAGGGTAATACACGGTTTTTCCTGAATATAAGCTTCCTTTTGGATTCCCCCGGAATCGGTGAGAATACGCTCGCAATGTTTCTGTAACTTCAGAAAATCGAGGTAACCCACCGGGTCGATCAGCACAAATTGTTCGGGAATAGGGATATCGTATTTGGCCACAATGGCCCGGGTGCGGGGGTGAATGGGAAATACCACGGTATGGGGAAGATCGGCCAGATTTTTGAAGATCTGGGTGAGTCGGGCGGGATCGTCGACATTGTAGGGGCGGTGCAGGGTAACCAGCACGTAATCGCGCTTCGCCAATTCCAGGCGCTCGACGATCTTTGACTGGCTTTCGGCCCGGTCCAGATTGTCCAGCAGAGCATCCACCATGATATCCCCGAACAGGTAGCTCTTCGGCCCCAGATTCTCTTTCCTGAGGTTATCCATGGCAATTGGGGTCGGCGCAAAGAGATAGTCCGAGCAGTGGTCGGTCATGATTCGGTTGATCTCTTCGGGCATTTCCCGGTTGAAACTGCGCAATCCGGCCTCGACATGGACCGTTTTGATGTGCAGTTTTACCGCTGCCAGGGCTGCTGCCAGGGTGGAATTGGTGTCTCCAAAAACCACCACCGCATCCGGTTTTTCGGCCATCATGACCTTCTCCAGCTCGATAAGCATGCGACCGGTCTGTTCACCGTGCCGGCCACTGCCGACATTCAGGGAATAATCGGGCCGGGCAATATTCATGTCCTCAAAAAAGGAGTCGGACATATTGGCATCGTAATGCTGGCCGGTATGGACGATCACTTCATCGGCCACTTTACGAAGGCGGCGCGAGAGGGGCGCCAATTTCACAAACTGGGGACGCGCCCCGACGACGGAAATGATTTTCATAGTTGGTCGACTAGGTTGAGTTTAGATAGGTCTTTCATCAATTGCGGGGATTAATTTTTTTGTGATACGGGGAAGATCAGGCAAACCGGTTCTGCAATTCCGGCTTCTCCCGCATCTGTCGTTCGCTTTCCGGATAGTTTTCCAGAAACCAAGTCAAAAAAGCGGCATAGTCAATTTTCTCTTTTACCAACCGCTCGCGGCGCTGCTTGAATTGCGGAACGATATCCGGGGTGGTTAAATATTCTTCTAATTTTGCGAAAAGCTTGTCCGGATAAGCAGTCCGGATGCCGACCGCCAGATGATACGTGTGTTCCAGCTCCTCCAGAACCGAAATATCGCCGGCAAAATCGTTGAACCGTATGGAAGGGGTTCCCAGGACGGACGCTTCCATGGCCATAGACTGGCTGTCGCCGATATACATGTCGGCAAAATACATGGCGTGGTGAATATCCAGCGGGTTGATGGAAATGCGATAGGGCTCGAACTCCGGTTCCAGTTCCCGCTCGGAAGTGATGTGCACTTTGCCGTATTCCTCGAGGCGATTGACTATTCTGAGGCCCAACTCTTTGTGAATACCCTGCTTGCCCTCATCATGATGTCCTCCCAAATGCACGAAACGCAGAATGTAGTAGCGATCGCGATCCCCGTACAGCGGCTGGGCAATGGTTTTGTCCGGTACAAAATGATTGGGATGTAAATAAGCTAATTCGTGGTAACTACGATAGTTAACCACCTTATGCTGCCACTTTCCGGCCCGGCAGTTATCCGGCAATAAAATGGTGCTGGCAAAAGGGTAGCCCATATTGGCAAAACGCGGGATATAATCCCAGTCGTCCTCATTGACCACCACTGAAGGCCTACCGATAAATTTGCCGACATGGGTGATCTCCACCGAAGTCCCCACCAGGAGATCCGGCTTAAACTTTTTGGCCAGCTTGATCATGTGCCAATCTTTGCTAAGCAGACTTAAAGCAATCGACACCGGATGGTCCTTGCGGCGTTCGACCAAAACATTCTGGTATTCAATTCCGGCTCCTTTAAGCAGGCGTTCCAGAATATCCTTGGTTTGGATGAGGACTAACGTTTCATGCCCCTTTTTCTGCAGGTTCAGAATGGCATTTTTCAACAGATGAAAATGAGCAGGATGGCCCATATAGGCGAGGATACGCATATTTTGTCCTTAGTCGATGAACTTCTCGAACCATTTTTCCAGGTGAATCCATTTCCAAATATCCCGGGAGATATCGACTTCTCCTTTCAAATGGCGTTGGTAGAGGTTGCCGGCTTTCCGGGGATCGATGTAACCCCGCTCCCGCAAGCGGTTTGAGTTGAGAATTTCTTCAATCATACCCCGGAAGGGTTGTTCGCGAAACCACTGAGCTTCCGGAGTCGAGAACCCCATTTTATCTCGTCGGGTCCGGATCTTCTCCGGGATAACCCCCTTCATGGCCTCCCGTAGGATGTATTTTGTCATCCCCTGATTCATCACCTGCTCCAGCGGCAGGGCCAGAGCCCGCTCGACCAAGCGATAGTCGAGAAAGGGGAAGCGCAGTTCCAGAGAATACCACATGGAACAATGGTCTCCCCAGATGAGCATATGCTCAAATTTGTATTCGAAATGGTTGACCAAAGCATCCCTCAGCGAGGTGGATCCATAAAGTTTGTCGGCCAGGACATTGCGGGTATCCCCGTCAAAACGCCGGCTGAAATCCTCATTCACAAAGTTCTTCGAGGCCACCCGGCCTTTGAGGCGCAGGGCGGTGGGCAAAAGAAGAAAAGCCAGGTATTTCAGAGCGAAGGCAGAGCGGTGTTTGGCGCTATAATGCTTCAGCTCTTTGGCCAGGTGCATCCAGCGCATGCTCAGAAGAAGCTCCTTGAAAAAAAAGCCAAAAAAGTAATCGTACCCGGCCAGTAACTCATCTGCTCCCTGGCCGTTTTGCAGCACCGTAACCGTATCTTTGGCGAGTTCCATGACCCGGAAGAGGGCATATATAGAAGTGCTGGGGACCGGTTCTTCCAGTGCACGCACAAATGCATCCAGGTCGTTGAACAGGGACGCCGCGGTTGGGTTAATAAAGTGCATATTTTCCAGGCTGTCGCGGAATTCATTAATAAAATCGGATTCGTCCCCCTGTTGACCCGCGCCGTAAACGGCGGAGAAAGAATGTACATTTTTGAATTGCGGCATTTGCTGGATTAGCGAAACAATCGTGGCCGAATCGAGCCCCCCGCTCAGACAGGCGCCGACCGGCACATCGCTGCGCATCCGGATTTGAATAGCCGCCTCAAGCGTTTCCCGGAAGTCTTCGGTTGTGGTGAACGGCTTGCCAATCCGGGAGGTCAGATCATACCACCGGCGAATGGCAACCTGGCCGTTCCGGACGTTCATGCAGTGGCCGTGCTGGAGTTTTTTGATACCGTCGAAAAAGGTGTTCTCAGTGTGGTTGGTCCGATTAAAGGTCAGATAATCAAAAATGATCTGATCATTGGCTCCGGGTTTGTGCGGCAGAACTTTCAGAATAGAAGAGAACTCGGAGGCAAAGATTAGCTGTTGCGAGTCCAGGAAGTAGTATAGCGGCTTGATGCCAAAGCGATCTCTGGAAATGAAAAGTGATTTTTCCCTTCGATCGTAAATCGCCAGGGCCCACATCCCATTTAGGCGATCCTGTAGGGCCTCACCCCATTTCAGGTAACCGGCGAGAAGTACCTCGGTATCCGTATTGGATTTGAAAGAATATTCACCGGCCAGTTCTTCCCTAAGTTCGATGTAATTGTAGATTTCGCCATTAAAGATAATGACGTATCGCTCATCGCGGCTAAACATCGGTTGATGCCCCGCAGCCGAAAGGTCCAGGATACTCAGGCGAACAAACCCCAGCCCGGTGTTTCCCTCGATAAAAAAGCCCTCATCATTGGGTCCCCGGTGCTTCATCTCCCGCATCATTGCTATAATCTGGTCTTGCTGAGTCGCCTGTCCATTCAAATTAACCATTCCGGAAATTCCACACATAGTTACTGATTTCCTTCCACTAACGCTAAATAGATCATTTTCAGTTTCTCCGCGACATGGCCAACCGCCAGATGTCCTATGTGGTTCCTGCCGTCGCTGCGTTTCCCATTTTCGAGCACCAGGGAAATTTTTGCGGCGAGCTCCCCGGCCTCATACCCGGTGATATAACAGTTTTTGGTCCCTTCGACGATGGTCGCCACATCCCCGACATCCACACTGACTACCGGACAATTGCAGGCCATGGCTTCTTTAACCACATTGGGAGAACCTTCGTGGAAGGAAGTCATAATCAGCAAATCTGCGCCATTGTAATAATCGCTGAGTTGACCCTGGGAAAGTCCTGAGACGGACAACAAATGTACATCATTGAGTTTATTCACCGCCTTCTCAGCAAGAGGGTAGTTTTTTTCATAATAATCCGGCGGGTAAGGAAAAAGAACATATCGCCCGTCTTCGGCCAGACCGAGTTTTTCCCTGGCGACCTGGCGCTCTTGCGGGACAAAAATGGCTAAGTTAACCCCATTGGGAAGAATCGAAACATGGGAGAGATTTTTAATCTTCTGTCGCAAGTTGGGGGATTTGACGATACAGTGATCATAAAACCACCTGGCGAAAAAAATATTGATGGCGCTTTCCAGGCGGCTGGCCAGGCGATATTTGCCGTCCTCCCCGACACTGCCCAGGAGATCGTTTCCCATAAAGGACATAACGATCTTTTCTCTTCTGCGGGCCAACAAACTGACCCAGCCGCAATAGCCATAGTGAGCATGGATAATGTCTACCGGGTTTTCCCGAAGCCGCTTTCTGAGCCGCATGGCATTGTGGAGATAACTTTTTTTCCCCCTCCCCTGAAGGGGGAAACCCGCCACCTCCACCCCAACATTTTCCAGGGAGTGCATTTGCGATCTGGTAAAAGGGCTGTTGGTGTTTCCGCTGTAAACAAAAAGAACTTTCATGAGGATAAATTCAAACTCTGGCCTTTAGGCGGGAAGGGATACCTCGAGTGCTTTGGGGGGTTCAGATTCGCTTTCCTGACGTTTTCGGCGGAGATAACGCAGTTGCTCACGATACATACCAAGAAAGCCTCCCAGGTATAAGAAGCTTATTGAGCGAAAGGTAATAATGTGCATTCCCCCAACCATGGAGATGAACATGGTGGAGAATAGCAGGGACATAAAAACCGCATGCACGGTGGTGTTAAAAACATTTTGCGGGACTTTTTTACGCACCCGGATTTCAGTCTTGTACAGGCGATAAAAAATAAAAAGATACAGTAATAACCCCACCAGACCAGAACCATGCAAAATAATATTGTAATCAATGTGCAGTTGTCGGAAACGACTGAAAATTCCTACCCCGTAGTTTCCCGGAGAGTTGAAGATCTCCTTGCCAAAGATACTTTTGGCCGGATTGCGGAAAGACAAAACTTCTTCGTATACCACGAGGGTTTCGAGATAGCGGGCCTGTTCTTCCGGCCGGAATGCCTCTGCGGTACTTTCGTATTCCCCAAAGCGCGATTCGAAACGATGCCACAGAACATCCTGGTAGTAAGGGAAAAGGGCCGTCAGGATAATTCCGGCAAAAACGGCGACCTTTACAAATTGTCCCCGGCGCGTGGTAAAGATAAAAAAGGTCGCATACCCCACCACAACAGACAATACGGTGGTCCGGCGTAGCGAAAGTAAAAGAATGACCATGGAGACAATGGTTATACCTGCCACGATTAGCCGGTGATTTTTCTTCTGATAAAAAAGGATTATAAAAGGGAAGAGGATTATAGCAAAAGAAACAGGGTAAAGACCGGAGCCAACGATATAACCGGTAGAGAACTGTTCATCCTGAAGATACCAACCCAACCCTACCCCGGCAATTGTGGAGTATATCGTATACCCAATAACAAAAACCATCAGGTAAACCATGGATTGATTCAGCTTTTTGAAAGCCTGTACATTGGTAATCGTATAATAGCCCACAAAAAACATCATCAGGGTAATAAAAACTTTGGAATAAATTCTGAACGAATACCCCATTTTTGATGAAAAAGGTATTAGGACTGCGATGTAAAGCAGAAACAGGATAATTGGAAAGCCGGCATAATCCAGCTTGAATCGCTTTTGGAAAACGTAAATAGCCAGCAGGATCAGGAACAGCGCTCTCAATTGGGGAAATAGCGACCCTTCATCCAGGTTAGCCAATACGAAAACATCCAGAACGATGTTGATAATTGGGAGCGCACAAATGATGTTCAAAACGCGTTGACTGATCATAATCAAGTGGGGTAATGGATGCGAATGGTAAGTAAAAGGATTGGGGAATTCCTTGACGTATATCTTTTATAACACATATTTTTTTATAAATCCGACAGAAAGCGGGGGCTGGGCAATCGGAAAATCCGGTTTTGTCAGGTCGATATTATACAGGTCTGAAAGAACTCTTCCAATATGGGCTTGTTCGCCTCCACTAATTCCATAGCACTTTCGATGTCGAAAAGGGTTCTTGCGGAAAGCCCTCCCGACTGGAATCCATGCAGGTATTTGACCTGTCGATGATAAATAAAATAAAGATATTTCAACAAGGTTTCCACCGGGGGCGTAAAAGACAGGCTTTTTTCATTCAGGGATTTTAGGGTTTCGAAATAGTGGTTTTTGGATTCAGGACTCAAAACAAAATCCTGACCCAGATAATGAGGATCGCCAGCTACAACGCAGGGCTTGCCGTGATAGGGAATTTCCAGGCCGATTGAACTGGCGTAAACAATGCCGTATTCAATATTTGAAATAATCTCGTATGAATTGACTTCATCGGTGGAGTCGAAGAAAATAATATTATCACCCAGATCCAGATCCTTGATAAGGTCGCGAACATATCTGGCGCTGGGAGCGGTTTTCAGCTTTACTTCGGCAGGGTGCGCCCGAATAATAAGGCGTATATTACTTCCGTTTTCCTGCCAAAAGCGGACCGTTTCCTGGATCCATTCCCGCATCGAGTCAAAAAAAGTATTTCGTTCCAGGATCGTGGTGTCCCACATAAAATTGGTAAACAGCCCGACGTAGCGATGGTTGTCAAAGTCAATTTTTCCCTCGTTTTCGGGATTGTTAAAAGTATAGACCATATTTTGACCGGATTTTCGCTTGCTCATCATTTCGCGGATAAGATTGAGCTCCTCGGGTCTAATGATTTCATGCTCCAGGAAACGCGCCATTTCGCTCTCCCACCGAAGGCGGATGGCAATTCCATTCTTCTTATAAATCCAACTATTGGGTGCTTCGAAACTCTCCTGGGTAACATAGGTTTTACCTTGTTCCAAAAACATATTGGCGGCAAGGTTGTCGAAAGCCAGCTCGCCATTGTTTAATATCAGGTGTGAGGCCAAGGGTTCCCGGTTAAGGAAATTTTTAAACATCAGATAAAATTTGGTTACCGATTTCAAGTACTGGTGATAAACCAATATCTCTTCCCGCCGGCCTTCAAATTCGCCCTGGGTTAAATAATAGAGGACACTCTTACGGGTCATCTTGCCGAACGGCACCTCCTCAAAAGAAAAACTTTCGCAGGCCTCAAGGGAGTTTAGTGCATCGATGCGATCCGCCATTTGTTGAAAAAGCTGCTGATTTCCCGAATCGAAGTAGTTACTTAAATAGAGAGTGGGCATCCCCGTTTTTGAGGCCATGTGTCGATACCCATCATGGCATTCGTAACAGAAGAGGGGAATTTTATTCCGATCCCGGTTAACCCGATCCCGGTTACAAATGGTGAATACCCCGTCACAGACCAAAAAAAGGGGTGAAAACCCTTTATCCTGCAAGAATCTCGCGATCATCATGTTGCGCAGATTGTGACGGCTTTTGGCGCCAGCCATAAACAAAAAGACGATCTTTCGAGCACCCTGGACAGGCTCCCCAAACTGACCCTGAAAAATATCGGCGAAAATCCGATAGTCAAGTTTGTGGTTGAATCGTTTTTCCATTCCGCCCAGCCTTAGAATTGAATTGGCGAACGGAACCATCAACGGCAATAGCCGCATTTTATCCAGAATGACCACCAGCGGATTTAAAAATCGCTTTAAGATCAGGAGCTTTTTGTAGTAGGGAATTTTCATATCAGTTTTTCTTAAGTATGGCAAGAAATCCACTTTTACTTGCAAAAATCCAAAGACCCAGGCCGCCCAGAAGCGCCACCAATGCCGCGAATATCACAATCAGAGCGATGGGGGCATCAAGATAGTATTCGAAGTAATGGGAATTCAGGAAAACGGCCAACAAGTTCAGCAACAATAAAGCCGCAAACGCCAATAAAAATCCAGGCGAAAGAAATCTGATCCCGGTAATCCGGGCAACGACTACAAAAACGTAAATAAAAGCGAAATAAGCCGTTAAGGTGGTGGAAATCGGCAGAATATTAGGCACCACCGAGATCAGGGTGGTTATCAGAGAAATTTTGATCAGGATCCTAAAAAATACGGCACCGAACACCTGCTTAAAACTTTGGAGCGCATACAACATTCTGGACCCAAATAACAGGAGCACCGTCGGCGCCAGCCCCATTGCCAGGATTTCTAAAATGACCAGGGTGCCGGCAACACTGTCATTATCAAATTTCCCCCTGCGATAAAGAATGATGATAAAGGCCGGGGCCAACACCACAAAAAGTAATTGCCCAACCATAGCCGTTACTGCGGTTAGCTTAAAAATCTTTCGGCTGTAATCTTCAAATTTCGATTTCGAGTCCTGGCTGTATTTAAGCTGATTGATATAGGTAGTGGTGCCGATCGACTTATTGTAGACCAGATTAGGCAGCTCGAACAGCGTTGTGGCATAGTTCAAAGCGCTTAGATACCCCTCATGCAAAAACCGTACGCCAAAGGATCTGTCCCAGAAGGTGCCAAGGTAGTTAACCAGAGTTTGTCCTGAAACAATCCCCATTCTGGTAAAAATCGATTTTAGTTGCCCCCCCAATTCCCGCCATTCACCCGGACGAAGAAAGATTTTGAAATCCAACTGCAAACGTCCGAGGAAAAGGAACATGTTGAGCAGAGAAGTTACCAGCGTCCCCAACGGGAACGCTAATATCCCCTTTAAGGGAACCAGCAAGAATATAGCGCCCAACCCGACGACTTCGCTGACGATGGTTGTTATTGCATAATACTTGTAATTTTTATTCAGGTAAAGCAGGGGAGTTGCCACCGAGACAATTACCCCCGGGAAAACGTTGAACAAAAGGATCCAGCTTAACTCCGCGTATTGGCGAGACTGGCCCGGTTCAAGAGCAAAGATGTCCGTGAGAAAATGGAAAAGGCCAAAAAAGGTGGCCAAAAAAAGAAGGCTAACCAATTGCAGGAAAGCCATAAACAGGCCGGCAACACGGAGGTCGACCTTATCATTTTTGATTAGGGTAACCAACGTTTCGCCACCGGCGCCACCTACAATTGAAAGGAAAATGGTAGGCAGGATCTGGGCTACGAGAAGCAAATCGACTTCGCCCGAAACCCCCAAGAAAAAGGCCAGAATAAGTTGGCGGGAAAACCGGAAGAACTTGTTGGCGAGATTGCTGAGGACAAGAATAGCTGAATCTTTTAACTGGGACAAAGAGGCTCTCCTACCGCTCTATTCGGTGAAGATCCGCAAGCCATTTCCTTCGAGAATCTGGAGATAAACGGCCATATTTTCAACATGTTCGGCAATGGAAGGAAAGACATCGGAATGCCCCTTGAGAAAAGCCTCCGTCTGAAGGTACAACCCCGGTTTAAATCGCTGGTCCAGTTCATCATCGAGGTCAACTTTTTCCAAGTCTACTGTTCCCAAGGGTTGACGGGCCAATTTCTCCAGCGGCCTCAAGAAATATCGGTTGGTGCGGGTAATAACTTCAACCCCCCACCGCCCGGGCCCTGCCCAATTAGCGTGATAGGAGAATGGTATACCGCGATTTGTTTTTCCCGCCCCTGTATACACCGCCCCGCCTGGATGCCAGCCGAGACTGCCGGCAACCTGTGCGTAAAGACGGGTTGGATATCCTGCCAGATAAAACGCGAGATCAATAACGTGGGAAGAATTTGCAATCAGCCAGTTCGCTTTAACAATATCTCTTTGAGGACTTTTTTCAATTACATGTCCCCATTCGGTAAAGTCAAAGAAAAATGACTGCGCTCCACCGTCCTGCTCAACCAACTTCATAAGCTTTTGGACCGAGGCGTAAAAACGACGGTTGTAGGCAATATAGACCCGGGCATCGGCCTGCTTGCATTTTTCGCCGAGTTGCCGGATTTCACGAGGATTCAACCCGGCCGGCTTTTCCACAAGAATATCGGTGACGGAAGCATCCAGCAGGGTAGCGGTTACCTCCGCAAGTTCGGGCACTCCCACCGCAACAATCGCCCTGGGTGGCAGAGCGTTGTATTGGGACAGGTAACGCGCAAGTCCTCCGGTAAATGGCGCCAGGCCGGTCTTTGCTTCAAAAGTTGCTGCCGAACCTTCACTACGGCCAATAACGAGCGTAATCTTGCCCAGTGCTTGCAAGACCCTGGCATACTCGACGGCCATGGGTCCTGTGCCGACAAGAACCAGGTCGTGGTGTTTCAACTGATCAGGCATTCTTGAAGTTGCTTTCCAGTTACTGATTTAGCGAAACGCATCAGCCAATCAATCAATTGGAGATGAATGGTCGCTGATTCGCGAAGAGTAGACAGCCCACAACTACCGGAGTCCAAAATCTCCTTTACGACCCGGTGGGTGAGATCGCTCTGGTAAACCACGGGAAAAGGCTCAATACTGACCCCGGAGCGATAATCCGATTCCCACTTAAACATTTTTTGTTGAAATTCATGAATGATGTATTTGCCCCGGTCGGTCAGGATTTCCAGGGAAAAGGGTATGTTCGGGGTAGCCAGGGACCCAAGGGAGAATCGGGAATTATTCCCGTTCAAGCCGTTCAGAAACCCCGTGAATTCCCAATAGCCCTCCCGTTTGCTTTTGTGTAAAACGGGATCCAGGCCTCTCTCAGCAAAACTGAATTCCGAAGACCCTCCCAAAAAGGCCAGCAGGTCCAGCATATGAATGCCGTTGCTGCCCATTCCCCAATCCGCCCCAATGGCCGTGAAATGGAGGATTTCTTCCGTGCTTAACCTTTCCCTCAGAGCCTGATAGGCAGGATAAACCCGTCGGGAACAATTAACCCAGGCCGGTACGCGATGTTTTTCAAGGATATTTATGGCCTTCTCATAATCTTGCGGACGGGTGAAAAGGACCTTTTCTAAAATCAGGTTTTGGACACCGGCCTGATTCAACAGGTTTTCCAGAATGTGATAACGAATTTTGGCGTTTGTTGCAATAATACCGACATCCTGAGTTTCCTTCAAAGCATCCAGATCGGATTCAAATTCAATGCGATGCTGCGCTGCGGGCGCAATTTCCCGGCTGCGGGCTTCGGCAGTTTTCAGGGCCTCCTCTGAGGGATCAATCACGGTGATAACAGCTGCTTCGGGGTATTTGACCAGCGACTGCAAGTGGCGACTGCCAATCTGACCGGCGCCGATTAATACAAATTTTTTCATTTTTGTCTCTTATTCAGGAGAAACTCGCAGATTTCAAAATCGAGTGGTCCATCAATATCAACGGAATTTTCGGTATCCATAATAAATCCGGCGGTTTGCTCCGATAGGAAGGACGTTTGTCGAAGCAACCATTCGGTTTTGCCACCGTACAAAGCCCCATTGATTTCGTACAAATCCGGAATATCCTGCCTTCTGCTGGGAATTTGTCCTTCCGCCAGGAACCGCCTCAGAAGGTTCTTCCGGGGTTCCATGGTAAAGGTCCAATATGGCGGCTTTTTTACCTGGGAAACACTCAGCATTGCCGGGGCATCTTCGCCAACAAGCTTTTCAATAAACCCATCAAGGTTAGCCGTTGAGCGCAGCGGGGAGGTGGGCTGAAGCAGAATCAGAAAATCGTAATTTTCAGGAAGCGTTTGTAAGGCATGTAATACCGTGGCAAATCCCGGCGTATCATCACGGGCCAGTTCTTCGGGGCGGAGGAAAGGGACTTCACACCCCCATTCTTTTGCTACGCGGACAATCTCAGGATCATCTGAAGACAGGATCAGCCGGTCGATGTAGCGCGATTCCCGGGCTGCCTCGATGCTCCAGGCAATCAACGGTTTGCCCGCAATGGGTTTTATGTTTTTTCCAGGAATTCCCTTGGATCCCCCCCTTGCGGGGATTACCGCCAAAACGGACTTGTTGCGTATCATAGTTTAATCAGCTCAAGGGCTTTACGATACTCGCTCCACTCCCCGGTATCAATCCAGGCTTTTTCCGAAATCGGGAAAACTTTAACCTTAAGTTTGGCCTCCTGAGCTTTTTCGATGAGGTGGGTCAGGTGAAAAAAACTATCTTCCGGAATCAGGGGAAGAACCTTACTGTCGACCAGATACATACCTGTATTCACCAGAAAACTAAATTCAGGCTTTTCACGAATCTCTTTTAAAGTGCCGCCGTTTTTGATTTCACAAACGCCGTAAGGGATGTTGAAATGTTTCATGGAAGCAACAATGGTTATGGCATTTTTGTTATCCTGATGAAATTGCCAAATATCAGAATAATCCGCTTCAATGATGATATCGCAATTGGTAACGAAAAAAGAACCCGAGACGCTTCCTTCCAAAAATTTTAAAGCGCCACCGGTCCCCAGGGGTTTTGTTTCTTCCAGATAATTGAGATGATAATCCGGTCCTTCTTCTTCAAAATAGGATTTAATAATTCGGGACTTGTGATTAACCGAAACAAAAAACCGGTCGATCCCATAGGGACGAAATTTATCGATAATGATTTCGATGATAGGTTTGTTGCCAATAGGGATCAGCGGTTTGGGCAAAATCCTGGTAAAAGGATCCAAACGGGTTCCCTTTCCACCCGCCATGATGACCACCGGACAAGACAAAGGTGTTTTTTGGACGGAGACCTGGCGCGATCTTCCCCCAAAGACCTCCTCCCAGAAAAGCAGCTCGGTGACTTTTCGTCCCTTCCCGACGACAGGGACACATTCGATTCTGCGGGAGATCATTTCCGTTTTAACATCTTCGATTTCGAAATCCTGATGAAAAAAAACCGGATTTCGGTTACAAACTTCTGTGATGTTTTTCTCCAGACCACCATCGGCGAGGATCCAACGCCGGATATCACCGTCGGATAAAGAGCCCACCAGCTTTTCCTGGTCATCAACGACAAACAGGATCTTTTCTGCCGTTTGGTCCAATTGCTTCATAGCAATTTTTACCGTGGTGTCCGGGTGAATTAAAAAAGGGGAGATTTTTTTTGTCATTATTTTGGAAGGGTTTGAGCTATGGTTTGTCATTCATTTTTCTCAAAACAGCCATAATTTTGTCCGCGGTGTCCCCGGTTCCATAAATATTTCTTCCCTCAAGTTGCGGGGCGTTTTCAACCCGTTGAACCGCTTTGAGGATCTCTGAGGACAACACTGGACAGTGAATCACGTTGTCCCCATGTTCCCGGCCTTTTTGCCGATCGCCTAAATTTATTGTGTATTTGCCAAAGGAAGCCGCTTCAATAATCCCGCTTGAGGTGTTTCCCAGCAAAAAAGCGCAATATTTCATACAAGAGTAATATCCTACCGGTCCAAAACTCTCAATCCCAAATACCCGGCTATTTTGGGAAATAAAGGTATTCAGAATATCGCGAATACGGTTTCCACGCGTATCGGCATTGGGCATGGTAATCACGATTTGGTAATCGAGGTTTTCCATGGCCAGGATCATTTCCTGGACAAAGTGAATATTCAGATCTGCGGAAACCGTTTCCGGATGAAAAGTACTCAAAATAGTTGGCTGATTTAAATCAATCCCATAGCGGTCAAAAAATTGGGGTTTATTCAGCAGGGTCAAATCGTTGAGGTTATCCAACCCGATAGCCCCGACATTGTGGACCCCTTCCCGCGTTCCGATAAGGCTAGTCACCTTTTGGGCATGGCCAGCGGTACTGGTAAAGTGGTATTGGGACATTTGCGTTATACAATGGCGGAATTTATCATCAATGGCGCCCAGGGTGGTTTCTCCACCATGCAAATGGGCGATGGGGATGTTAAACGGAACACTGGAAGCCACGGCTGCGAACATTTCGTATCGGTCCCCGAGGCAGATAATCAGGTCGTAATTCTCCTGTTGCCAAATTTGAGAAAACTTAATCATGGTCAATCCCATTGCGCTTGAAATAGCCTCCGGGGAATCGCCAAGGATCAGGGATTCCACCTCATAGGCGACCACAAATCCGTCCTTTTTAATCAGCTCAACCGTGTATCCATGGAAATTGGAGAGGTGGGTTCCGCAAGCCAGGATTTCCAGGGAGAATTGTCCGTCTTCGCGGATTTTTTTCATCAGGGGCAAGTAGGCGCTATAATCCATTCGCCCGGCACTAATAAGGCCTATTTTCACAACAAATCCTCATAACGTAACATGTAATCCCCGGGAAGGTCACTTTTCAGCCGCTTTCCGACGAGATCGTCAAAAGCCATTGGGCTGATGCCATTTCCCGGCCGTTTGCAAATCAAATCCGATTCGCTGATAACGGCATTTTTGCTTAGGGGGCGGGCGGTATGGACGCTTTTCCGGGCAATGGCGATGTTTTTTCTTTCCGATGGGGAAGGTTGTTTGATCGCGCTGCCCAGGGCTTGCTCAGTACGTCGAATCGCCACCACCATCTCCTCCAGTTCACCCGGCTCGAGAGAGGCAACGTGGTCCGGTCCGTCCATATTTCGATCCAGGGTAAAATGTTTCTCTATCACACAGGCGCCAAGGGCTACCGCTGCTATAGGCACCACTATGCCCGGGGTATGATCCGAATATCCCGTTTTTACCCCAAATGCCCTTCCAATGGTTTTCATGGCGCGGAGGTTTACATCCTCATAGGGGGTCGGATATTCGGTGTTACAATGCAAAACGGTTATTTTCTCTTTCGGTTTGCCGGCTTCAGCCAGGATTTCCAGGGCGCGTTCAATCTCACCAAGACTGGCCATCCCGGTTGATAAAATGATGTCCCAATCCAGTCTCCCTATTTTGCGAAGGTAAGGAAGATTAATGATTTCCCCGGAGGGAATTTTCACGGTTTTCAGGCCAAGCTGATGCAATAAATGAATGCTGCCCAGATCGAACGGGGTGGACAAAAAACCAATTTTGTGTTCGGCACAGTGGTTCATAATAAGGCGATGTGCCTCATGGTCTATTTCCAGCTTTTTCAACATCTCAAACTGAGATTCATCTTTACCCGTGTTTCTTACCTGATAAGCGGCTTTTTCACTGTTCCGGCTAACCGAATCCTCAACCTTGAAGGTTTGGAATTTAATGAAATCCGCTCCGCTCTTTGCGGCAACCTCGACCATTTTCAAAGCGACCTTCAAATCTCCATTGTGATTGACGCCAGCTTCCGCAATAATTTGAACGGTATTATTATTGAACACCATAACTTACAAACCCCGGGTGAGACGTTGCAAAACGCTGACGACGCGATCGATTTCCTGTTCCGTAATATGAGTCGAACAAGGGACATTTAAGGTCCGGCGATAAATATCCAAACTCGTATCACAATAATACGCCTGACAATCTTTATACATTGGCAGGCTATTCATTAATGCCCAAATCGGCCTTACCTGAATCCGGGCTGCAGAAAATTGCTGGACCAGATCGCGAATCGAAAAAGGGAAATTGCGGTCCAGAATAAGGGAATAAAGCCAGTAATTTGATTCGGCAAAGTCCGGCTCAACAAACATGGTCAAACCCGGCAGGGGCTCCACCAATCGGGCATAATGTTTTAGATTCGTGCGTTTTTTGTTAACGAAATCCGGCAATTGCTCAAGTTGGCCAAGTCCCAGGGCAGCAAGAACATTTACCATCCGGTAATTATAACCCACCTCGTCATGGAGATACTCTACCGGATCCGTCTTAGCCGTAGTGGTAAGATGTTTTGCCCGCCTGGCCAGTTCGGGGTCCGCTGTTAAAATCATACCCCCGCCACCGGTGGTAATAATTTTGTTGCCATTAAAACTCAGGCACCCCACTTCCGCAAGAGTTCCGGCCTTCCGTCCCCTGTATGAACTTCCCAGGCTTTCGGTGGCATCCTCAATGACCCTAATATTGCGGTTCTTGCACAGTTCCAAAAGGGGATCCATATCAACCGGGCAACCAAGGGTATGCATGGGGAGTATTGCTCTGATTACCCTTCCCGTTTTTTGGTTAACGGTGTTCCCCTTGATGAATTTGGTTTCCCTATCCAGAAAATCCTTTAATTTATCGACATCCATTCCCATGGTTCGCCATTCGGAATCCATTAAAACCGGGTGGGCAAAACAATAGCGAATGGCATTCAGGGTGGCAACAAAGGTAAGGTTAGGAGCCAAAACTTCATCATCCGGTTGGACACCGACCAGCAAAAGGGAAACGTGCAGAGCGGCCGTTCCATTCATGCAGGCGATCGCAAACGGTAGCCCCAGATAGTCTGCCATCTCTTTTTCAAATTTTTGGACATGCGGCCCCACCGAGGAAACCCAGCCGTCCCGCACCGCTTCCGTTACATAAGCTAACTCGTTGCCCGATAAATTGGGAATGCTCAGCGGAATAAAATCACTCAAAGACATGACCTCCTTCATCCAGGTAACGACGATACCATTCGACCGTTTGTTGGATTCCCTCCTGCCAGGATACCGCCGGTAGGTAACCCAATTCCCGCTCAGCCTTCCGGGTATCCGGGCAACGACGTGAGACAGAACCGGAAATGGCTTCAACTTGATGGAATTCGCCATTGTATCCCATTATTTCCCCAATTAAACGCACCAACTGCTCAATGCTTATTTCCGCATTCATATCACCGATATGATAAATCTGACCGTTGGCCCTAGGGGAATCCATGGCCAGGATTGTTCCCCGGACCGCATCATCGATATAGTTGAAAGCTCTGGTGTGGTTATAGGAGTAAATCCTGAAGGGGTTTTCTTTTTGCAAAAAACGCTGAACCACCTGGGGGATTACGTGTTTGAAACCCATTCTGGGGCCATAGACATTATGGTATCGGACAATGGAGCACTCAAATCCGAAAACCCGGGCGTAGTTCAGGAAACCCGATTCGCCTAGCATTTTGGTCACCGCATAAGTGAACCTGGGGTGCCCGATGTCCTCAATACACAGAGGCACCTCCTCCGGGGTGGGAACCAGATAATCAAAGGCCTCAATGGCGCCGGCATAACATTCGCTGGTGGACGTGAACAGCACTTTCCCGCATCCAACCCTTTTCAGCCATTCCAAAGTATTCAGGATTAATGATCCGTTGATGCGAATCAGCTCATTGGGAATTTCCTCGGTATATTTTACCCCAACCACCGAAGCCAGCATGTAAACCTGGTCAAAGCGCTCATTCAGATCCTCAAATGCCGCCGGATGGGTAAAATCGCCTTCCACAATTTTCACGCGCGGATCTTTCGCGATTTCAAGCAGGGCCTGGTCCATTTTCCCTCGGAAAAAGTTATCGCCAATGGTGATCCGGCAATTATCCTTTTTTAGCAACTCACGACAAAGGTTAAGGCCGATAAAACCGGCTCCGCCCAGAACAAGTATTTTGGTCATGAACTAAAAATCTCCCCGGCCAATAACAGCCATCTGATGCTTTGTTTTGATGTCATGAATTATTTCCCGCGTCAATCCGGAGACGGCATCAAACACCCAAAGGCGCCCGGGAAATTCTCTCAGCCATTCCCTCAGCGCCGGGTTTTCCCGATATTCCCGGTGGGCGGTGGTCAAAACCAAGGCTTCATAATTGGTGGTTAACACGCTTTCCAGGTTGGTTTCAATCTGAAGCTGTTTCTCTTCCCAAAAAGCCACGTAGGGATCCTGAAGGGTTATCTCACACCCCTCGGCGAGGAGTTGGTCATACAGGAGCTCGACCGGTGTGTAGCGGGTATCGCCTACATCATTGAGGTAAGAAACACCCAGCAACAGAAAACGTTTTCCCTTTAAGGGGCTTTTTATCTTTTGCCGGATAACCCGGAAGGTATGAAGGGGCATGCGATCATTTATCTTAACCGCCGCCTCGCTTTGCGGCAAAGGATCACCGTCAAAAAGTTGTCGGCTGGCCCAGGAAGCCAAAAGTGGATCCTTGGTGAGGCAATAACCACCGACTCCCAGCCCCGGGCGCATTAAATTTTTGTGGGTGGGGCGCATTCTGATGGCATCCACCACTTCAAACAGATTGACCCCGGCATTTTCCGCAAATTCCGTCCACTCCTGAACGAAGGCGATATTCATGGCCCTGTATGAATTTTCCAGGACCTTGGACATTTCGGTCGCGGTTGTCGATTGAAGCCGGGTTAAGGGGTATTCATCAACCCGGATAATCGTTTTCAGAAAATCTTCCACCGCGTCGGCACTGTCCTCATTAATACCGGCGTATACCCGATAGAAACTTTGAATAGAATCAATATAACCGGGACCGGGCATGACCCTTTCATAAGAGTGTCCGAGCTTAACACTTCCGGCAATTCCCCGCTTTTCAAATTCATCCTGGAAAATCGGGCGGATGATTTTTTCGCATGTCCCGGGTGGAACGGTGGATTCCACCAGAACCAATGCCGACGGTTTACAGGCAGCCGCAATGCTTCGCATGGCCTTTTTAAAACCACTCAAATCGACCTCATAGCCTCTCAGGTTCCGCTGTTCATCGCTGTCTTTTTGAACATCAAGATTGATATCCACCACCACTACATCCGCCAATGCATAGGCATGGGCATCATGGGTGGCAATGAAATTCTCTTTCAATTTGGCCTGTTTAAAAAAATGATCAATCTTGGGGTCGTCCGAACTAACCGGCATTTGCCCCTGGTTAATGGCGTCGATTTTCCAGTAGGAAGCGGGGCTGGGTAAATCGATGCCGATAACTGCGTAATCGCGATGCAAGGCATTGGCGATGACCACCGCCATCACCGACCCGACGAATCCCAGCCCTTGTACAACCACCACTGGTTTTTTCGGGTGAGATGCCACAAAAGCCTCTAAACGCTCCTGTTCCTCCCGGCCATCAGGAATAACGACCTTTTCCCCGGTCATTGGGTTTACGGAAATCATATAGGTATCTGTTATTAAAGGGTGATTAAATAGTGCCGGAATCCACGAAAATATTCTGACCGGTTATGGAGGCCGCATTTTCGGAAAGTAGAAAGGCGGTTGTCTCCGCGACGCTGGAGATGCTGGTTTCCTGCTTAAGAGCAGTCCGTTGATATATACGTTTCTTTTGCTCCACATCCAAAGATGCACTCATGTCTGTATCCATAAATCCGGCCACAAGACAATTTGATCTTATACCTCGTTGTCCCCATTCCCTGGCGGTATTTTTTGAATAAGCTTCCAGAGCCCCTTTGGTTGAGGCATACATTGAGAGCCCTTTGTAACCGGTATGTACGCTGATGGAGGAGATGTGAACGATTGAACCGGCGGTGCGATGCAAAAGCATTTGCCGGATGACATATTTGGTAATCTCCATGGGCGCAAAAACATTAACACGATACATCTTTTCTAACATTTTTAGGTTCAGATTGGTTAACAAATCATCATATGCCATGGCGGCATTGTTGACAAATCCATGGATTGGGGTTTCCAGGGTCAGCCACTGGGGGAATAAGTCCGGCCTGATGTTCTCCGCTTCCATAAGGTCAAAGCTCTTAAAATTCAAGCGCTGGCTAAACTTATTCTTAAGCGATTCGATTTCCCCAGACATCGTTCTGGAGATGCCGTAAACGGCATGCCCTTTTTCCAACAACGCCTCGGCGATCGCGAATCCCACCCCCCGGGAAATTCCTGTAATCAGATAATTTTTCATTTACTGCGGCTTATCTTTCCGGTCCTGCTGGACGAAATTTGGTCTACAAAGGTATAAATTCGCGGCACTTTGAAGTTCTGCAACGATTTTGACAGATGCTCCCGCAGGTCTTTTTCGGTGAGATGCTCGTCCGATTTCAGAATCTCGCAACAGAGGATATTGCCTAAAACTGAATTTGCTTTTGGAAAAACTCTGGCATTCCGGACCTGCGGATGGTTTCTCAGGATCGCTTCCACCTCATTCGGATCAACCCGATTGCCGCCGACATTAATCAGTTCGCTTTCACGCCTAACAAATTTAAAGGAAAGCGGATCCTCGCTCACCACCTCCACAACGTCCCCGGTATCATACCATCCGTCTGCCAGGACAATCTCCGATGAGGACGCCAGCAGGCTGTCAGCCAGAAGAAGTCTGCCGTTCTCAATTTTGACCAGATTCCGAAAGCGGGATTTCACTTCAAAAACTTCTCCCCTTGCGGCAAAGAGAGTTCCCGCCTCCGTCGAGGCATAAATATTTAAAATTTTTGCATTTGGAAAGGCTTCATGAAGATGGTTTTTAATGGCCAGGGAGAATTTCTCGCCCCCCGAACTCAGGCGTTGCAAATGGGAGTAAACCCGGTTAAAGGGAATTAACAGCCGATAAAAGGATGGGGTCGCGGACAAATGGGTTATTTGATATCGTTCCAGCGCGTCAAAAATCACTTCCCGATCTTCCCCAAAAAGGTTGACGTAACAATTATGATTCATTAATGCCTGGAAAAAGACCTGGAGTCCGGCTATATGAGTAGGGTTATAACCGGATCCCCAAACCGCCCCTTCATATTTCGCTCCGGTCCTAACTTCCCGGGTCAGGGAAGCAAACGTGTGTTCGACCTTTTTGGGTATTCCGGCGGTTCCAGATGTGAAAAGGGTTATGCGCCAGTTTTGTTTTGCACGGCAACTTTCGATCAGATCTTCGAAGGTGGAAATAGGCCGGGACAGCCTGAGTTTTACTTTTACGTCCAGCGCAGACGGTTCCCCCAGACAGGCTTTTATTTCTGCAGGGGAGAAGTCGGTATCCAAAATTGTGACCGGATAGTCACTAACCAAAGAGGCGATCACATTGGCAAATAGCAGAAAAACACTCTCGGTTTTAACAAACGGGCTAAAGAACTGACCGGGGGCATTCAACCACTTTACCAGATCCGAATAAGTGGTCACTTTGCCCGGGGACGGCTCTACCAGAAATGGCCCCATATTATTTCTCAAGCTTAAAAAGGACTTCGTCAATGCTGTTAACCAAACCGTCAGAGAACACATCTACCCCAAATTCACTTTCCACTCTAACGGTAAACTCAGCTAAATCGAGGGAATCCAAACCTAAATCAGTGCGAAGATCGTCCTTGGGATTCAGGTTTTCTAACCGGGCAAGCTGTTTGTTGTCCCGGATAATGTTTACGATTTCCAGCAGTTTTTCTTTCACGGGTATTTCCTCAAACAATTCGCTTAAAAACTTTCAAATTTTTACTGGAGCAGATCGATCTGGCCTCAATATCCCTGTCGATGTAGGTCATCGCGTCAATCAATACCTCATCGCCAATTTTCTTGCCCTGAAAAATAAAAGCATTCGCTCCAATCAACGTTCTTTCCCCTATTTTTACCTGCCCGCTGATTTTTGCGCCGGGATTAATAATGCAGTCCTGACCAATCTGGCTGTCATGACCTACCAGTCCCTGAAAATTAATGATGCAATGGTCAGCAAGTACAGCATTACTGGAAACCACGGCTTGGGCGGCAATGTATATCCCTTTTCCCAGAGTAGCCGAACGGGAAACAAATGCCAAAGGGTGGATAAGGTTCATGGGAGCCAGGGATAACTCCTTGGCCAGCTGGCGGCATTTTTCCCGCAAAACCGGTTGACTCATACTGATCAGGAAATAATTTGAGACGTTCCCATCCCCCAGAAATTCCTTTAATTCCCTCTCCCGGATTGCCCCCTCAAGTTTACTTTCGGCATCCCCGGCAACTTTTACAATATCAAGCTCCTCACCGAAAACAAGCCTTGCACATTCCGCCATCTCCAAGGCTGTGCTGGATTGTCCGAAAATGAATAGTCTGGATTCTGGCATAGGTTAATAAGCAGTAAGAAGTTGGAGTTCTGTGTAACTATTGGACACCGACCGTGTCAATCCGACTGGTCTCGAAAGGAACGTAAGAGACCAGTTTGATGTTAGAACCGGGGAAATCCCTTCCATCCTGGATAAGGTTTTCAATTTCGAAAATATTGGCGGCATTCCAATAATTCTGCGAAGCCAAAAGAGAGTCCTTTATGCCAAGGGTAATATCGATTACAAATTGATCGGTATTGAGGAAATTGTTGGTATGAGCAATAATTTCCGTATCGTTTCCCTGGTGGGAAATTTGAAAATTTTCAATATTCTTCTGGCTGTTCAGGAAATTATTACTCAAAACCCTGACAGAACTGATATCAGCAATTGAGATATTTAGTGTGGCATTATTAAACTCATTGTTTTTGATCAGACCGCCGACCGAAATAAAATCGACGTTAACATCCGAATTGCGGAAGATATTGCCAACCACATTTATCGAGCCAGCGGTAATGGCCTCGACATCCGATTCATTGGAATAAAACACACATGCCCTTAACGTTACTCCCGAGCTCTGGTCAATTACGGTTCCCCGCTGGGAATCAAAAAGCAGCGAGTTCCGCAGAATTCCGGAAAAAGCCCTCAGGCGAAGCGAGGCACCATTGGCATTTTTGAAAACGGAATTAGCGATCGTTCCCTCAGAATTGCTGATTCTCACTTCCGTATTGTCGAATGAGAAGATGTTGTTTAGGTTTAAAGCGTTATTATTTTCAATACTGAATTTTCCACTGACATTCGAGACTGTTGAAGCGTTAAAAATCCGTAATTCGGCGCCATTGTTCATGGTAATGGTTCCCTGGACAATGAGCTGATTGTTCCCATTGAAGCTAAGGTAGTTAATCCCGTCAAAGGTTAAAGAACCGCCGGATTCGACCAGCACATTCCCCTCCAGCGAAATAAAATCTCCACTAAACACCCTGGCATCGCTAATAGTCCCACTCGTTATCCGCACAGCAGGAGACATCGATACGTTTATTTTGGATGAAAAATCCTGTTGATTCAGAAAATATCGCCAACCTAGACCATCTTTTTGAAATACTATGTGATAGGGTTGGTTCTGGGAAAGCTCGACTTTCCAGTTTCCGTCCGAATCCGTGGTCGCGGATACTGCTGCTTGCGCAATGGTATGGTCGAACAAAACGGCTGATTCTGGATCGACACCGACTTGGGGATGTTTAGAATAGTAATTGCTTAAAATACTATCCTGCTCATTCACCGGAAAGAAGGAAACGGTAACCCCGCTATGGTCGGTACTGCCGTTAATGGTTACCGTTCCAGAGACCAAACTGCCCCCTTCCGGCCCGGTGCCATCATCACTGCAGGACAGCGCCAAAAAAAAGAGCATCAAAATAAAAGATATGCACGTACCTCGCATGGCATTCCTTTCGGTTGTTTCAAACTGTTGCGCCAAAAACCCGCTTACCCCTCAATGGCCATGCGGATGATGTAATCCTGCTCATCCGTGGACAAATACGGGTGCATGGGCAAACTGAAAATGCGGGTCATCATTTTTTCGGTGACCGGGAAATCCCCCATTATATACCCCAGATCGGCAAAAGCGTCCTGCAAATGGAGCGGTTTGGGATAGTACACCGCGGTGGGAATCCCCTTGGCTTTCAGGCGGGCCATATCGGCTTCGCGGTTTTCGCTGAGGATGCTGTACTGCGCCCAAACGCTGGTGCGGTCTTCCCGCACCGCCGGCACCACAAAACGTCCGGCCAGGGCGGCGCTGTAGCGGGCGGCCACCTGATCGCGAAGCTCAATTTCTTCTTCGAAAACAGCCAGTTTTTCCAGGAGAATGGCGGCCTGCAGGGTATCCAAACGACCGTTAATCCCGATGCGCACGTTGTCGTATTTATGACCGCCCTTGCCGTGAACCCGGATGGAAACCAGCTTTTCGGCCAGTTGGTCGTCGTTGGTGAATACCGCCCCGCCGTCCCCGTAGCAACCCAGGGGTTTGGCCGGGAAAAAGGAGGTGCAGCCCATTTCCCCGATACTGCAGGAGCGTTTGCCCTTGTAAGTGGCCCCGAAAGACTGGGCGGCATCTTCCCAAACCGCCATCCCGTAACGGGTGGCAACGGCCTCGATTTCGTCGTAATCGGCCGGTTGACCGAACAAATCCACCGGAATAACCCCCTTCAACTTGTCCGAACCGTGTTTTTTAACGTAGTCGGCAATGGTGGTTTCCAGAGCAGCCGCACTCATGTTGTAGGTGTCGGCATCGATATCAACAAATACGGTGTGGGCACCCAGAAGGGCAATTACTTCAGCGGTGGCAATAAAGGTAAAAGGCGTGGTAAAAATGACGTCCCCGGCACCTACCCCTTTGGCCATGAGGGCCATCAGCAAAGCATCGGTGCCACTGGAGCAACTGATAGCGTGCTTAACCCCGACGAAGGCCGCCAGAGCCGCTTCCAACTCCCGGACTTCCGGGCCCATGATGTAACTGCCGTGATCCAAAACCGCTTTGATCCGGGTTTCGATACGTTCTCTGATACGGGCCTGCTGGGCGCCGAGATCGATAAATTGGATATTCTGTTGAGCTACGCTGGACATTTGAGCCTCCGATCTTGAGCTAATTTTTATGGGTAACATGTGGGCCGTGAGCCGTGAGCCGTGAGCCGTAATCCGTAATCCGT
>JAGRBF010000143.1:0-300 GCA_020434205.1 Calditrichota bacterium | reverse complement strand
TAAAGGTAATCAATGAGATTGCTTTCCATCAACCACCAAGCACCAACAATCAATAATTGCCGTAGGCAAAACCTGCCTCCTGCTTCCTGCTCCTTGCAATTCGCTTTTCGCTCCTCGCTATTCGCCCTTCGCCTCTTCCAGGGTGGCCACCCGGCGACCGTCGCGGGTCATATACCCCACCACCCGGGCAGGATTACCCACCACCACCGCGTGGTCCGGCACATCTTTGGTAACCACCGACCCCGCCCCCACAAAGGCGTATTTGCCAATGCTGTTGCCGCAGACGATGGTGCAGTTGGC
>JAGRBF010000142.1 GCA_020434205.1 Calditrichota bacterium | reverse complement strand
TCCGCTCCGCTTTTGTCGGGGGGCGTTTTTTGGCCAGACGCGCCGTATTTAACCGCATGCTGGCGCGGGGATACCGGTATGCCAGTTGGACCCGCTATCAGAAATTCGCCATTCCCCAATGGGAAAGCGGCTGGTGTTTGCCGGAGGCGATTATCGAACACGTCGGGGACTGGCGTTTCAGCCATCCGCTGGCCATCGATTCCCCGCAATACCGGGATTATTACCACAAAACCGGGCGGGCCAAAAAAATGGTTTTTCCGGAGATCGACAAGGGGGAATAAAAGGGGGTCTAAGGCGTGCTGACAATTAGAAAATGGAGGGAATTTTATCGCCACTTTTCCAAGGCTTTTTGCAGAACGCCGCGCTGAACCGGTTTGGCGACGTAATCATCCATACCGGCCTCGATACATTTTTCCCGGTCGCCGGCCATGGCGTTGGCGGTAAGGGCGATGATGGGAATCCGCCGGCTGTCCGGCTGCTCCTGCTCGAAACGCCGGATGGCCCGGGTGGCGTCAAAACCGTCCATTCCGGGCATCTGGCAATCCATAAAAACCATCTGAAAGGGAGATTGCCGGACCGCTTCCAAAGCCTGAAAACCATCGGCGACCACCTCCACCCGGCAGCCCATTTGCTCCAGCATGCGCCGCGCCACTTTCTGATTCACCATATTGTCTTCCGCAACCAGAACCCGGGTTGCCACCTCCGCGACCACTTTTCCCGCTACCGGATTCCGCGCCGAACCCGCGGGGACCGTCGCCATGCCGGATGTGGCACTCAACAGGGCCTCATACAACTGCTGCTGTTTGATCGGCAGATTCAGACTGGCGGCGAATCCCGCTTTCAGGGCCGCATTGCCTTCCTGACTGCCAAAGGGGCTTAACCAGATGAACCCCGGCGCCTGGGGACCGGCCAGATCTTTCAACCCGGCGGCTAATGCCAAACTTTGCCCTTCGACTGAGCCCGAGGAGAGGATCACCACCTCGTAGCGCCCCCCCTCGCGGAGTTTTTGGGCGGCGGCTGCTCCATCCGCAACCCAATCCAGCCGCAAATCCCAATACTGGACTTGTTTCTCCAGAGCCGCGGCCTGGGTGGGGTCGGCAGACACAAACAATATGGCGGGGCGGCCCAGATGCGCTTTTTCCGCTTCACAGGCCGGACAGCCTTCCGGCCAACGGGTCATCGGGATGGTAAACCAGAAAGTACTGCCCTGCTCCGGCTGACTCTCAACCCCGATTTCTCCCATCATCAGATGGACCAGTTGGCGGGAAATGGCCAGACCCAAACCACTACCGCCGAACTTGCGGGTGGTGGAGCTGTCCGCCTGGACAAAGGCATCGAAGAGCTTCTCCCGTGCCTCGGGAGAAATCCCGATTCCCGAATCGCGAACCTCGAATCGCAATAAGGGACGCTGGGGATCATCCTTTTGCAGGGTTACGGAAATTCGCACCCCGCCAGCCTGGGTAAATTTGATGGCATTGCCAATCAGGTTGGTCAAAATCTGACGCAGCCTTCCCGGATCGCCCAGAACCCCGGTGGGAACCCGCGGGGCCATGAAGGCGGTCAGGGTCAACCCTCTGGCGTTGGCCCGTTCCCCGAACAAGTCCAGCAGGTCGTCGAGGGTGGTTCTCAGGTTAAAGCCGATCTCTTCGATATCCATTTTACCGGCTTCAATTTTGGAGAAGTCCAGAATATCGTTGATGAGGGTCAGCAGGGAATCTCCCGAGCGCCGGATGGTTTCGGCAAAATCCCGCTGCTCCGGGTTAAGGTCGGTTTCCAGCAGAATCCCGGTCATCCCGATAACCCCGTTCATCGGGGTTCGGATTTCGTGGCTCATGTTGGCCAGAAAGGTGCTTTTGGCGGCATTGGCGGCTTTGGCCCGGGCGTTGGCGTCCCGCAGGGCCGCCTCGGCCTTTTTGTGCTCCTCTATTTCCTGATGAAGGGCGTGGGTGCGCTCGTCGACTAGTTTTTCCAGCTCGCCCTGGCGCATCATCAAAACCTCAAAAGCCTTTTCTTCCGCCGCTTCTTTGGAATGCTGCAGGATGCGAATGCGGTCGGCCAGGGCCAGGGCCAGGAAAAGCGCGTCTCCGGTAATGCCCAGGGCAATGCCTTCGTAGAGCAGGATGTGGTAGGGGAGCAGGCCGGTCAGCATCATCCCGAATCCTACCAGGCCCACCCAGGAGGCGGCCTGGCCGGCCACATAAAAGCGCGCTTCCACGCGCCCCTTCCTGAGCATGATCAGACCGAAGCTCATACAGATCCCCGGGTAGGCAAAGGTCATCGCAACAATGATCTTATAGGCTAACTGAATCGGCAGAAAAAAGGGGGAGCTGATCAGAAAAAGGCCCAACAGGGTCAGCCATTTGATCGCTAAATCCAGTTTGGGAAAATCATAGGTTCTTAGAAAAGCCCGGGAAAAAAGCAGATTGGTAATAAAGGCGCCGCTGGAGAAAACCACCAGCCCCTCGTTACCCGGCCAGACCAGATTGGGGTATAAGGAAGCCGGGCCGAAACCGTCCAGGACGGTAATGGAAAGGTAGGCAAGGGGAAGATACAGCAGATAATAGGCGTAAGTTTGCTCGCGCAGCAGGGTGAAAATGAGCAGGTTATAAATGAAAAGGGTGGCAAAAAGGCCCAGCAGAATGCCGTGTAACAGCCGCTCGTAGAAGATGCTTTCCTCCAGTTGGATCCGATCGACAATTTCAAAGGGGATCAGCAGGCTGGCGGCGTCGGCGCGGATGCGGAGATAGAGGTCCGCCCTTTCGTTTCCCTGCAAAGAGAAAGGCAGGACCAGGCTGGTGGACCTGGCGTAGGGGCGCTCTCTACCCGGTATGCGGTCTCCGTTTTTAACGGTTTGATGGGTTTGCTCCCCCACCACGTATAAGTTGAGGGTGTCCAGGGTGGTGTGTTTGATGTCGAAGAAAAAATCTCCGGGGGCGTTATCCCGGTTTTCCACGGTCACCTTCAGCCAGAAGGCCGACTGGGAAAAGTGGAAGTTGGCGATGCTTTTTTCCAGGGGATGAAAACGATCCTGAACGGCCAGAATCTCTTTCAACCCGGCGGAAGCGGTGCTATCCTCCAGGTAAAAGGTGGGGCCGACAAACAGGGCACTGTTGGCCGGGAGAAGATGGGAAGGATGGGCGGATAGGGTGCTGTCCTGAGGGTCTGCGTCCCGACTGAAGCAGGAGGGTTGCGGCTGATCCGCCGGCAAATTTCCGCCAATCAGGAGGAAAAGCAGGGCCAAAAGGCCGGATAAGCGCCTTCCGTGCTGCCGGTTTTTCTGCAACCATCCCGGTTGATCCTGCCTGTGCATGCCTCGTTTCCCTGGGTAAACCTTTTGGGGATTCCACTCCGGTGATATCCTAAAGGAATTTTACCTGAATATCACCAGGATAATAATCGGATTAAAAGCGGAATTGTTGAACATCAAGCAGAAATGAGGAAAAAACGGTCCCGGCAGTAATACCGGGACCGGAAAGTGACGGTCAGAATGCGAAGTCGAATCCCAGGGTGGTAACCAGATCGGAGCGAAGCCCACCATCGTTGAGCGGCACCAGAACATTGCCCACCATTACCAGGTTGTTTTTGGGGGAAAATTTGAAACCCAATGCACCATTAACGATATGGTCGCTGCTGCTGTTGGGGATATTGGTTGGGGTTACCGTTTTAATCCAGGGGGTCTGCTCCGTATCCGACCGGGGACCCACCGGAATGGTAATGGCAACCGGATCTGGAAATTGCAGGTCCTCGATATCTTTGCCCACCTCAAATTCCCCCAGAAGATCCATGGCCAGGGTGAACATCTCGTTGAGCTTATGGTCGAAGCCCACAAATAATTCTACCTCGTTTTTGTCGATGTCGCTGCCGCGATAGTCAAACCCGACATTGAGATGGGGTGAGAAATTGCCCGAGGTGCCGGAGGCGATCAGCCAAAACTTCATGGAATTGGATCCGGTGCCAAGGAAATTTTTCTCGTCTCCGGTGGGCAGGCGATATTCAAGCAGGGCGGCCATATTTACCGCCCGGTCTCGCAGAAAGTTGTACTTGGCGCGTAGGGCAATGTCCCCGATGCCGGTAGCGTCATCATCGATAGCGGTTGGGGAGAGGACCAGGCTGCGGTTGTCTTCCGTGCCCCAATAGTGTAGAATTTCGCTGGCGGTAGTGTCTCGCGAATTGGCAATGACCCCGGTAATGGAATTCATTTCCGCAAACGGATCGGCCTTCATTCGAACGCTGACAAAAGGAACCGCCACCCCGACGTCCAGATGATTGGTGATTCCCCAGGTCCCGCTGAAGGCCAGAATGGAGGCGTTAAGGTCCATATTCATGAACAAATCGATATAATCGCGCTCGGAGCTGATGTCCCCCAGCGTAGGATCGAATACGTTTTGATGTACAAAGGAAAAGCGCACATCCTCTGTGTTAACCCCGCGAATCTGGTTGAGGTTGAGGTAGCTGAAGTTGAATCCCATGTTGATGCGGTTGCGACCGACCGTCTGGGCGCGCTCGGCAAAAATGGGACCCAGGCTGGTGGTGGTTTTGGTGGGAATTCCGGTGGTAAAGTCAAAGGCTACCCCCGCGGCGGTGGAACTGAGCGGGAAGGAGGAAACATTCGCGGTGATAAAATTGCCGAAGGCGCTGATAATTGCCGCACTGCTGGCCACATTGGAAGCGATGAAGTGATCCCCATGAATCCCTGGCAGACCGGAGCGCTTCAGGTCCAACACTTCTCCGAAAACATTGTTGACCTGCTCGGTTAAGGTCTGGGCCCGGATAGCGGGTCCGGACAAACACATAGCAAGCGCCGTAATCAAAAAAAGACGTAGGACTTTGGAAAAGCAAAACATAATGCCTCCTCGGTTTGCAAAACAATCCGGAGAATTATTCTCCGAAAACGGATTTTGGGAATTAAATGCGGACTAATTTTGATGAACGCTGGTAATTACCCAGCGCTCCCCGGTGTTGCGAAGCCCCATTCGCCACCGGTTAATCGGGGTGTTTTCCTCCGCACCCTGAAAGCGGATGCGGGTGTCCAGCAGGGCAACGGCGTTGCCCTGCTGATGTTGCAAACTGACAATGTCCATAGAAACCCGGACTTTATTGGCAAAAGAAAAAAAGTCCTCCCAGCTTTTTTCCCCGGTCTTGTCCAACGTCGGATAAAGGGTTCGGATGCGGTCCAGGTCCTTGGCCTCTATCGCCAGACGGTAATCTTCGATCCGGCGCCGCACCGCCTGATCCTGAGCCTGAAACGCCGCAGCGGTTTGACCATACAGATCGCTCGCCTCGCCATAGGCCTGGCGGGCGCCGGCATAATTGCCCGCGGCAAACAAATCGTTGGCGCCGTTCATGCGGGCTTCCGCACTCTGATATTCCTGCAGAAAGGTGCCCTGATTCCCGGCATCGATTCTCGCCTGAGTCGCCAGGGTTTTGGCGCTCTCAGCCTCTCCCCGGGCCGGATCCACCGCCGGTGGCGAGGGTTGGGTTGTGGTGCTGGTTTTTTGGGCGGCGGCATTTTGAGCGGCCCCTTCATACTGGGAAACAGCCTGGTCAAACAGCAGGCCGGCGGCAGTGTAATCGCCCTCGCGGAAGGCCCGCAGCCCCTCTTCTTCCCGGATCCTGGCCGCATCGAAACGCGGGAGCTTCTCCGCCCCGGCCGCCAGAGCCTTTTGACGGGCTGCCCCGGCCCCGGAACGGGCCTGTTCGGCAGTGCGCTTGAGGCGGCTTAACTGCTCATTGGTCTCCCGGGTCGGCGTTTTAGCGGGAGCTTCGGATACCTGGCGATCCAAAACGATCCGCAGGTCTGCGTTCTGGCCAGCGGTGATCGTTACGGTCTGCTCTTTTGCCTCATAGCCGGATTTACTGACGTCTATCCGGTAGCGGCCCGGTTCCAGGTCGGAGAGGGTGAGCGGCGTTTGCCCGCGCAGGGCGCCATTCAGCTTAACCGTGGCCCCATCGGTGCCGGAAATGCGGAGATCCCCCTTTTCGCCGACCGCGGCAATGGGGACCAACTCCAGGAAAAATTCCCCCACTTCGAGCAGTTCTCCCTGCAGGGAGGTGTCTACCGGATTATAACCTTCCGCCCGAAAGGTCAGCTTTTTGCCGAGGAAAATGGCGGGAAAATCGGAGACCGGGGTAACCCCGATCAGTTTTTCCTTATCGTAAATTTCTACCCCGCGGGGGACAGAATTGATGCGCAGATGGGGCACCGAATTGGTCCCGCGCGCCCCGGAAAACCACAGAACCCCGGCCAAAAGGGCAACTGCACCCAGAGCCGCTCCGACCTTGATCCCCATTCCTTTCGGACTGCCCTGGAGACCGCTCGGACGGGCAACCATCGTCTCGTTGCCTTCCTGAGAGCGCTCGAAGGCCAGGATATCGGCCAGCATATCTACGGCATTGGGATATCGTTTATCCGGATCCTTTTCGATAGCCTTCATGACGATTCGGGAGAGCTCCACCGGAATTTCCGGGTTCAAATCCGCCGGTGCGGGAATGGTCTCCTCGACGATCTGTTTGAAAAGATGGTATTCGTTGTCGCCTTTTTTGAAGGGGAGTTTCCCGACCAGCACCTCGTAAAAGGTGATGCCCAGGGAATAGATGTCCGTGCGGTGGTCGAGATTACGACTGCCCTGGATTTGTTCGGGAGACATGTAACGCAGGGTGCCGGCGGTGTTCTCGCTGAAGGTGGTATGGCCGCTATTGGTGAGTTTGGCCAACCCGAAATCCCCGATTTTAACCTCATTCTGAGAGGAAATCAGGATGTTGCGGGGTTTGATGTCCCGGTGGATTACCCCGTTTTGATGAGCCCCGCTGATGCCCTTGAGACATTGTTTAAAGAGATCCAGCACCTTGTGCCAGGGTTTGGGGCTGATGCGGTCCACCAGATTGGCCATGTTGGTGCCGTCAATCAGCTCCATGACGATAAAAGCATGGTCCCCCAGCTTCCGGAAAGCGTAGATGCGCACGATGTTGGGGTGCTGGAGGGACGCCTGCGAGCGGGCTTCCTTGTCAAAGCGTTTGATGAACTTGGTGTCCTGCGCCAGAGCCGGTTTCATCATTTTCAGGGCCACGTTGCGATGAAGGTTCTCGTCTACGGCCTTGTAAACCACCCCCATGCCACCCCGGCCCAGAACCTCGGTTATCCGGTAATGGTCCAGTAATTTGTCTATCATTTCATCCATAAAAATCCGCTCGCTACGTATCCTGGATCCGTAAGAAAAACCATTCCCTGCCTGCCCTGCGGCAAAGCCCGGGGGAATCCGGTTTTAATAATCAATGTTGATAAAACCCTTACCTACAGCGGAAATCTGCCGGGGCAATTGCCCGTTGCGCCGGCAGATTTATTTCCCCGGTTTGTGGCCGGGGAATAAGCGGGAGAAACCCCATCAGCCCGTGAAATACCAGAAGGCGGCCCCCATCAGCACCACCAGAACCAAACCGGCAAGCCAAAGCCAGGCCCGCGAGGAGCCTGCTCCGGTGTTCGGCGCCCGAAAATCGGGATCGGAAATCTGGGTCGGGTCATCCTGAAACCGGGTGTTGTCCGGGTCATAACCCAAACCCTGCGGCTCCTCAAAGGTCGCCTCGCCGCCGAAACGCTCCTGCAACTGCAGGCGCCAGGAAACCTCCGGACCGCGGGACCCCAGGGTGGCAGTTCCGCGGTCGCCAATCTTGAGGGCGGTAATCTTTTTTCCGTTAACAAAGGTGCCGTTGGTGCTGTCCAGATCCTGGATAATCCAGTCCGCCCCTTTGGGGATAAAGCGCAGATGGTGGCGGCTTACCAACCCGTTATTGATGACCACATCACAGCTGTCGTCCCGACCGACGGTAAACTGCCGCTGAAATCGGACCAGGGCATTTCCGTCCTCAGCTTGATTCAATTGGAGGATCACCACCGATGGTGATGCGTCGCCGGAGGAAATACTGGAGTTGTCTTGCATCATTTCGGGTTCGCGGTTGTTAGCGTCAAACGGGTCGGAGAAGCCAATGACCCAACATAACCAACGGAAATTCCATTGCCAAACAAAGATTAGGGGTTTTTAATATTTTTGCCGCCCCCGGGGCAAAATAGCCCCCTTTCCAGGCTTTCCCATCGTTTTCAATTGCCAACCAATAACGAGACCGCATCCTCCGGCCCTACTAAAAAGAAGAGGCAAAAGCTGGAAAAATCTCTCAACCCGGGCCACTTTTGATGCGAAAATCCCGCCTGGCAGATTCCCCAATCGGGGGGAAATTCCGCCCCGCGTCCGTCTTTCAGCCAGGATTCAGGTTTGCCCATTTTGTTGTCCACACGCCCAAAAAGCCAGGGAGACCTCATCATGCTTTTCGCAACGTGTTTGACCCGTATTCGAAAGTTGATTCCCCTTACCGTTTTTTTGGGGATTGCCGTTAATGCGCAACCCGACGGGGGCAGCATTTCCGGAGAGGTGGGGGAGGCAACCACCGGTCGCCCCATGGCGGGGGTGAGCGTTTTTGTGGAGGGATTCCCCGGGGGAGACACGTCCGACAAAAAGGGAGAATTTCGGATCACCCGGGTTCCGGAAGGGCAATACACTCTGGTACTGTCCTTTCTGGGGTTCGCCACGGTTCAGCGGGAAGGGATTCTGGTCAAAAACGGGCAGGTTACCCGGCTGGATAAAATTCTGATGGCCGAAAGACCTATTCCCCTGAATGAAATCGTGGTTTCCCCCGGGAGTTATTCGGTAATGGGAGAGCACACCTCGCCGAGGCAAACCCTCAGCAACGAGGATATTCGGATCATGGGGTGGGCGGAAGACGTAACCCGGGCCGTGCAGCGGATTCCCGGCACTACTTCCGATGAGTTCTCCGCCCAGTTTAGCATTCGCGGTGGGGATGTGGATGAGGTTCTGGTGCTGCTGGATGGCATGCAGATCTACAAACCCTTTCATCAGAAAGACTTCGGGGGCGGGCTGTTCAGCACCATCGACATCGAGGTCATCGAAGGGGTGGATCTGTTGACCGGCGGTTTCGCGGCAAATTACGGCAACCGGATGAGCGGGGTGCTCAATATGAAAAGCAAAACCCCGGCCGCGGACCAGCAGCTGACCTCCGTTGGCCTCAGCCTGATGAACGCCCGCCTGTTTACCATGGGTAATTTCGGCAATAATCGGGGGAATTACCTGTTCAGCGCCAGGCGCGGCTACCTCGATCTGGTCAACCGGCTGATGAACAATGAATTTAAGCTGGAACCCAAATATTACGATCTGTTCGGAAAAACGTCCTGGCAGTTGAACCGGCGACATTTCCTCTCTCTTTACGGATTTCACGCTGATGACGCCTATCGCCTGGACGAGCGGGTGGTGGAGCCCAATACCACCTGGACCAATATCGACGATCGCACCTCCAGCTACGCCAACAGCTATGCCTGGGCCAATCTCAAATCCTCCCTTCGGGATAACCTCTTTGTGGAAACCCTGGCTTACGGCGGACGTGTTTCTCAGCATCGTATCTGGGAGCAATTCGATCTGGACCCCGCCGCCCATCTCAACAGCGCAGACATCAACGGCAAACGCGTTTTTGATCTGGCCGGACTCAAACAAACCTGGAACCTCACCCTCCATCCCCGCTTGCTGTTTAACCTTGGCGGCGAGTTCAAAGGGCTGCGCACCGATTACGACTATTCCCAGAGCATTCGCAACGAGCTGATCGTTCCCGGGGACAGTCTTACCCTGCAAACCCGTGAGATAACCTTCCGGGACCGGATTTCCGGGAACCAGATCGGGGCTTTCCTCGCCGGGCGCTTTCAGGTGGCGGCGCCCCTGACCCTGGAAGCGGGTTTGCGCTACGATGACGCTTCTTATACCGGAGACCGGCTGTGGAGCCCCCGGGTGGGCATGGTGCTGGGGTTAAGCCCCTCAACCTTCCTGCGCGCCGGCTGGGGCTATTATTACCAGATGCAGAATATCGATGACCTCGATATTCAATTCGGCGATTTTGCCTTTCATCCCGCCGAGAAAGCGGAGCACCTGGTGGTGGGATTGGAACAGAATTTCGCCAACGGCCTGCTCCTGCGCCTGGAGGGCTACCGGAAAAACATGAGCGATCTTCGCGACCGGTATTTCGCCTTCCGGGACATCGACGAGTTTTTTCCCGAAGCCCGGGACGACCTGGTTCGTCTGAAGGTGAAGGGAGCCGTCTCCCGCGGTTTGGAGGTGATGCTGAAGAAGGGGACCGGGGAGCGCTTCTCCTGGCTGATGAGCTACGTTCTGGCGGATGTCCGGGACGATGTCGAACAAATCTTCTTCGAGGGGCAGCTGATCAAACCCACCGGCTGGGTTCCCCGGCAATGGGACCAGCGCCATACCTTCAATCTGGATGCCAATTATCGCCTGAGCCACCGCTGGCAGTTCAGCATGGCCTGGCAAATGCGCAGCGGTTGGCCGGACACCGATTTTACCGTCAAACGCCTGCAGCGGGAGGACGGGAGCTACGCCTATTTTGAGGACCGGGGGGAATTCCGGGGGGTCCGCTTACCCGCTTATCAACGCCTGGATCTGCGGGTAAACCGCATTTTCCGGACCACCCGGGGCACCATCTCCACCTTTCTGCAGGTTATCAACCTCTACAATCACGAGAATATCATTCGTTATGACTACGATATCCTCAGCGTCGGGGAAAACGGGTTTGAGGCCGGAAAAGCGGCCGAAACCTGGTTTGGCATCATGCCTTTTGCCGGGTTTAGCTGGGAATTCTGATCCGGACCGTGTGGTTGCACCGCTAACTATCACGCCTAATCCAACGAGGAAACTATGAAATTGCTGACGTCCGCTTTAACCGTGCTGCTGTTGTTGATTCAACCCGGGGAGGCTCAGGAAGGGCAGGAAAAAACGGGGTCCATTGCCGGGAAAGTGGTAGACCAACGCACCGGGCAGGCATTGTATCCCGCCAACGTCGTGTGTTTGCCGGGAAACCACGGCACCACTACCGATGCTCGGGGAACCTTCAGCCTTACCGGCCTTCCCGCAGGCAGCTTTGATCTGGAAATTACCTACCTGGGATACGAAAAAAGCACTGTATCCGGAGTTGCCCTGGAAACCGGCCAGAAATTGGATCTGGGAGAACTGACCCTCTTTGAATCCGCCCTTTCCCTGAGCGAGATAACCGTTTCCCCCGGGACCTTTTCGGTGATGGGCAATACCCCGCTGTCCCGCCAAACCCTCTCCGAGAGGGACCTCAAAAGCATGTCCTTTGCCGAGGACATCACCCGGGCGGTCAGCCGCTTGCCCGGGGTGGCCTCCAACGATTTTTCCTCCAAATTTACCGTGAGGGGAGGGGAGACCGACGAGGTGCTCATCAACCTGGACGGCATGGAGCTTTACGATCCCTTTCACCAGCGGGATTTTGTGGGTGGGCTGTTTTCGATTGTCGACATCGAAACCATTGAAGGGGTCGATCTGCTGACCGGCGGGTTTTCGGCGGAATATGGCAACCGCCAGAGCGGGGTGTTTAACTTGCGGACCCGCAGCGCCGGAGAGCAGGGGCGCCATACCACCCTGGGATTGAGCGTCATGAATGCCGGGCTGTATTCGGACGGACCGATTATGGGCGGGAAGGGCAATTATCTGCTCTCGGCGCGGCGCGGGATGCTGGATCAGGTCTTCAAACTGATCGGGCAGGACGAAAACACCCCCACCTTTTACGATCTGCTGGGCAAGGTGGAATTTCCCCTCAACGCCAAACACCGCCTTTCCCTTCATCTGCTGCACGCCGGGGATAAAACCGCAGTGCGGGATGTTACCGAGGAAGCTTTTGACATCCACGACACCCGTTATGGCAATACTTACGGCTGGCTCACCCTGAATTCTTTCTTTTCGGCGAAGTGGTATTCCCGCAGCTATCTCTACGGGGGATTTCTCTCCCAGAAACGCAATGGCAATACCCAAAAATATGAGTATTCCGATAAGCTGGTCTTCCAACTGTCCGATCAGCGGGACTTCGGCTTTGCCGGATTCAAGCAGGATTGGGACTGGAGCCCCTCGGAAAAGTATTTTATTCGCTTTGGCGGAGACTATCGCCGCCTGAATTCGGACTACCAATACAGCCTCAATCTGCAGGATGTGCGGGTTAATGCCGCGGATAGTCTGGTCGACTTTCGCCAGCAAACCGAGCTGTCCCTCAAACCCTCCGGCCATCATGCCTCGGGATACCTTTCCCTGCGGATGAACCTCCTGCCCGGGGTGTTTGCCGAGCCCGGGATTCGCTACGAGGACGTCTCCTACACCGGGGACCGGCTGTGGAGCCCGCGACTGGGAGTGGCCCTGGCCCTCTCGCAACACACCGTCCTGCGGGGCGCCTGGGGTTACTACTACCAATCCCAGGACATTCACAAGCTGGATGTTAACCACGCTACCGATCAATTTGACCCGGCCGAGCTGTCCAAACACTATGTTGCGGGCCTCGAACACCAATTTTCCAACGGCATCCGGTTTCGCATGGAAGCCTATTACAAGGATATCTCGCGCTTGAGCCCCACCTACCAAAACCTGCGCGACCCCTGGGAGGTGTTTCCGGAATCCCGCAACGATGTGGTGCGGTTGGACATATCCGATGCTTATGCGCGGGGCATCGAATGGTTTTTGAAATACGATACGGGATCCAAAATCTCCTGGTGGTTCAGCTATGCCCTGGCGGATGCGAAGGAGAATGTCTCCGCCATCGCCTTTGACGGGTTGCTGGACCGGCAAACCGGTAGTCTGCCCCGCTACAACAATCAGCGCCACACCATTTATTGCGATCTCAACTACCGCCCTTTCCGGAACTGGCACTTCAACCTTTCCTGGCAGTTCTACAACGGGATCCCTCAGACCTTGTACGAATATCGCTTTCAGACCCTGCCCAACGATTCCCTGCATTTTTACCCCGACCACCTGAGCTTCCGTGGCAATGAATACCCGGCCTACCACCGCATGGATTTGCGGATCAACCGGTATTTCCACTTTGGGGGCAACCAGGTCGCCGCTTTCCTCCATCTGATCAACCTCTACAACCGCGAGAACCTGCGCAAATTCGACCTCGATGTGCGCAACGACGCCGAACAACTGGTTCCCGACGGCCAGGGAGGATACCAGTATTTCCGCGACGATAAAACCTGGTTCGGATTTACCCCGGTGTTAGGGCTTCGCTGGTCTTTTTAGGGCGCCTTCCATTCGTTTTCCCACACTTATGCCTCAGGTTTGCCTCAGCCCGGAATTATAATTTCCGGGCTTGTCTTTTTTGACGGGCTTCAGTAATGTTGCCCATGTTGAACCTGATGCAAACGGGAAATGGGTATGTACGGTAGTGTCATCGGCTACAATGCCAACCAGGGTCTGGTCCTGGCGGAAACGGATACCGGCTACTATGTTATTTTTGAGGTAGCCGAAAATTTCCCGGTCGCCGCCGGCGATTTGCTGCAGGGCAACATGGAAACCCGCGGCTGGCAGATGCTTTTCAACAAAACCCGCTGCCGGGACCTGAACGTTATGGTCCGCACCATTTTCAATTCCTACCGCGATGCCTGTGCGGCTCTGGACAGCCCCTGACAGCCCCTGACACCTCTTCGCAAATTTTCTGCCTGCTTCCCGCCACCTGCTTCCCGCCACCTGCCCCCGTTGCGCACGTTTTGCGCCAGGGTGCATGATTAGTATTTCCTAATTTTTCAGTCCCCTTTCTATCCGAGATTTTTACCATCTATAAACAATTAATTATAAACATCTTATGTGCTTGTCCCTTTAATTGGCATGCCCTTTGTCTTACTTCTCCCCATTACGTCGACGCTCGTTTCACCCAACAACCAAACTTGATTAGAGGAGAGTATGATGAAAACGATGCATGAGAATTTTCTGCGCCTTCGGGGCAGTCGCACCCTGGCAATTTGCCTGGTCGTCCTGGGGCTTGCCTCATTTTCCCTGCTGGGACAAACCCAGATGGATCTGGCATGGGACCTGGTTCAGGCCGGGAAGCTTAAGGAAGCCGAAGCGGCTTATTCCGAAGCCATCCGCCACAACCCCCTCAACAGCCAGGCTTATCTGCAGCGCGCCTATGTGCGCTCCTGGCAGGGTTTTTTCCAGATGGCTCAAACCGATTTCGATAAGGTCCTTTCCGAAAATCCGCAGCATGTAGACGCCCGGATCGGAAAGGCTTACACCCTGGCCTGGTCCGGCAACTACACCGCTGCAGAATCGGAGTTCCTGGAAGCCGGAAAACTGGAAAACCGCCCGGAAACCCGTAAAGGTTTGGGCTGGGTGGCCCTTTGGTCCGGAAATACCGGTCTGGCCGTCCAGCGTTTTACCACCTACACCGCGGATAATCCCGAGGATCCCGAAGGTTTTCAGGGTTTAGGTGATGCCTACCTGGCCGAGGGCAATTCCGCCAAAGCCCGCCAGGCCTACCAAAACGCCCTGGCGCTGGATCCTGCCCATGGCGGCGCATTAAACGGTCTGGCCGCGGCCCGAATCGCTCCCGGTTTTGTCGAAATCTCCCTGGTGGGCGGTTACAGCGATGCCTTTGGGGAAAGCGGCGCGGGTTTGCGCGGTGCCGGCGTTTCGATTCGCCCCGGCGGCAACATGCGTTTTTGGCTGCGTTACGACAATACCCTCTCACTGGACAACAGCCTGCTCCTGCAGCGGGAAGAAAGCGCGGCCGGGTTTATGTTTGGGGTCTCGCGTTCTTTTGCGGATTTCGGAACCACCACCCTGGAAACCGGCATGCGCAACCTGCCCGGCAACCTTCAGGAAAACCTCATCATGGCCGAACAGGCCTTTTTCCTGCCTGCGGCAACGGTTCTCAAAACCGGCGGGCTGATGATCAGCCGTTCCGCGGGCTCTCCGGACTTTCTGCTCTTTTCCGCGGTGCGCCGCAACTACGGCAAGGCCTTCTCCCTGGAACCGACCTTCTTTGCCGGCTGGCGAAACGAGGGGAGTTTCTTCGACTGGCGGGTTCTGGGGGTCGGAGAATATCGCTTTTCGCCTACCCTGTCCCTGGTGGCCGGTTATGGTGGGGGACAGCAGGAATTGGCCGGTGGCCGCGAAAGCATCAACACCGCCCACCTTACCCTCAATTCCCGCCTGATGGGACGTCATCAGCTTTTTGTAACCGGACGCCGTGAAGCCGTTGGCGACAGCCGCATTACCGTCGCCGAAGTCGGACTTACCCTTGCCCTGGAAAGGAAATAATCATGTCTGCCCATCATCAAACCCTTCAAGGGACAGGCAATTCGCTGAAGCGCTCCTATGTGAGCGCCAAGCCCAGTCCCGCTTTGTATCTCACCATCTTCGGCAGTTGGCTGGCGGCCCTGCTCTGGTTTCACCCCCGGCTGGCCTCCCTGATGGACATGGCGGACACGCCCTTTGAAAATGCCGCCCTCGGATTTTTTGTGTTCTTCATCGAAATCGCCTGGCTGTACGGCTTTTACAACCTCGGGGTGCTGCTGTTTGCCGGGGTTTACAACTGGAAAACCCGCCATCAGGCCATTGCCGAACCCCTTCCGGACGAAGCGCTTCCCCCGGTGGCGGTTCTCTACACCACCTGCAACGATTTCGTGGAAGCAAGCGCCTGGTCCTGCGTCGCTCAGGATTACCCCAACTACAAGGTGTATATTCTGGACGATAGTAGTAATCCCGCTTACCAGCAGCAAATCGACGCTTTTGCCGCCCTCAATCCCGGTCGGGTTGAGGTGGTCCGGCGCGCCAACCGCCGCGGGTTTAAGGCGGGCAATATGAATCACGCTTTGCGCACGGTGGTTCGCGAACCTTATTTTGCCATCGCCGACGCGGACGAAATTTTGCCGCAGGATTTCCTGCGCAAGCTGGTTCCTTATCTGGAGCGCGATGATAAAATCGGCTTTGTCCAGGCCAACCATCAGGCCAACCCCGGCGCCACTTCTTCCCTGGCCAAAGCATTGGGTAAGGGGATAGACACCCACTGGCGCTGGTATCAGCCGTTGCGCAATGCCTTTGGTTTTGTGATGTTCCTCGGCCACGGCGCCATCCTGCGCCGCGAGAGCTGGCAGGCAATCGGCGGTTTCCCGGAAATCGTCAGCGAAGATCTGGGGTTTGCCATTCGCATCCGCGAACTGGGCTGGCGCGGTTATTTTGCCCGCGAGGTGGTTTGCTACGAAGATTTTCCGGAGACGGTGCGGGCTTTCCGCATCCGCCACATCAAATGGACCCGCGGCACCTGCGAATTTTTGCATCAGGAATTCGGCCGTCTGGTTCGGGCGCGCAACATCACATGGTCCGAAAAGTTTGATATCCTTTTCCCGACCCTCAACCTGCCGCTGACCCTCTTCTACTTCATCTTTATGATCAACGCCAACATGGTGTTGCCCTGGCTGTTCGGGATCCTGCGTCCCCTGACCCTGGAAATGGGCGGAGAGACCCTGGTGCTGCCCACCTGGGGATTGGCCCCGGGCTTCCAGGCGGTTTACAGTGCGGACTTTTTCCTGATTACCCTGGTGAGTTTTGTGGCGCCGGTGCTGTGTTTTGTGATGGACATGTGGCGCAAGCCCGTGGAACTCTTTCGTTTCCTGTGCCATAGCACCGTGGTCTACGCTTCCCTGGGGCCGCTCTCCGCGGTTGGGGTGCTATCTTATATGATGACCGGTAAGGCCACCTTTCTGGTAACCGGGGACCGCTCCGGCGACACTGCCCTGAAACCCGCCCTTCACAAGGGCTCCTTTGGCGGCGAGATTTTGAATTACCTGCGGGCCTTTGTGGACAAGAGCCATCCGGATCAAAAGGGGGTTCAAGCTTTCGAGATGTTGTGCGGGATCTTATTTATTGGGATTTGCCTGGCGATGTTCCAGGTTTCCTTCCTGGGCCTGGCCATCGCTTTTGTGATGATGCCTTTCCTGCACCATTTTTCCTGGGATAATCACCTCATCCAGGGCATGAGTTACGTTCCCTTTGTCCTGGTGCTGGCCGGTCTGGCCCTGGGAGGTTTTGCGGTACTGGGGATGCCGACCATGTTCTTCAGCTTCGGTTTTCACTTCTAACAAAGCTGGCCCCGAAGTTAAACTTAACCCCCTGGTCCCGAAGTTAAACCTCGGGGCCAGGGGGTTTTGGTTTTTTACACTCCGGCGACGGCGGGTTTAGCGCTCCTGAAATTTGCGCAAGGCTTTCAGGGCGTTGCCGCGAATGGCATTTTTGACCAGCGGCGTCCAGCCCAACAAACTTCCCTTAATCCCCAGAGCCATGCCGGACCAGCGCCAGATGTCGAAAGCGTCGGCATGGCGGATAATGTATCCGTCCTGGAAAACAAAACGCGCTTCGATGATATTGTGCACCTTGCGGCCGGTCTGGGAAAAGGTATAGTGGGCTTCCCAATGCGCACTGCCGTCCCGGTCCCCGGCGGAAACCCGGTCGAAAAGGATGCGCAGGTCCTTGGCGTTCCCGCATAACATGCGCCACATGTCTCCGGCATCCTTGCCCTGCAAATCGCCAAAGGCGGGGTCGCTGAAGTGGATATCCGGATGGTAACAATCCACCATTTCCTCAGCGTTCAATTTCTGGAAATTTTTGTAGAATTTTTCGATCAGCAACTCATTGGAATGCCGGGCCATATTATCCTCGGATTTTAGTGGCTGGAGTAGTCCCCCGGCCACCGGTTGACAGGGAGCTCTGCTGCCAGAAAAGCATAGCCCAAAATAGGGCCTCGCTCTCGAATTTCAAATGGGTTAATGGGGATTGTGCGATTGCTTTGAAGGGGGTAAAACGCTGAGCAAGGGGAAAGGCCAGGGGGGCAACGTAAAAGGGGCTTAGCATTCGGGGATGGGCCAGGGCATTATCCAACCACGTTGCGGCCAGAGCCTCGGACTGCCACAGGGCGGCGCTGTTGGCCAGACAAAGCCATTCGAACCCGCTGTTGGGCCGGATGTCCGCGGCATGGCGCATCAACACGGGCCCCAGGTCTTCCAACTCCCTTAGGTTTCCCCAGCGAATGGCGCGGGAAAGCAGGTAGACCAGCACCGCCGGCAAAGGGTAATAGGGACTGGCCAGGAAGGGCTCGCGACGGTAAAAACCCTCTTCCGTAAGCTCCCGAACCAGGGCCGCGGTTTGGGCTGCACCCCGGGTTTCCATCTGCCCGGTTTCGCCCAGAAACCACAGAATATTGGCGTTTACCCCCAGGTCCACCGTCTCAAGTTTGGGGTCCCGGCATTGCTCCATGGGCGGAAACCAGGTCAGAAAGCTGCCCTCCACCCGGGGAAACCCGGCCTGGATGGCGGGCAGCCGGAAGGGGGGGCTGGTGGCCCGGAAATACTTCAGGTCTTCGAGGATAGCAGGATACCACTTCTCTTCTCGCAGAGCCAGTTGCTGGAGGCAGGTGTTGTCGGCATCAGGGCTGAGGCGAAGGGCGGGAATCCGCCCCCACAGGCGGGAGTTGGCCATGGCGGACACCCCGTTGCGCAGGGGCCAGTGGTAGACCCGATGACCCGCCTGAAAACCCGCCAGAAAAGGGCGGGTCCGCTTCATCAGGTTGTCGAAAATGTCCCCGGGCAGGCTGGTCCTGCGCAGAATGGCCAGAATATTGGCGGTAACAAAAGGCTGGGGATCTTCCCGGGTGGCAACCAAACGCCGGGTGGTCGGCCAATGGTCCTCCGCAAAGAGGCGCTGGAGGTGCTGAAGGGCAATTTCTGCGGTCATGGGATAGGGTTTGTTTTGTTTCCTGGCTTTGGCGAAAAGCGAAAAGCGAAAAGCGAAAAGCGAAAAGCGAAAAGCGAAAAGCGAAAAGCGAAAAGCGAAAAGCGAAAAGCGAAAAGCGAGAGGGTGAGAGGGCGAAAGGGCGAAAGGGCGAAAAGCCTGGAGACTGTA
>JAGRBF010000141.1 GCA_020434205.1 Calditrichota bacterium | reverse complement strand
GATCAAACTGAGCCTGAAATTCGACAGCCTGGGTTTCTCCCAGCCCGGCAAGATAGCTGAGGGCGCCGATCACCCCGGCCTGCCCTTCGAAGGATTAGGTTGCGGTCTAAAAACGTTTGGGCAGTTTGGCGGCTGCGGGGCGCACCTGATAGGGATACAATTCGCTCAGCAGCTCTTCCCGGCCCCATAAAATGCCCTGGTGACCCCCGAAAAATTTGTAGGCGGAGCAAACCAGAAAATCGCACCCCAGATCCTGAACATCAATCGGACCGTGCGGCGCATATTGAACGGCATCCACGTAACTGAGGGCCCCGGCTTCCCGGGCCATCCGGCACATCTCCTTAACCGGATTGATGGTCCCCAGGGCATTGCTGGCCATGCAAAAGGCCACCAGCCTTACCCCCTGCTCCAGCAGTTGGCGAAAAGCCTCCGGATCGAAGCGAAAAGTGCCGGTATCAAAGGGCAACCACAGAACCTCCAGGCCCAGATCTTCCGCCAATTGCACCCAGGGGTAAACGTTGGCGTCGTGATCCATGCGGGTTACCATCAGGCGCTCCCCGGGCCGAAAAATTTTGCCGAGGCTGCGCGAGATCTGGTAGGTCAGGGTGGTCATATTGGGACCGAACACAATTTCCAGCGGAGAAGGTGCGTTCAGGAAATCCGCCATAAACAGATGCGCTTCGGTGCTGATGGCATCGGTGGCCCGGGCGGTGCGAAAGGCTCCCCCGCCGTTGGCGTTGTGATTAACCAGGTAATCCACGGTCCGGTCTATCACCGCCCGGGGCACCTGGGTTCCCGCGGGACCGTCCAGGTAGACGCGCGGTTTGTCGTGATCTTCTATGGCCAGGGCAGGAAAATGCTCGCGAATCCGCACCGGATCAAAGGGCATTGGGATTCCCTCCGTTTTTAATGCGGGTCAGAAGTTGCTCTTTTACATCCCACAGGTTTTGGGAGAGGGAAACGTGATAAATATGGGGATTCATCAGGCGGCGGATACCGGGGTCCAGGGCTTCCACATCCGCTTTTCGGCGAGCGCGCAACCCTTCGATGGGCAGGCAGTCGTAGCAGTAGCGTCCCTCGCGGATCACGTTGATTAACAGGGGTTCCACCCGGGAAACCTCCGCCCGGGCAATGCGGCGTTTTTTGGTGTGGTCCATGGGATTGCGAAGCATCAGTTCCGCAAAGTCCTGGGGTTTTTCGTCCTCCAGGGTCAGGAGATCCGCGGTGGCTTTTCCTCGCTGGTCGTAGAGGCGCCAGACCGCTTTATTGCCGGGATTGGGGGTCTTTTGCGGGGTTTCGGAAATTTTGATGGCGGGAACCCATTGCCCGTTTTCCTGGAGGGAGACCAGCTTGTAAACCCCGCCCAGACTGGAATCCCCCTGAGAAGTGATCAGACGGGTTCCCACCCCGTAAATCAGCCGTCCCATCAGCTGATCGGGATCCACCCCGTAGCGCGGTGCCTCTTCGCTGATCTGGGTGACAATCTGCCAGATGACCAACTCATCCAGATTGTTGGAGAGCACGATGGAGGTATTGGGAAAGCCGGCCTCGTTAAGCATTTTGGCAACCTGAATGCTCAGATATGCCAGGTCCCCGGAATCCAGACGCACCCCGACCGGGCGATGCCCTTTTTTGCGCAGATTTTCGAAGACCTTGATGGCGTTGGGAACCCCGCTCTCCAAAGTGTTGATGGTATCCACCAGCAGCAGGCAATCGTCGGGATAAAGATCGGCATAAGCCTGAAAGGCATCCAGTTCGCTTTGTCCCATGGCCAGAAAAGTCTGGATCATGCTATGAGCATGGGTGCCCTTGGGCGAAAAACCCAGCAAATGGGAGATGCCCACATTGGAGGTATAATCCGCCCCGCCGATCAGCGCGGCCCGGGCCCCGGCCAGGGCACCGCGTTCGTGAGCGCGACGCAGGCCGAACTCCAGCATCAGCTGCCCGCGGGCGCTTTCCCGGATGCGGGCGGCTTTGGTGGCGATCAGGGTCTGGAAATTGAGCTGATTGAGCAGGGCCGTTTCCAGAATCTGGGCGATGGCCAGGGGACCTCGCACCACGGTGAGGGGGACGTGGGGATGGACCACCCGTCCTTCGGCGATTGCCCGCATATTCAGGCGGGAAAAATCAAAATCATTTTCCAACCATTCCAGAAAATCGGGCTCAAAAAGAGGTCTGCCGCTGCTGCTTTTTTGAGCGCCGAGATGAGACAGAAGCGGCCGGGTAAAGCGGGCTTCCTTCATCCAGGAAAGCAGCCATTCCAGGCCGGCGCTAACACAATAGCCGGCCTTGTGCAATCCGTAGTCCGGATAGCGGCGAAAAAAATGGTCAAATTGGGCGGGCCGTTCGTGCAAACCGTGGCGGTAATACAGGTGGGCCATGGTCAGTTGGTACTGGTCGGTATACAGAATACCTTCCACGAGCTGGCGATTCTTTTCCTGCACGGATTCCCCTATTTCACGAATTGAATATCGCTGACCGAATGCACCACATCCCCCAGATACAGCCAGGAGACCTGGCGGAGGGTCAGGGCCTGATCGAACTCGGTGAGGGCGGAGATGCCGTTGGCGGGAACCGTCACATTAAACCAGCGCAATCCCGCCGAAGCAGCGGTATGAGCCACGCAAATGCTGGAGACCGTGCCGACGATAATCAGGTTTTCCACCTTCCAGACCCGGCTGAGAAAGTGTTCCAGTGAGGTGCCGTAAAACCCGTCGTAGCGGCTTTTTTCCACCACCAGGTCGGTGGCATGCGGTTTCAGTTCGTCGATGATCTGCCAGCCCCAGGTATTCTTTTTACAGTGTTCCGGCCAGATCTCCCATTCCGGATCCCCGTCGAAATGGGTATCCTGGGTGTAGGCAATGGGAATTTTGGCAGATCGTGCGGCGTTCAGAAGGGCGCGGATATTGGGGATCGTGCCTGCTGCGGATTCCACCACCAGGGTGCCGTCCGGCTTCACAAAGTCGTTCTGCATATCGACCACCACAACTGCGGTTTTCCCTGCAGCCAACTTAACAGTCTGTTTATATTCTATTTCCGGGACGGTAACGGTCTGGCCAGGCACGTAGTTAAAGCTCATATTGGCTCTCCTGATGGTAATGTAATAGCGTCAATGGTGGTTGAGTCGTTTTTGCTGTTTTGTTGAACCTTGAAAAACGGAATGGTTAACCAGCAATTTTTCCTTTTGTCGCTGTTTTTCCGTTTCGCTGTTTCGCTGTTTCACCCCGCCACTTATTTTAAGTCATTATTTATCAAATTTCAAGCGACCAGACGCATGTTGGGTGCTTAAAAAAACTAATCCTTTCTCCGGCATTTGCCGATAACCAACAAAGCATCTATTGGATCATAATGGAGAAAAGTGACAAGGATGAGTTTAAGCGAAGCAAAATCGGTTCTTATTGCGGAAGACGACAAGGTTTCCAACAAATTACTGACCCGCGGTCTGGAAAAGCTGGGCTACCGGGTGGTATCCGCCAGGGACGGGCGGGAAGCCCTGAACTATTATCAGGAAAACCATTTTCCGGTGGTCATCACCGACTGGATGATGCCCAACATGGACGGCCTGGAGCTGGTTAAGGCCATCCGCAATATTCAAAGTGAAGAATATACCTACATCATCATGCTGACCTCGAAAAACGAGAAGGGCGATTTGATCGTAGGAATGAAAGGTGGGGCGGACGACTATATTTTCAAACCGCTCGACCCCAGCGAACTGGAAGCCCGCCTTCTGGCCGGCGAGCGGGTGGTGCATCTGGAGCGCAACCTGCTCCGCCAGAAAAAAGAGCTCAGCAATGCCAACCAGCGCATGAAAAAGGACCTGGACGCGGCCGCCGCAATTCAATCCAACATGCTTCCCCACAACCTGCCCAACACCCCCAACATCACGGTGGACTGGGCCTTTAAGGCCTGTGATGAGTTGGCCGGCGACACCTTCAACGTTTTTCGTCTGGACGATCGTTACCTGGGCGTTTACATCCTGGATGTCTCCGGGCACGGAGTCCCCGCCGCACTGCTGGCCTTTACCCTGAGCCGCATGCTCTCCGAGGTTTCCGAAGGGAACTCCCTGGTTCGCCAGGTTCGGGAGGATGGAACGGGTTTTGATATTACCGCCCCCAGCCAGGTGGCCCGGGTGCTGAACCGCCGTTTTCAGATCTCCGAAGAATCCAGCCAGTTTTTTACCCTCATTTACGGGGTCCTGGATACCGCAACCTACAACTTCCGCTACATTTCCGCGGGACATCCGGAAATCGTCCGGATTTCCGCCGGCGGCTCGGAGGTTATTCGCAATTACGGGGTTCCGGTCGGGGTATTGGACGAGATCGATTATCCCGAAAACAACATTCAGCTCCATCCGGGCGATCGCCTCTATTTTTATTCGGACGGCATTCCCGAGGCGCGCGATGCATCGGAAGCCTTTTTCGGCCTGGAACAAATGGGGAATATTCTGCACCGCCATTTCCAAGGCCCCTTAAGCGAGGGAATCGAAAGCCTGATCCATTCCGTGGAGAACTGGTGCGAACACGACGTCATGAAGGACGACATCAGTTTGCTGGGTATCGAAATCAATCCCGATGCCCCGGAGATCCGGGACAACGTCAACAGCCAAAATTACGCAGGGGAAGGTATTCTTACTTCCTGACACAGATGAAGCCTATTCCGTCTACACAGATGTAGACTTTACACCATAAGGAGTTGGACATGGAAATCCACGCCAAACAAGTTGGTAACGTAACGGTTGTCAAGCCTCTCGAAGAGCGGTTGGATGCCAGCCTGGCCGGCAATTTCAAGCAGCAGATGAGCCAGATCATCAACCAGGGTAATCAGCTCATCGTCGTTTCGCTGGATCGGGTTCAGTTTATCGACAGTACCGGTCTCGGGGCAATCGTTTCCAGCCTGAAGATGCTGGGACGCGAGGGGGACATGGTGCTGTGCGGCACTCAGGAAGGGGTACAAAGCCTGTTTCGCCTCACCCGCATGGACCAGGTTTTCCAAATTTACGGAAACGAGAATGATGCGGTAGCCGCGCTTTCCAATTAAATCTTTTCAATTGGAAAATTCAGGGGGCTACTTCTATGAAAAACTATATTCGCACCATTCAATTGTCCATCCCGGGGGACCTCAAAAACGTATCCCTGGTGGGAGCGGCGGTCAATAAATTTTGCAAGCTGTATCCCTTTCCCGAAAGCGAAGCCTTTCGCATCGAGCTTTGCCTAAGCGAAGCCATCAACAATGTGATCAAACACAGTTATGATTGCGACGTGGAGAAGGTCGTGGTTCTGGATGTCAGCATGACCAACGAGGAAATGGAGTTCCGGGTGCGGGACCGGGGCAAAGCCAACGACAATTTCAAGATTCCGGATTTCGACTTTGATCCGACCGACATTCCCAATCTCCCGGAAAGCGGGATGGGGCTGTTTATTATCAATGAGGTAATGGACCAGGTTTCCTACGAGGTTGGGAGTCCTGAAAACGTGTTGACCATGGTTAAACGTTTTCCGGTTCCCATGACTACGGAAGCCCGTCTGCGGCCCTTCCCGGCCTAGGGAAGGGCTTCCGGATTGTTGCGGGCCAGCCAGTACTGAATATCGGTGAGCCGGTCTTCGCTGAGTTGTAGCAGTTTCTCCTGCAATTGGAAGGGGGTAATTCCCCTCTCCCCCGCCTGTTGTTGGGTTCCCCCGGGAACACGCCATTCCAGATCGATTCCGGACAATTCGGTTGGCGACAACAGACCATCCCCGTTGGCATCGAAGGAACGCAGGCGGTAGGCGGCATCGTAAGCGCGAAAGGCCCGGACCGCCAACCCGGCAATGCCCAGTTCCACCTCGGGGCGATCCAGCACCGCGTCGCTGTTGGCATCCCAATCCCCCAGATTTTGCGGCAACCCGGGATCGAAGGCATCCAGGGCCTGGTCGTGATGCCAGATCTTGAGGACCGCTTCCCATTCCTCCGGGGACAGATAGCCGTCCCCATTGCTGTCCGCCCCCATCACCCGCTCAATCAGAATTTCCCCGAAACGGCGGACGGCATTGTCGATTTCTTCTCCCTCCAGCTTGTCGCTGAGGTTGGCGTCTGCCAATTTGACAATGGAGGCAACTTCCGGATAGGGGGAGATTCCCCAGCCTTCCAGCAGGTCCTTGTTGCGGATTTTGCCGTCGTTGTTTTCATCGAAATTGCCCAGCAGAAACGCGCGGGCGGCATTGGTGGGGTGGTATTGCTCCAGGGTGCGCAGGGAAAATTGAAAATTGGTCGGGGCATTGACGAAACTATACCAGCCAATCAGAACCAGAAGCAGC
>JAGRBF010000140.1 GCA_020434205.1 Calditrichota bacterium | reverse complement strand
CCGGAATAAGTGCCGCCGCTGTAAACCCCGTCCGCCTCGGTGCCCCCGCTGTAGGACCCGCCGGTGTAAATCCGGTACGTGGTGCCGTTGCTCAGCGCCGCGGAGGAAAAGGTGATCGAATAGTAGCGACGCTCCGGCGCAAAGGTGACCAGCTCGTTCCCGGCCGCGTCTTCCAGATGAAAAAGGGCGCCGGCATTCAGGCTGGTGCTGGTGCGCATCAGCAGCGAATACTGTCCGGAAGATTGGCTGGGAATCTCCGTCATGTTGGAATTGGTGCCGGAAACCACCATAAACCCGCCGTTCACCAGGAAGGCCCCGTTCACATCCACCCCCACTTCCGGGGAAGAGGGGGGACCGTGCACAACGATGGTCCCGCCGTTGATGTGCAGGCGCCCGTTGCTGTCGATGCCGTCCCCGCCACTGCTGCTAACCACAACGTAGCCGCCGTTCATGGCCAGTAAACTGCCGTCGTCCTGTTCCCCACCCACGCCGAAGGTGGCGTTGAGGGCATCGTCACTGGCCAGAACATGGACCTCCCCGGCCGTGAAGGTGATGAAGGGCGCCTCGATGCCCTCATAGGAATTGGTAATGTTGATGTTGCCGCCGTTGACGGTGATGGCCGCTTTGGATTTGATCCCGTCGTCCGCGGACGAGATATTGAAGGTGCCGCTGGTAATCACAATGGCGCTGTCGGCGGAAATGGCCTTGGCTTCGGCGGTCTCCGGATCGCGTCCCCCGGTAATCACAATGTTCTGACCGGAAGTGGTAATGTTGATCACCGGCGCGTTGGTCGCCGTTCCGAAGCGCATTTCCAGGTCATTGGTAAGCGCCTTGCCACCGTCCCCGGAATGGTTGAGGGTAATTTCCCCGCCGGCGATATCGATATTACCATCCATTTTGATGCACGGACCATGGTAAGCGTCCAGGTCGCCGTCGGCGTTGGTATAGGCCGCCCCGTCTCCCGTTGAGTTGATGGACAGGATGCCGGAACTCATGCTGAAGTTGCCGTCCCCGGAAATGCCGCGTCCCGCTTCGCCCACGGTACTGAGTATCACTGTGGCCGCGGAAATGCTCACATCCGTCCCGGCTTTGATGGCGGTGCAATAGGAAGGATCGAATCCCGAACCGTCCGGCTCCAGCACCACGTTTCCGCTGGTGCTGATGGTCAGCATGCCGCCGGCTATCACCACATCCTGGTCGGAATTGATGCCCTTGGACTGGTCGCCGGCCACGGTCAGGTCCACGGTGCCCCCGGCGATCAGAATGGTGCTGTCGCACTTGATGGCGTCGTTGTCATTCTCGCCGTTCAGCACCACAATGTTTCCGCCCAGGATCTCCACCGGACCGGCGCCGCCGTCGATGCCGTCCCCATCGGAGTTGATGTTGAGGGAGCCGCCGTTCATGAAAAAGCCGTCGTTAACGTGCACTCCGTCCTTTACGGCGCTGAGGACCGTGATTGCCCCTTCGTTGACCTCGATATAATCGTCACTAACCAGGCCGTGCTCATCCGAACCCACCCCGTTGATCTGCAGGGCGCCGCTACCGGCGAAAATCAGCTGACCCTCGCTGAAGAATGCCCCCTTCTGATCTTCGTCGTTGGGAGGGGTGGCGTAAGTTTCCCCGTCGGTGAGAACGCTGGTGGTGCCGGTCTTCAGAAATACCGACATTTTTTTGGAGGATTGAATGTTGATGGCCGGACCGTCGGGGTTGGTAATCTGCACGCCGTCCAGGTAGAGATTCAGCTTCTTGTCCGAATAAATCTTGAACATGCCGTCCCCGCTATTGCCGGACAGCCGGTAATTGAGATTGCTGATGTCCGCCGCGGCGTCTACGGTTACATCCGCACCGCTCACCGACACCGAAACCCCCAGCGGCGCCATCGGGTTGATAACCGTGGCCGCGCTGCCGGCGTAGTTCACATAAACCGTGGAATCCATGACGTCGGAGAAGGTCATGCTGTCCACATCCGCCAGGGTAAATTCACTCAAACTGCGGGCCGTTTGGAAATAAGCCACCGTTCCGTCCGTGTTGAAATACAGGCTGTCGATTTCCTCAACGAACAACTGGGAGATTCCCGCGGCGCCGTGGACCCGTAAAAAGCCCTCTCCGGAGGCGTTGGAATCGACCACTCCCACCGTCATACTGGCCACATCGGCCAGGTCAAACTGCTGAGTACTGCCGTCGTTTTTAACAATATTCACCACCTGGGCGAAAATGCCGGTGGACACAAAAGTCGCGCTCATCAGGAGCAAAATAAATTTTTTCACGTTTTTCTCCACCTTATTTGATCAGGAGCATTTGTTTGGCCAGCACCGAATTCCCGCTTCGGACGGCGTAAATGTAAATGCCGCTGGAAACCCCGCTGTTATTTTGATTGGTGCCGTCCCAGACAACCTGATGCGTTCCGCCGGCCTGGGTTTCGCTGAGCAGCACTTTGATCAGTTTCCCGCTGATGTCGAAAATGCTCACCGTAACCGCGGCCTTCTCCGGGAGCTGATAAGCGATGGTGGTGGTGGGGTTAAAGGGATTGGGATAGTTCTGCAACAGTTTGAATTCGCTGATAACCTGCTGGGTATCTTCCCCGTCATCAATACCGGTTACCCCGTCAAAATCGAGGCGGCGAATATCATCGATGGGAATGGTAACCGTGGTTCCGTCAGTGAGGTGAAGGGTCAGGTTAAATTCCTGGCCGAAAACCGTCGTGCCCAGAAGACATAAAAGCCATAGTACTTTTTTCATAAATGCGATCCGTTTTAGAATTGGTGGTTTTTTCCCCGCTGTGAGACACAATTCATCAGAGCAGTCAAACCTTGGACACCTTTTCCACCCGGAAATTGCAGTTTTTTTTAAGAGTAAGGGGGAGAAATAAAGGGCGGGCTTTTCGGAAGGATTACGGGTCTTCCCGTTACAAATCATCCACCGGCGGTTCCCCATCCAGCCAGTTCATTTCGCTGTCTCGTATGAAATGATTGGCCCAGTCCAGGGCAACTTCATCCAGATCCAGGAAGGTTAACATCGCCTCACAAAATCCGTTTACCAGAGCCTGGTCGTGTTCTGTCAGGAGTTGCTGCAGGGAATTGTCGAACCCGAGCGGTTTATGAGGGGCCTTCTGCGTTTCCCGAAGCAACCACTTGTGAAAAGGATAGAGCATTTCATTTTCGTTGAGAATCAGCCGGCACGAAAACAATACCAGCTTCTGGACGGCCAGGGAAAGCAGATAGGCATTGTTCCTCTTCCGGCCTTCCCCGTAATACCACTTCCAGGCCAGCACCTGCGCGGCAAATCGCTCTCGTCTCGAAGCCTTTTTTGCGACGGGAAATGCGGTCGCACCGGCCAAAAGCGCCGGCAGAGTATCCAACCGGGAAAACAGAATTTCCGCATCCTGAAAGGCATATCGGGCCGGATCGCTGCCGTTCCGTATCACCTGGTTTATAAAAGGCAGGTCGATTACCTTGCAATCGATGTAACCACCGGGGTACGTGCAAATGTCCAATACGCTGAAGGTCAGCTTCTTTTCGCTTTTACGGCGGGCAAATTCCCCCTCCTCCACCAGCAACAAAAGGTCAATATCCGAATCCGGTCTGGCGTAACCGTGCGCCAGGGAGCCCCCCATCAATACCGCGAGGAGGTTCGGGTCGGACTGATATCGCCTCAAAAAAAGCCGGATAGACTCGCGGTGATGATCTTCCATATTGATTCTCCTCCTTTCGGGAATATTTTTAATCCACCAGCACCTCTACCGGGGGCAGCTCCAATGGCGGCCCCCCGGACAGGAAATCCCGGACAATTCCCTGAAGTTTCAGCGGGGTAATCCGCTCCTTAATGGTGTGCAGCTCTCCTACCGGCGCCCACCGGAACTCCCGGACCACCGCGGCCTCCACCGGATCGGAGATCTCCGGCCGGAAGCGGGGATGCTGCACGGCAAAGTAGCGCTCCGACTGGCACAGACGCTTGCCGGCCCAGGTAAAGGTATGGCGCCGGCGCCACAATAGCGGACCGATTTGCACGTTCATCAAGCCCACTTCTTCCGCGAGCTCCCGCCTCAGAGCTGCTTCGACGCTTTCACCCGTTTCCAAACCGCCGCCGGGCATAATCCAGAAGCAGTCCTCGCGGTCCGGGGCGCAGATCCGCAGCATCAGAACCTCCTGTTCCGGGGTGATGATGATGGCGCGAACCGCTTCGCGAACCGGCAAGGGCTGGGGGGATTCTGGCATCGGGTGAGGTTTCCGGATTTAGGGGTTATTAAAGCGGGACCTGAGTTTTGCCAGGGAAGTTTCCTTCAGGACAAATTCCCCGCTCCCCCAGTCGTTTTGGAAAGCGATGCGCCCGATTTTGCCGTCCAGCCTGGCTTGGAAAGTACAGACTTCTCCGAGAAAAGGCATTTGATAGGTGGCCCCGGTCGCATCGGAAGATACCCGGCCCTGTAAATCCTCATAAACCGTAAACGCGGATAGGCGCGGCCAAAAAGCCTCCCGGCAATCCAGGCGCAAACCTTCCCCATCCGGCAAAAACAAAAAGGTTTTTTCGCTGAGAAAAAAACAGATCCCCCATTTTCCAAAGCGGCTGGTATGCCGGACCCGGCCTTCCCCTTCCCGATAGTCCACTTCGGTTTTCAGGTAAAACGGGCCAAACACCTTCTGAACCAGCAGCATGCTCAAATAGCGGTATCGGTGGAGCCGGGCAAGCCCGGATTTCAGCAAAGCCTTGCGGTTTTTCAGACGGAATTCCGCCCTCCACCGCCATTCGCCGCGATTGCGATAAAAATAGGCTTCATGGGGGTGTCGATCCAAAGACGGCTCCCTTATCGGGTGGTCAGATTTTCCAGTTTTTCGCGATATTCGCTGCGGGCATCCTCATCAAATTTTTCGGCAATGGCCAATGCCTTGCGAAATTGAGCCCGGGCCCGCTCTGCATCCCCCGTTTGCAGGTAAACTTCCCCCATCCCGGCGATCAGAGCGCTGGCCTCCGGATAGCGCTTCAGCCCCATCTCGTACAGGGCCAGCGTTTTTTGCGGCTGATGGTGCTTCAGATAAAATTGTCCGTAACGCTGATACCAGCCGATCGGATTGAGCCCGTGCACCTCCCCGGTAAAACGGGTCATACATTCCTCAAACAGGGTAAAATCGTCCCCCCGCATGGCCAGGGACAGGATACTGAGCAGAGTGGCGCCGTGAATTTCGGGGGAAACCCCGTATTTTTGCCCGCGCTCCCGGTAGTAGCGCTCCACCCCTTCCAGTCCGCCGGCTTCCGCCAGCGCTTCCGCATCCTTAATCCAAAGGGGTTGGTAGGATCGGTAATATTCGCTAAGCCCCCGAAAGATGGTGCGGTACGGGGTGGAGTGGTGGTCCTCTTCCGGGAGGGACTCGATCTGCCAGCGCAAAAAAGCCGGCGCCCGGTTTTGCAGCATGGCGCTGAAATCCCCAAAAAGTTTGGCGTTCCAGGTTTCGGCGGGACTGAAGGCAAAATAGAAAAATTTTTCCCGGCCGGGATTGCCGCTGGCAAAGGCCTCAAAGGCTCCCGAGTCGGCGGCCGCACCGCTGGCGACCAGATACGCGTCAAAAAGGTCCGGCTGGCGCAGCAGAATCTGGGTAACCAGATACCCCGCCGATTCCCACCCGAAAATGATACGTTCTCCGGAAGCCCGGTATTCTTTTTCGACAAAAGGGAAAAGCTCCTCTTCCAGGAAACGGCCGTACACCGGCAAGCGTGCCTCCGAACCAAAATCCCGGCCGCGCTGCTGGGCATCCACACTGCTGATCCCCACCACCAGGTATTGCGGCGACAAACTCCGCCAGTCCGAGGTCTGTTGAAAGGCCACCCCGTGGAAGAAAAAAAACTGGCCGTCCAGGATATACAGGACCGGGTAATTTGAGTCGCCGGTGGCATACCCGGCCGGCAGATACACCTGGAGCGGTTGCTCGCGGCTCAGGATCTTCGAGTAAAAAACGGCGTTATTCGTTTCTCCTTGTGCGAACAGCAGGGCGCTCCACGTTACCAGCAGGCAGACGGTCAGGCGATATATGGGACGGCCATTTTTCATTCACATCCTTTCGTAGTGATGGTCGAGCGGGTGTATTCGGTTCAAAAGAAGGCTTTGGCCGGATAGAAGGGTTTCCGGATGATCCCCCCGTTGGTCAACAGCGGCGCCAGGGCGGGATTTTTCAGAATATCCGGTATTCGGAAGACTTTTCCATTGATGAGCATCTCATTGGCAATCAGCCGCACCCCGTGGGAGTAGTCGGCGTAATTTTCGTGATGGCCGTTGTACTCGGGCTGGATGGGCAATCCGGGGCCGCGGTGCCATCCGTAGATCACCACCCGGCCGGTGTTTTTGTGATGGTCGTAAATTTTGTTGGAAATGACCAGGTCCTTCTTGTGCCCCGCCACCAGCGTTTCCGGGGAGCGCTGCAATCCGGTGGCGGCGATTTGGGCCCGGACGGAATCGTTATGCTGAAGGAAAACCGCAACGGTGGTCATGCTGTCCGAGGGGGGGATGGGCTGCGGCTTCAGGCGCAGCTCCGCGGCTTCATAGATCAAATCCACCATCCCGGAGGTCGGCAGGGTGCAGTCCAGACGGGTGGCCAGGAATTGGGCGGCCAGCGGGGTGAGCGGTGCGTAAAAATAGTCCTCCGTCGAGCCGATCGCCAGATAGTCGCAGGCCACGAAAAGGGTTATCATCTGATCTTTACCATCCGCGTGGCCGCGGAAGCGAACCGGGGTGAGGGTCCGGGAGAACGAGGGGACGTTGCCGGCCAGGATTTGCCGGCAGATTTCCCCCTCCCGTTCGAAAATGTCCGGCGCGGAGATCCGCTTCGCAAAAGCTTTACCGCCGATGGCCTCCGGGGATCGGGTCGGGATGTTCAGGTATTGCACAGCGACGGGCTCATCCGCAGCGGAACGGGAGGCAGGTGGGCGGTAGCATCCGCTCCCGGCGATCAGGAGCAGGGACACCCCAAGGCACCCCCGCCAAATACGTGCAGGAACTTTCATCATCCGATTGCCATGGATCCCTTGAATTTGGCCAGCAGCCTTTTGGCTTCCTTCAGGTGGCGCATATTGGATTTATCCACGTATTCTCCCGGTATATCGGCAAAGTTAAGGTGTTCCCAGTTATCTCTGATGCGCTGTTCCTCCTGCTCCCAGCGTTTCACAATTCTTTCCATAGCCGCCACACTTTGGGGATCGTCAATGCCCAGAATCCCAAGAGCGTGAACCGCGCCGTCCACCACCGGGCGCACCGGATCGTTCAATGCGTGGATCAGCAACAGGCGGGTTTTAACGGTATCGAGCGCCACCAGGTTTTGCACCACCGCCTGCCTTATGGCGGCATTCCCGTATTTGTAATGGCGAAACAGGCTCAGATAATCCCGGCTTAGAACCGCCCTTTCGATTTTCGCCGGGGTGGGACGAATCCGGCCGTTCCGCCACAGCCAATTCACCAGCGATGCCTGGATCGATTGTGAATCCGGCAGTTCCAGTCCGGCCATCAGTTCTTTTCCAGCATATCCCGGGTATGGACCGTCGCAGCAAGGCGAATTTCCTGAAGTTTCCACCTGAGATAAAGAAAAGCCCCCAGCGCCATAATGGCAAGGGCAATACCGCTAACCATCAGGGTAACCGTAAAAATGATGAGGTTGGCAGAGAAGGCCGCCCAGAAAAGAGCCACCCCGAACATTTTTTTGCGATTGTTTTTGATGCGGCTTTTAACCGCCGTGGTGCTGCTTTTGCGATCCCGGTTGGCATCGTATTCAAACGTCGCGCATTCCGCCCCGAAGGCCGGTTTTTCCCGGGTGATACCGCACAGGATCCCCCGATTGTCGTCAAACTCATAAAATGCACAGCAACGGCACCAGTTATCATAATCCACTTTTACGGCTTCCGCGTGCTTCGCCATGTCGGCCTCCCGTGTTTTGTCCTGTTTGTCTTTACGAGGAACGGCGATAAATGCTGCGCAGATTTTTATTTTGGCGGGTTTTGCCGGAGCAATCCGGACCGGCGGGCCGGAAATTGAAAGGCTTTGATTTAGGAGTGAGGGGGGGTAGATTGGCTTATCGCGTTAGTTGGGATCCCGGCTCCGGAAAAACACCTGAGGAAGTCGACAATGAACACCTTCTGGATCGCCCTGCTGATCATCGTGTTGGTAGGGCACGTCGTCTGGTTCATCATTTATGCCATCCGGGTGATGAAAAACGACGAGGTTAAGATAACCCGGCCGGATTCTCCAAAAAGCGAAGAGCCCGGGCGGGATTAGGCACGATGCCGGAACACCGGGTCCAAAAGATGTGTGTAAATCCCGTACCTTTCCCTGAGGCAAGTTCCTTCCTGATAATGCCAAGCCATCCGGCCACTTGAGGACGGTCATGTGAAGTAAATACCACTCCGCAAGCTAAATCACCATTAACCACGACCTTGTTAAATTAATCACAAAAACACACCCTATCCCCTTTACGCTGAGATGGGGCAGAAGCGCTTATTTAACCAGTTGCAACTTCAGGGTTTGGGAAGACGAACCGGAATTCAGACTGTAAAAGTACAACCCGCTGGCAAGTCCGCGTCCGTCGAAAATGGCCCGGTAATTTCCGGGTGCCCGGTGCCCCTCAAAAAGGGTTGCCACCTTTTGCCCCAGAATATTGTAGACCGCCAGGGTAACGAATGCAGCGCGCTCTATGTGATAGTTGATCACCGAAGTATGGTTAAACGGATTGGGATAATTTTGCGACAGGCCAAAAGTTCCCGGTAACCCGGTCGGCGCCACATCTATAGCGACCGGCCCGGCTGAGTATTTGATTAATGCAAATTTGCTGTCGAGGTTGCCAATGCCGATAACCGGCGAATAGGAGCGGGGTTTTTCGCTGCCGCTGTAACCGGCCACGTAAACCTGTTCGCCGGGGCCCGTCACTATGGCAGCAACCCGATTGTCCGGAAGAGCGGGATTGTCGAACACACGAAGACCACGCACCATTCCCTCCGAATCGTATTGAACGGTAAGGACATCCATCAATCCGTCGGCACCTTCACTGTTGCCGGTTATGCAGATCCTCCCGGCGGCGGAGACGGTCAGGGCGGTGGCCATATCCGCTCCCCCGCTCTGGCCGTCCAGACGTTCTACCCACAGCAGGTTTCCATCCGGATCGTATTTGACGGTGGCGAAATCCGCGCCGCCGAATCCCCCGCTGAAACCGGTCACATAGATATTTCCCGAGGAGTCCAGCTCAATTGCCGCTGCGGCATCCTCCTGCCCGGCGGGGCCGTCGTAACGGGCTAACCAAAGTTCCTGTCCGGTGGAATCGTATTTCACCGTCGCGTAATCCGATCCCGAACCGTTGCCAACGCTCCGGCCGGTGAGGTAAATGTTCCCGCTGTTATCCGTAGCCAGATCGGTGACGCTGTCTTCCCCGTTGCCCGGGCCGGCATATCGCACCGCCCAACGTTCCACCCCGGTGGAACTGTATTTCACCAAAGCAAAATCGCGATCGGTGTAGGTCATTTCAAAGTGCATTCCGGCAACGTAACAGTTCCCGGACTGGTCGACGACCAGGGAAACTTTTTGCTCGAACAGGTCGAAGGCCCCCAAATAGCGGGCGACCCACTGCTCATTCCCGGAAGGGTCGTACTGGACGGTGGTAATCGTGGCGTTGGTTCCGGTCGGATCGCGGCTGTATCCGCTCACGTAAACATTGCCGTTGCCATCCAGACCGAGGGCGTAGGCGTAATCCTGCGAGCTTGCCGGCCCGTTGTAAGCGGCGACCCATTGCTCCTGTCCGGCAGCATCGTATTTGATGGTCAGATAATCGGTGCTCCGGCCTCCCTCAAGGGTAGCAAAGCCGGTAATGTAAACATTGCCGGCGGCATCGACGGTTATATCTTTTGCCCAGTCGGTGGAATTGGCCGGGCCATTGTAAATAGCCCGCCACAGTTCTTGTCCGTCCGGATCGTATTTGATGGTGGCATAGTCCGGCCATGCCCATCCGCCGTTTTCGTTGCTGCATCCACCGGTAACGTAAACATTGCCCTGAAGATCTGTAGCCGTCGCGGAAATGCCGGCATAAGATCTTTTGGGCCCGTCATAGCCCGCAGCCCATTCTTCATTTCCCGCCAAATCGTATTTCACGGTGACGAAATTGTAGAAGTCCTCATCCCCGAAGCTCATCCCGGTGAGGTATACCGCACCATCCGGAGCCACTGCCAGGGCATTCACCAAATCGTAGGACGAATCCTGGCGGCTGTAAAAATGATGCCAGTTTTCCTGCCCGGCGGGATTGTATTGGATGGTCAGGTAGTCGAGCAAATTGAGCTGACCGGAGGGATGGGAAATGCCGGCCACCACCACATTTCCGTTTGCATCTATCAGGACCTTGCGGCCGCCCTGTTCCGTCTGAGCTTCGGTTTGACGGGCCACCCATTGCTCCACCCCGGCGGTATTGTATTTGACGGTAACGCAACCGAAATCGCTCTGGCCGGTGACGTAAACATTCCCGGCAGGGTCCACCGCCAGGGCCTCGGCGTAATCATAGCTGTTCCCCGGACCGTTGTAAGTCGCCGTCCACTGCTCCCCTCCCGAAGAATCGTATTTGACGGTCAGGTAATCATCTCCGAATCCGGTAACGTAGACATTTCCCAAACCGTCTACCGCCAAATCCCGTGCGTTGAGGTAATAGTTTTCCTTCTCGCGAATCCACAGTTCCTCCCCGGCAGCGTTAAATCTGGCGGTGGCGATATAATCCATGGTCGTATTGCTACCCTCTCCGGAAACGTAAACCGAACCGGCATTGTCCAGCGCCAGGGCCACCACGGACATAGCCCGGGAAATCTGCCTCGCCCACAGTTCGACTCCATCGGCATCGTAACGGACCAGGAAATGCCGGTTGGTCGCGGTAAGATATACGCTGCCGGCGCTGTCGCTCCCCAGAGAAACCCGGTCGTAGCCCTCGGTATAGGTGGTATTGGCGTCGTAAACCGCCACCCACAGCTCGTTGCCGGACGAATCGTATTTGACGGTCAGGCATTCGTAATCGCTATCGCCATCCGTACCGCTGCTAAAACCGGAGACCAAAACGTTGCCGGCGTTATCCACGGCAACGGTGGTGGCAATATCATTGCTGTAAGCGGGCCCGGCGTAATGCGCCAACCAACTCACCCTTCCGGCGGAAGTGTACTTGACGGTTAGATAATCGCCGTCGCTCGTGCCGGTAACGTAAATGTTGCCGGAGTTGTCGAGGGCCAGATCCAGGGCTTTATCGAATACGGATTCCCTTTCCGGGCCAAAATAGCGCACCCAGGCCGGGTAGAGGCTGTCCGGCGATTCGGCAGATGGCATATAAGGGAAATTATCTTGCCCGAAAGGGGCTTGCGGGACCTGGGCCGTCAGAAAAATGGTGAGCAACAACAGAAGGGCAAGGAAAGTGGACGCGTTTCTCATTTGTTCCTCCCAAGAACATCGGATTTTCAAGCAAAAATGAGCATCGCAAAAAAAAACACCTGCTATAAAATATGCCCTTCTTCTCGAAGAATTACAGCATCAGAATAAAAAAGCCGTCACCCGGAATTTCCGGTGAACTTATTGTCCGGAAAGACCCGTCCCGGAAGCCGGCCACATCGCCCATTTAAAGGCGCCCTCCTTGGTGGCCCGGAAAATGGTGCCGTGCTGCAAATCCATGCGCTTCTGGTATTTCCAGCGAAGATTTACCGGTGCGTGTTCCTCAAGGACTTTTGCCAACTGATCGTTATAGGGATAAATGTCGATGACGTCGGAAGCCGCGAACCAAAGGGTTATGGGGTGATCGGGAAATTCCCCCAGTTTTTGCGGAGCCATTTTTACCAGAGAATGATCGTTCCAGTAAATGGCGGGGTCCATGGCGATATAAATTTCGAACAGGTCCGGCTGCAGCAAAAAGGTTTCCACGATAAACAATCCCGCCGCCGATTCCCCCACAATGGCCCGCTGCGGCCGGGTGCGGTAGCGTTTTTCGATCTCTAGCATCAGCTCGGTGGCGATAAAAGACCGGAAGAGGGCCGCGCCATCGGAGATGGGGGCGATTTCGGCATCTTCGGGAACGCTGGAAGGCCCGGTCAGATCCCGGCGGCGTTGGGTGTTTTCGATCCCCACCAGGATAACCGGGGCAATCTCCCCTCCGGCCACCAGGGCAGCGATGGTGTTGGCAATATGGGGGAAATCCTCTTTGATCCCCCCGTCCGGCATATACAGCACTGCAAAGCTATCCGTCGAGGCGGTGTATTGAGGCGGCAGCCAGATGTTGATGACCCGCTCCTCCTGCAAAACCGTTGAGGGGATTCGGAGCGTTTCATGGGCGGGGACGGGGTCGGCCGGCGGCGCGTCTCCGGATCCGCCGCACCCGTAGAAAATCATCAATAAAAGCAGGGTCAGGCGCATATTCGGTCCTTCTTCCGGCCAGGTCTTTGGGATGGCGGGGTTATTCTTTCCAGATTTTGAGGGGATGAGCCTCGGTGTTGAAAATGGTTTTGCCAAAGTCCACCGTGTTCCCCGGGGCAAAAATCAGGTAACAATACTTCATGGTTTCCGCCAGGAAAAAGCTCTGCATGGCATCGCGCTGCTCCCCTGTCAGCACGCTTTGGAGATGGGCGTAACCCACATCATTGCGGCAAAAACGCACCAGACTGTCAAAGTATTCTTTCCCCATCTCCAGGTAGCGGGCATCCCCGGTAAAATGATAGAGGTAATAGGCGGACTCGATGTTTTCCGGGCGAAGCACGTACCCTTCATAAACGATCTCCATGGTGGAATAGTCGATGCCCTCCGGCTCGATGCCGGCCAGCATCCACATTTTGTAGCAGCTTTCCTGCAGCTTCCGGGCCCGGTCCAGGTCCCTGCCCAGGGCCAGCACCGCCGGGAAAAAAGCCTCCAGTGCCCCGAAATACGTTTCGCCTCGCTCCCCGCTGTGCATATCCGCACTGCCGTACCAGAAGCCGCTTTCCGCTTCATCCGCCAGATAGCGGTTGATGGCCCGGATATGGGTATCCCACATCTCCTTCAATTCCGGATCCCCGAACATCAGCCATCCCTTGAGCAGATATTCGTAGTAGGAATCGATTCTGGCCCCGATATGGGCTTCGGTGCGTTCCCATTGGCCGCTTTCAATGTTGATGATGGTGCCCACCAAATCAATTTTGGAGCGTTTCTCATACAAAACCCGCAGGGCATTTTTGGCTTTTTCATAATAAACCGGGTTGCCGGTGTGTTTGGAGAGGGTGCCCCATTCCAACAGCAGGGTGCCGATCTCGGCGGGATTGTTCAGCGAATCGCGGGTTGCGCCGGTCACGAGGTTGACGTAGCGGTAGGGCATCCCGGTGGGCGAGTCGAAGGCCGGCAGGAGTCGATTGCCCAGATCGGTGGCCAGGGCCAGAAAGCGCTCGTCCCCATCCAGTTGGTAAGCGGAGAGCAGGCCACCCAGCTGACGAATATTGATTTCAAAAAGCTGAACGGAGATATCCTTGTCGAAGGAGAGGCTGTCCAGGATCAGTTGTTTGGCTTCCTGAGCTTCTGCCGCGAGCCCCATCAGCTTCATGGTGCTAAAGGCGTCCACCGGGGTCATCAACAGGGGCTCCTCATACCAATCGTGAAAGCTCTGGGAGAGCGGCTTGAGGTCGTCATGCCCCCAGGCGTAGGTTTTGTAACCGTTCCAGGCGTGGCGGAATTCGGCCTGGACTTTCCCGGCGTACTGGCGGTCTCCGGCGGTTCCGGTATCAGTAGTATTGCAGGCGAAAAGGAATATCAACAAGATGGCGGACAGACGTTTTTTCATGATTTTTCCCTAAAAAAGAGCGGTAGTAAGGATTGCTGGAGCGCATTAATCCGGCAATATACGAAAACCCCGGGAGATAAAACCTCTTATTGTTTCTCAAAGCGAACCGCTGTTCCCCCACCCGGGGCCAGTTGAAGGATCAGGGTATCCGCCGCGCTGACTATCCGCCGGGAAACGGCGATTTTCTCCCCGCCATTTTGCCAGGTAATTCCCGGCGCATCCGCGTAAATATGAGCCAGGTATTCTCCTTGGCCATCCAGAAAGGAGAGGTTGATCTCAAAACTGCGCGCTTCTTCGTTGGTGAGGCTGCCCAGGTACCAGTCCGGACCATGGCGGTCCTTGCGCACCGTGGTGATGTATTCCCCGAT
>JAGRBF010000019.1 GCA_020434205.1 Calditrichota bacterium | reverse complement strand
AAGCAAGTCCTTCGAGTCAAGCTGGTGGATTAAGACGGGCAACCAATCAACAATCAACAATCAACAATCAACAATCAACAATCAACAATCAACAATCAACAATCAACAATCAACAATCAACAATCAACGATTAGTCACCCATGCTAATGCACATCGACAACGACCACAACCGCTTCCGGCAGATCATCAAGGGGAAGATCAAGGAAAACCTGCGCAAGTACATCTCCAACGGGGAGATGGTTGGGCGCAAAGGTAAGGACCTGGTCAGCATCCCCATTCCCCAAATCGACATGCCCCGTTTTCGCTTCGGCGATAATGGTCAGGGCGGAGCCGGTGAAGGTGATGGCAATCCCGGCGATCCGCTCGGCAGCGGGGACGATGGGGACAGCGGAATGGGCCAGGCCGGCAATGAGGCCGGGCGCCATCTTCTGGAGGTGGAACTGACCCTGGACGAGCTGGCGGAGATTATCGGGGAAGAGCTGGAACTGCCTAATATTCAGCCCAAAGGCAAAAAGAACATCGTCTCCAGCAAGGACAAATATACCGGCATCAGCAAGGTGGGTCCGGAATCGCTCCGGCATTTCAAGCGCACCTTCCGGGAGGCCCTCAAGCGGCAGATTATTTCCGGACAGTTCAGCATAAACCGCCCCCAGATCGTGCCCATCCGCGAGGATTTCCGCTACCGCTCCTGGAAAACCACCAGCCTCCCGGAGAGCAACGCGGTGATCATCTACATGATGGACGTTTCCGGATCGATGTGGGACGAACAAAAGCATATCGTGCGCCTGGAGACTTTCTGGCTGGACACCTGGCTGCGCCACCAATACGACGGTCTGGAAACCCGTTTTATCGTGCACGATGCCCGGGCCGGCGAGGTAGATCGGGAAACCTTCTTTACCCTGAGGGAAAACGGCGGGACGGTTATTTCTTCGGCTTACGAACTGTGCGCACACATGATTGAGAGCGACTACCCGCCGGAGGAGTGGAACATCTATACCTTTCACTTTTCCGATGGGGACAACTGGTCCAAGGAGGACAATCAAAAATGCCTGGCCATCCTGCGGGAACGCCTGCTGCCCAGGGTGAACCTGTTCGGGTACGGGCAGGTGGAAAGCACCTATGGCAGCGGGGAATTTCTGGATTTTCTGGACCAGAATCTGGAGGAACACGATAACCTGATCCTGTCCTTTATTCCCAACAAAGAGGCAATTTACGATTCCATCAAGGATTTTCTGGGGAAGGGTAAATGAAAAGCGCAACCTATTCTGAAATTCTGGACCTGCAACCGGGCATCGAACAGCTGGCCAGGGATTACGGCCTGGACTTTTTCCCGGTTGTCTTCGAGATGGTGGATTACGACACCATGAGTCAGCTGGCGGCCTACGGCGGATTCCCGGTGCGCTACCCGCACTGGCGTTTCGGGATGGAATACGATCAGCTTTCCAAGGGTTACCGCTACGGTCTGCAGAAAATCTACGAGATGGTAATCAACACCAATCCCGTTTACGCCTACCTGATGAGCTCCAATCCCCTGGTGGATCAGAAGCTGGTGATGGCCCACGTTTACGGGCATGCCGATTTTTTTAAGCACAACTATTTTTTTTCCCACACCAATCGCAAGATGGTGGATGAGATGGCCAACCACGCCATTCGAGTGCGCCGCTACATCGATCAGGTTGGGTTGGAGACGGTGGAGAATTTCATCGACGTATGCCTTTCCCTGGAAAACCTGATCGACTACCACGCTCCCTACATTACCCGTGAGGCCCGCAACGGTGATGCCCCCGCCGGGGACAAAATCAAACGCCTGCGCAGCAAATCCTACATGGAAAAATACATCAACCCGCCGGAGTTTATTGAGGCGCAGCGCCAAAAAATTGCCGAGGCGCAAAGCGATATGCCGCAGTTTCCGAGCCACCCCCAGCGAGACGTTCTGTTTTTTCTGATGGAAAACGCCCCCCTGGCCAACTGGCAACGCGACATATTGGAGATGATCCGGGAAGAGGCCTATTACTTCGCTCCGCAGGGTATGACCAAAATTATGAACGAAGGCTGGGCCACCTACTGGCATTCCACCATGATGACCCGTCATATTCTCGAACCCAACGAGCTGATCGACTACGCCGAACATCATGCCGGCACCGTGGCCAATCATCAGGGACGGCTAAACCCCTATCGCCTTGGGGTAATGCTGTTTAAGGATATCGAAGCGCGCTGGAACAGCGGACGATTCGGCAAGGAATACGAAGAGTGCACCGATATTCGCGAGAAGCGGCACTGGTTTCGCGATACCGGATTGGGGCGGGAAAAAATTTTCGAGGTACGCAAACTTTACAACGACGTCACCTTTGTCGACACCTTCATGACCGAGGAATTCTGCCGCGAGCACAAGATGTTCGCCTTTGCTTACAACCAGGGCAGCAAACAATATGAGATCGAATCGCGGGAATTCCAGCTGATCAAAAAGCGCCTGCTGCAAAGCCTGACCAATATGGGCCAACCGATGATTGCGGTGGTTAACGCCAACTACCTCAATCGCGGGGAACTCCTGCTATCCCATAGTTTTGAGACCGCCGAACTGGACAAAAAATACTGTGAGGACACCCTGAGTAATTTGTTCAGCATCTGGAAACGTCCGGTGCATATCGAATCCCGTCTCAACAATGCCGGGGTTTTGCTGAGTTTCGACGGGGAGAAATTTGAGCAGACAAAGCCTTAACCACTGAGGCACCAAGTGGACCTGTGGACCTGTGGACCTG
>JAGRBF010000139.1 GCA_020434205.1 Calditrichota bacterium | reverse complement strand
GAGGAGCGAGTAGCGAGTAGCGAGTAGCGAGTAGCGAGTAGCGAGTAGCGAGTAGCGAGTAGCGAGTAGCGAGTAGCGAGGATACTCGTTATAAAGCCGCAAAACATTGCGGCTTTACTGTCTCCATGCTTTGCGCTGGTCGCGGACTAGCGCAATTCCCGCAGGGCCTCTTCGTCCCCGACTCCCGGCTCCGGATCTTCCCAGATAACTTCCTGTACCCCTGGGGTTTCGCCCGCACTGCCATCGTCCAGCAGGTTTTCGGCCGCCTGGGAAAGGGCCCGTCCCTGCTCGATCAGGTCCTGGGTTTCCTGCAGGGTTTCGGCGATTTTGGCCATGCTCAGCATTTCTTCGGGGAAAAAATCGAGATAAGGCTGATCGGTAGCCCCGTCCAACACCATGGCTCCCAGGCCCAGCGCCAGCACTACGGCCATGCCCCAAACGATAACGGAGATAACTTTGCGGATCAGATAAAACGCCAGCCAGCTGACCAGAGCGGCCACGACAACGCTGAACATCGGGTGGGTAATGATTCCCTGAAAATCGGCGACTTCCATGTCGTCCTCCTTTTTCAAATCATCCATGATCAATCCGCTCTCAGCGGATAAGGACATTATCGGCTGTCCGAAGGGAAAGTTTAGGGGGTGGGGCTAACCCATTCCTGGCCGTCGGCGGTGCGTTCTTTTTTCCAGATGGGGACCACCGCCTTGAGGCGATCGATCAGGTAGCGACAGGCCAAAAAACCGTCCTCCCGATGCGGGGTCGCCACCGCAATTACCACCGCCACCTCGCCGATGCCCAGTTCTCCCACCCGGTGCACCATGGCCACCTTGCGAACATCCCAGCGCTCCCGGGCTTCCCCGGCAATTTCACTCAACTTTTTTTCCGCCATGGCGGCATAAGCTTCGAATGTAAGCCCGGTTACTGCCCTGCCCCGGCTGTGGTCCCGCACCGTCCCGGTAAACAGGTTAACCGCCCCGCAGTCCGGGGATTGGGCGGCCTGCCAAACCGCGGCGACATCGATGGGATCTTCGGTTATGCGAATCACCCCTTAACCTCCGCTTACCGGGGGAATGATGGCCAGCTCGTCCCCGTCCCGGAGGGGGGAATCCCCTTCCACATAGGTCATGTTGACGGCGGTCATAAAGACCGTTAGCTCGGCCAGGGGTGGGAATTGGGTCCGCAGCACGGCCAAAGCCTGTTCTACGGTGGCCCCGGATTCCAGCGACAGGGTGCATTGGCTGCGGCCGGCCAGCTCCCGGCCCCGGGCAAAAAGTCTGACAAAAATTTCCATGCGGGCATTATAATCCGCCCTGCTTACGGCTCCAAGTCCCTTTTTCCCTGCTGTAGCGGCGCTGACAAATTTTGCGAAATAAAACCCCGCTCTTGAATTTTCTTGGTGAATTTGATATTCTTTAACAATCGGAGACGGGATTGTCCCTTGGAGTGGGGACAGATAATGCACCGGTGTCCACAGCAGCGTGTCTTTTTATGCTTTCAGGGCAGCAGGGTTACCCCGGTTCCAAAGGTGTGGTGAGGTCCAGATGATCAGTGAAAAAAGCGGTTTAGGCGGCATCGATTTATTTGACGGGCAGCCCCGGCCCCCGCGGGACCCCGGCGACGAGGTTATTTCGCCGCGTACCGTGGCCCTGAAGCGGCGTTACGGCAGCGTCTTTCATGCCCCGCGTACCAGTGACGTTCAATTTTCCCCGAGCCTCCTGGAAGATCTGCGCCGCCTGTTGCGCGAAAACCACCTGCTCCTGCTGGTCGGCAGCGAGATCACCCAACACGAGCGCTACCAGTTTGCCTTCGTCCTGGCTCAATACCTCAATCAACACCATAAAGATTCCCGCAAGATTCTTTGCTGGCGACCCTGGGTAAATCTGGACGATTTTCCGGCCTACCTCGCCGACTTTCCCAAAAAGGACGCGGAAACCGGGAAATGGGCACCGGGCATTTTTATTTTTCCGGAGGTCGAGGCCCATCATTTTCAGTACAGCCTGGCCGCGATGATCGACATTGCCCGGATCCGCCACCATACCGTAATCCTGACCACCACCATCCCGCAGAACGAGTGGCTGACCCTGTGGGAAAAGCTCTCCTCCCCGGAAACCGAGGATTCGGATCTCAGCACCCTCCCCCACCCCCAGGTTTTTGGAAAACACCTGTTCAACCTGCGGCGGGACGAAATTTACCGGGACGAAGATGCCGCTTTTCAATTTCTGTATGAAAGTGCCGCGGAGGACGATTTCCGAAGCTCCGGCAACCGGGAGCCCATTTCCGCCAAACGCTATCAGGAAAAGGCCTATCTGGGTATCAATCTTCTGCACCGCCTCTACCGCTCCAAAACCGCCCTGCTGGGCAAGCAGAAGCTGGAATTCGACGAAAGCTATACCCTGCAGTTGGATATCGAAAACGACTTGCGGGAGATGCTCTCCTTTCCCATAGCCCGTGAGCGCACCGTGCTGCAGGTCGCCCGCCGTCTGCGCAATCTGGGCGATGTGGATCGTTTTGTCGACCTGATGACCGCCAATCACCGGGTCCAGGTCAGTTCTTCTTCCGGAGAGCCCCGTCCCACCCTCGGTTTGCCGCCGGTCGGCGAGGAAGAGGCCAGCTCCTATTTCGCGACCGAGGACGTGGACCGGATCCTGCGCGCCTTCCCGGAAAAGGACCTGCAGGAAAATGCCCTCAACGGAAAAGCCGTCCAGGAGAGCGTTCAGATCTGGTATGGCAAGCTGGACGAACGCCAGCGCCACCTGTTGCTGGGGCTTTGCCTGCTAAACGGGCTTTACGACAAACAGTTTTTTATGGCCCTGGAAGAACTGGTGGAAAACGACTGGCGCGCCGCGGAATCCATTCCGGGGGATTTTGATTACCGCGATTTCGGACCGCTGCAGGAATACCTCTTTGTCGGGGTGGACAACGGCGAAAACGAGACCATCCTCAAAATTGCCCCGCGCTTGTGGCGCCGGATTTTTCGGGAATGCTGGCGGGAGAATCAGCGCCTGATGGTCAAGTCCGTTTCCAGCCTGCTCAACCTGGTAAAAAACGCCATTCTGGTGGAAACCGGCATCACCTTTACCTTTACCCAGAACACCCTGGAACGCCTGAGCGAGCTGGGTGTTTCGGAGAGTTTTTTGGCGCCGCTCTCCCAATTTCTGGGCAGAACCTTCTCGCGGCAGGCGGAGTTTTTCCGGGAGGTCTCCCGCCTGCTGGGGAGCCTGTATCTGGAGCATCACAAGGAGGCCTTCAAGATCGCTTTCGACAGCCAACTGCTGTTTTCGCGGGAGGATTTTCGGGAGATAGAGACGATTGAACATCAAACCCAGCTGTACGGCCACAAGGGCAAAAATGTGCTGCTGCGCGCAGTGGTATCCAATACCCTTGCCGAGCTGGGGTCGGAGGATCCCGGATACATCCGGGAAACCCTTCTGCGCCTGGCCATGGACAAGGAGGAAAGCCTGCGCGATTTTTCCGCTGAGGCCCTTGGCAAATGGCGTAACTGGCCGGCCGGCAGCTCGGTGCGTGCTCAGCAGGACGAGGCCTTTATCCAGATCGTCCAGCGCTGGCAGAAAAATCCGGAGCAGGAATTCGATCCGCAGGGTTCGGGGCTACCGGCCGACCAGAAAGCGCACATCAAAAATTGCAAGGAGATCATCCGCGCCACGGTGCTGAGTGCGGTGGGTCAGGCGGCGATTTACGACCTGCCCAACACCTGCGACGCCCGCCTGATGGCCCAGCTGGTGCAGCTCACCAAACAGGCATTTCCGGAAATGCGCAAAAAGCTCGGAGCGGTTTCCCTGCCCCTTTTTATGAA
>JAGRBF010000138.1 GCA_020434205.1 Calditrichota bacterium | reverse complement strand
GGTATGTCGACGATCAGTTGTATCAAACCGTCTCCGCCGCCGATGTGCCCGGCGACTGGGTGTATAACCATCCCTTTTTCATCATTGTGAATCTGGCTGTCGGCGGAAATTACGTGGGACCGCCGAATGCCACCACCGTTTTTCCCCAAACCCTGCTGGTCGATTACGTTCGGGTTTACCAGGCGCCCTGAGGTAAGGGAATGGTGCAGTTGAGTGGGGGAGAGGACAATGCCAGCCACAGAAAGCATAACGTGAGAAGAGGTGACAATGAGTGAACAAAAGGGCCTTCCAAACACACCGAAAGATCGCCTTTCCATGGGGCAAAAGTTCGCCTACGGATTGGGATCGATCGTTAACAACCTGCTGGGCGGTGCCATCGGTTTTATGTCCATTGTCCTGAACGTCGGGCTGGGGATAAATCCGGCCCTGGTGGGAACCCTGCAGGCCATTCCCCGCTTTACCGACGCTCTCACCGATCCGGTGATGGGCTACATCTCGGATAAAACCAGATCGCGCTTCGGACGGCGGCGGCCCTATATTTTTGTCGGCGCCATCGGGGTGGGGGTCGTATTTGCCCTGATGTGGCAGCTTCCTCCCGGCAACAGCGAAATGTTCTATTTCTGGTTCTTCCTGGTCGGTTCGATCATTTTTTACATGCTCTATACCGTTTTTGCCACCCCCTGGGTCGCCCTGGGTTACGAGCTAACCTCCGATTATCACGAGCGCACCCGGCTGATGGGGGTGATGAACTTCATGGGGCAGTTCGCCTGGATAACCCTGCCCTGGTTTTACGCCATTATGGAAAACGACCGCCTTTTTTCCGATTCGGTGGAGGGGGCCCGCACCCTGGCGATCATCATCGGCATTTTTGTGGCGGTGGTGGGCATTATGCCGGCCATCTTCCTCAAAGAACGATACGTCCCCACCGAAGACGGCGGTGAGGAAAAGGTCTCCCTGATGGAGGGGCTGAGGACCAATGTCTCCCTGTTTGCCAAGGGGCTGGTGACCACCCTGAAGCAGCGGGAGTTTCTCAAGCTGTGTGCCGGCACTTTTTTTCTCTTCAACGGCATCATGCTGGTGGGGGCCTTCAGTTCCTACATCACCATCTTCTACGTCAGCGGCGGGGACACGGACATGGGCGCCAAATACATGGGGATCTTCGGGACCATCAATACCGCGGCAACCCTGGTCGCCATTGTTGTGGTAACCTGGCTGTCTTCCCGCCTCGGGAAGCGCCTCACCTTTATCCTGGCCACCTTTGTAACCCTGTTGGGCAGTCTCCTGAAATGGTTTTGTTACGACCCGATGGTGCCCTGGAAAGTCCTTTTGCCGGCCCCGCTGATGGCGGTGGGCATGGGAGCCCTGTTTACCCTGATGGGGTCCATGGTGGCGGACGTTTGCGATATGGATGAGCTGGAGACCGGCGAACGCCGCGAGGGAATGTTCGGCTCCATCTACTGGTGGATGGTAAAGCTGGGCATGGCCCTGGCCTTCGGGCTGTCCGGCTATCTGCTCAACGCGACCGGGTTCGATGTGGAGATGGGGGGCGCCCAAACCGCCACGACCTTTTTCTGGATGCGCATCGTTGATGTGGTGATTCCCGCCATTGCCGCAGCCCTGGCCATTTGGGCGGTGGCCAATTTCCGGATTACCGAGGAAAAATCCGCCGAAATCCGCGAAAAACTCGATGAGCGTCGCCTGCAGGCCGCGGCAGAATCAGTTGCGCTTTAGCAGAGCGTCAAGGGTGCTCAGACGATTTGCCACCGCTTAACCCTCACCCCGGGGAGCCTGCCCCGGTAGGTTTCAGGCCGGGGTTTAAAGCCGGGGCGGGATGGCGAAGTCGCCACATTACGATTGACAGTCAACCAGCAACAGAGAGATAACATCGTGAATAAGCCCAAACTTATCAGATACATCGCCTTTGCGGGCATGGCGGTTTTGGCGCTTGCTTGCCAGGATATTACCGACGAACTGGTCGGCAAAAAACCCGACGATGCCCAAACCATTCACATTACCGTGGTCGCCAAAAGCGCTTCCAACCCGGTTTTTCAATCCGCCCGGATCGGTGCGGAAGCTGCTGCGGAAGATCTTTCCGAAAAATACAGCAAAATTGACGTCCAGATCGACTGGCGCACTCCCAAAGAAGAGGACCCCCGCGAACAGGCGGACCGGATCCTCAATGCCGTGGAAGACGGCACCGATGCGATTATGGTTTCCTGCTCGGACGATTCCACCCTCACCGCCGCCATTAACCAGGCGGTTGCGAGAGGGGTGCCGGTAATGACCTTCGACAGTGACGCGGCCGGTTCCAACCGCTTTGCCTTTTACGGTCCCAACGATGCGGAAACCGGGGAGCGGGTGGTCCACGAGCTGGCTGCTTTGCTGAACGGGGCCGGCCAGATCGCCATCCTGGGCGGCAATAAAAATGCCCCCAACCTCCAAAAACGGGTGGAAGGAGCCCTGCAGGCTGCGGCCAAATATCCGGGGATTGAGGTGGTCGGCCCTTTCTATCACGTGGAAACCGCCGAAGCGGCCATCTCCGAAATGAAGCGTGTGCAGAACCAATATCCCGATCTGAAGGGATGGGCAATGATGGGGGGATGGCCTTTCTTCAGCGAGACCCTGCTCGATGAGATGTCCCCCGGGAAGCTGCGCATCGTTGCCGTAGATGCTTTGCCGGTGCAGCTGGTCTACATCGACCGGGGCATTGTCGATGTGTTCCTGGGACAGCCGACCTATCGCTGGGGAGAAATTCCCGTGCAAACCATCGTGAAAAAATTGCATCTCGGAGAAGAGGTTCCCGAATTCTATCAAATGAAATTAATCCGGGTCTGGAAGGACAACCTGGGCGGGTGGGCCCGGCAATTGAGGGCCTGGGGATATTCCGATGTCCCGGTAGAATACCTATCCCGGTAGCAGTCAGAATTGGTTAATGTTTATTCACAAAAAAGGAGAAATACCATGCAACAACGATTAAGCATAACGGCGATTTTTGTTACGGTCCTTTTGTTGGCCGGGCTTGCCTTTGCCCAGGATACCCCGATCGACTTCGAGCCGGGCGGCATCGGGGCAAGCTGGACCTGGGAGGTTTTTGAAAATGACGACAATCCGCCCCTGGAAATCCTCGCCAATCCCGATCCTACCGGGGGCAATACCTCGGCAACGGTCGCCAAATTTACCGCCCGGGTAAGCCCTCCGTCCCAGCCCTATGCCGGAACGGTTACCCGCAACATCACCCCTTTTACCCTGGACTCCACCAACAGCACCGTGAAGATCATGGTCTGGAAATCGGTGATCAGCGATGTGGGCATCAAGTTCGAGGCGAATTTCGCCTCTACCGGTGAGATCAAAGTGCCCAATACCCTGGTTAACCAGTGGGAAGAACTGACCTTCGATTTCTCCGGCAAAATAGGGGAACCCAGCTCCTCCAATATCGACGGCCTGGTGGTTTTTCCGGATTTCGACGGACGCGGCCAGGAAAATATCATCTACTTCGACAACATCACCTTTTCTGCCGCGGGCACCGGCAGTGGCGGCAGCGAGCCGACCGTGGCCGCACCGACCCCCACCCATCCGGCCAGCGATGTGATCTCGCTGTTCAGCAATGCCTATACCGATGTTGCGGTGGACACCTGGTCGGCCAGCTGGGATAATGCCGATGTCGCCGATGTGCAGGTCGCCGGAGATGACGCCAAACTCTATACCAATCTGATTTTCGCGGGCATCGAATTTACCACCCAGACCGTCGACGCCAGCGCCATGAGCCACTTTCACACGGATATCTGGACGCCCGATCCCACCGCCCTGCCGGCCGTATTCAAAATCAAGCTGGTGGATTTTGGCGGGGACGGGGTTTTCGGGGGCGGTGACGATTCCGAGCACGAGTTGACCTTCGACGCCAACAGCAATCCGCCCCTGGTAACCGGCCAGTGGGTCAGCTTCGACATTCCCCTGAGCGATTTTACCGGTCTGCTCAGCACCGGGCACCTGGCGCAGATGATCATCGTCGGCGATCCCGGACCCAACACCGTCTATGTCGACAACGTCTATTTTTACGCCGCCTCTACCGGAATTGAGGCAATTGGCGGGGCTCTCCCGAGTGATTTCAGGATAGAGCAAAACTATCCCAATCCCTTCAACCCCTCGACCAAAATCCGCTTTAGTCTGCCTCAGGCAAATCGGGTTAAAATAGCGGTGTACGATATTCTGGGACGCGAAGTGACCTCCCTGTTAAACCAATTTGTAAATGCCGGGGCCTACGAGCTGACCTTCGACGCAGCGGGGATGCCCAGCGGGGTTTATCTGTATTCCATCCAGGCCGGGAGCTTTAGCGAGGTTAAAAAAATGATGCTCCTGAAGTAGGGGAATGAATCGGGTAGTCCGGCCCGGGCAGCGAACCACCCTGTGCTCAGGCCGGAATGCCCGTATCTCATGGCCGCCGGAAGCGGAAAAGCCCAATTCTGGTATGAATTAACGAGGAGAACCTCCTTTATGGAACTTGCAAGTGTTTTTATCCGCCATGTTTTATACGCAACGGATAATTCCGAGGACGCCCGCTGCGCGTTTGGATACGCCGCCGCGGTTGCCAAACAATTCGATGCAAAATTGACCTTGCTGCACGTGATACCGGAATTTAAGGATATGGTCGCCTTCGACTTTGGCATCGAACGGTCTGTGGCCGCCCAGAAATGGTTTTCGGTGAATAAGGATTTCTACGAAGAAGTTCGCCTGAGGCTGATGGAAATCGCCAATTCCACCTATGACGGGAAAAAGCTGGCCCTGGAGGACGTGGTCCTGGAAAAGGGAAATCCCGCCAAAATGATTCTTCAGGTGGCCGAAGAAAAAGAGTGCGACCTGATCGTTATGGGCATCAAAGGCGGCGGGGTTGTAGATGAGATGATCGGGGGAACGGTTCGCGGGGTAATGCGCCGCGCCAAAATTCCCGTTATGGTAATGAGACATCAAGCGTAAAGGCAACGAGGAACCCAACATGACCAGCAAAAGCAGGATTCGCTACCCGTTATCCGGTGCGGATTTTTCAATTTATACCCGCGAAGAATTGGCGGGGGAATTTTTGAGAATTCTCAACGGCGGCATTCACGGCATTTCTTTCAGCGTGTATATGAATGACCAGGCCCCCGGCTCGCAAATCAGCGGGGAGCAAATTGCCGCCCGCATGGCGGTGATCAAACCTTACGTTCAGTGGATTCGCTCTTTCTCCTGCACCGACGGCAACGAGATGATTCCCCGTTACGCCCGCCAAAATGGCCTGAAAACCCTGGTTGGCGCCTGGTTGGGCAGCGATGAGGAGAAAAACGAACGCGAGGTCGAGGGCCTCATCGAAGCCGCCCGGGAAGGCTGCGTCGATATTGCCGCGGTGGGTAACGAGGTCCTGCTGCGGGGGGATTTGCCGGAAGAGCGAATCATAGACTACATGCGGCGGGTTCGGGAGGCCGCGCCCGGCATCCCGGTGGGTTATGTGGATGCCTACTACGAGTTTGCCGTTCATCCTGCCATTGCCGATGCCTGCGATATTATCCTGGCCAATTGTTATCCCTTCTGGGAAGGTTATCCCCTGGAGCACTCCCTGGTTTATCTGAAGGAAATGTATCAGACCGCGCTGCGGGCGGGTAATGGCAAGCAGGTAATCGTCACCGAAACCGGCTGGCCCAATCTGGGAACCCCGGTAAAAGGCGCCATTCCCTCTCAGGAAAACGCCATGCGCTATTTTATCAACACCTACCACTGGGCCGCGGAAGCGGGAGCGGCGGTGTTTTATTTCTCCAGTTTTGATGAACTGTGGAAAGTGGCTGCAGAGGGGGATGTGGGGGCCTATTGGGGATTGTGGGACATCGATGGCAACCTGAAGTATTGATCGGTTACCGCGTCCGGGTTGATCATTTGAGAATCGGGGATATCCGGTTTGGTGCGATTTTTGTAATGATAGTTCCTGGAATGATGTTCTTATCCGATACCTGCCTCAGGCAAAATCGCTTCATAAAAAATGGGTGGACCGATGAAAAACCAATTACGATCCTGCTTAATCCTCTTTATGGTGGTGCTCATGGCATCTTGCAGTAACAAGTCCAATAAAACCGGGTTGGGAAGCACTGCAGAGATTCTGCAAACCTCGGAGGCCGGCGATAAACTGGCGGTCAAAGAAAATGTCGCCTTTCGCAAGGGACAGGCCGCGGGGGTGGTCTTGCGCGTTATGCCGGAAAGCCTTCGGCAAACCATCGACGGCATCGGGACTTCCTTTACCGAATCCTCCGCATTTGTGCTGGCCCATCTGGACCAGGCCCAAAGGCAGGAGGTGATGGGCAAAATCTTCGGCGAACAGGGGGCCAATTTTTCCCTGACCCGAACTCACATCGGGGCCTGCGACTTCTGCGTCGAAGGGCGCTATTCCTATGCCGATAAGCCCGGGGACGTCAAGTTGGCCAGTTTCAGTATTGCACCGGATAAGGCCGGATTTGATCCCGCCCGCTACCCGGGGGTACGCGATCCCGCCTATGACCTGCTGCCCATGATCCAGGAAGCCCTGGCCATCAAAAACAATCAGAAAGACAAAGATCTGAGAATCATCGCCTCCGCCTGGACCGCCCCGGCCTGGATGAAAAACATTGAAGACTGGTATATCCCCGGCGCGGAGGCCAATAACTGGCAGGGCACCGGCGGGCACCTCAAGGACCCATTCGTCCCCGTTTACGCCGATTATCTGCTGAAATACCTCGATGCCTACCGGGCCGAGGGGGTGGGGATCTGGGGCCTGACCCCGGTTAATGAGCCGCACGGCAACAACGGGCAGTGGGAAAGCATGCATTTTTCCCCGGAGAGCCAGAACGACTTCGTCAAAAACTTTCTGGGCCCCCGCTTAAAGGAAAGTCCCCATAACGCGGTCAAACTGCTGATTTACGACCAGAACCGGGACGGCCTGGAAGATTGGACCGATGTGATCTTCGGCGACCCCCAAACTGCGCCTTTTGTCTACGGGGTGGCGGTGCACTGGTATGAGAGCACCTTCAGGGTTTATGAGGACGTCTTCGAGCGGGTTCACGCCAAATTTCCCGAATTCGCCATCATCCATACCGAGGGGTGTATCGACGATCTGGGCAAACCGGCTCCCAATGGGGTAACCGACCCGGCCGGCTACCAGGAAAGCGGCTGGTTTATGAACGATGCCTTCTGGTGGAATCAGAACGCCTCGGACTGGGCTTACTCGGTTACCTGGGCAGGGGTAAATGTCGACGACCACCCCCTGTACACCCCGGTCCACCGCTATGCCAGGAATATCATCGTTAGCCTGGACCACTGGATGCGCGGGTGGATCGACTGGAATATTGTTCTGGATAAAAACGGCGGCCCCAACCACGTCGGTAATTTCTGCGGGGCGCCGATTATGATAGACACCGAATCCGGGGAGATTTACTATACCCCCATTTTCCATATCCTCAGCCAGATCAGCAGGACCATTCGCCCCGGCGACCGGGCGGTCCGCACCGTTCAGAATTTTGCCGGATTGGGTTCGGATGATCTGCACGGCTGCGCCACCATCAACGGGGA
>JAGRBF010000137.1 GCA_020434205.1 Calditrichota bacterium | reverse complement strand
ATTGTTGGTTGTTGATTGTTGGTTGTTGGTTGTTGATTGTTGATTGTTGATTGTTGATTGTTGATTGTTGATTGTTGATGGTTGATTGTTGATTGTTGACGGCTCACGGCCCACGGCCCACGGCCCACGGCCCACGGCCCACGGCCCACGGCCCACGGCCCACGGCCTACGGCCTGATTATTACTTGCTTCCTAAGTTCTTTTTGCCTTATTTCCTTCGTTTTAAAGGAATTTGGCCTGTTTTTGCCGATTGCAAAAGGTGTAAGCCCATGATTGTATTAAAATTTGGGGGAACCTCCGTGGGAACCCCGGATAGCATTAAGGCCGTTCTGGAAATCCTGCAGGGCCTGGAAAAAAGCAAGATTCCCTATTGTTCGGTTTTTTCCGCCATGAGCGGGATGACCAACCTCCTGATCTCCATGAGCCATAAAGCCGCCTCCGGAGATTCCACCTACCGGGACCTGCTGCAGACCTTCGAGAAAAATCACCTCGACGCCGTCCGGGCCCTGGTGCCGGTAAAGGTGCAGAGCGGCATTCTGGCCCATCTCAAAACGCAGCTGAATGAGCTGGAAGACATGTTGCAAGGGCTCTACCTGATCCGCGACCTTTCCAACAAATCTCTGGATGCCGTCGTGAGCATGGGGGAGCGCCTGAGCGTCTACATCATTACCCAGGCAGGCCTCCAGCGGGGCATGAAGGTGGCCTTCGCCGATGCCCGCAAGCTGATTCGCACCGACGACAACTTCGGCAGCGCCCGCATCGACTTCGACATTACCGATGCCAATATTGCCGATCATTTCCGCCAAAACACCGGCACCGCCCAGTTTATTACCGGCTTTATCGCCCGCAATAACCGCGGGGAAACCACTACCCTGGGGCGGGGCGGCAGCGATTATACGGCGGCGGTGGTCGCCGCTGCTCTGGATGCCGATGAAGTACAGATCTGGACCGACGTCAGCGGGGTGATGACCGCCGACCCCCGGCGGGTCCCGGAAGCGTTCTGCCTCCCCCAGATTTCCTATGAAGAAGCCATGGAAATGTCGCACTTCGGGGCCAAGGTCATATATCCGCCCACCCTGCAGCCGGTTTTCAACAAAAAAATCCCCATTCGCATTAAGAACACCTTCCGGCCGGAGGATCCCGGGACCCTGATCGGCGAAAAAAGCGGCCCGCCCCAACTGCATCGGGTCAAGGGGATTTCCTCCATCAACGATATTACCCTGCTAACGGTGCAGGGCAGCGGGATGGTGGGAGTGCCCGGGATTGCCGCGCGCCTTTTCAACGCCCTGGCCAATCGGGACATCAGCGTGGTGCTGATCACCCAGGCTTCCTCGGAACACAGCATCAGCATTGCCATCGAACCGTCGGAAGCCCTCAAGGCCCGTATCGTCCTGGAAGAGGAATTCTACTACGAAATAAAGGCCCACAAAATCGATCCGGTGCGTCTGGAAAAGCAGCTCAGCATCGTGGCCTTAATCGGCGAAAACATGCGCCATACCCCGGGTATCGCCGGAAAAATGTTCTGGGCCCTCGGCAACGCGGGGGTCAATATTTGCGCCATCGCCCAGGGATCTTCGGAGCTGAACATTTCCGCCGCCATTCACAAGGACGACCTGGATGCTGCCCTCAACGCCCTGCATCAGGCTTTTTTTGCGCGGGGAACCCGGGTCCTCAATCTCTTTCTGATGGGGCCGGGACTGGTGGGAGGCGCCTTCCTGAAGCAGTTGGCGGAAGAAACCGCGGCCCTGAAGTCCGATTGCGGGCTGGAATTGCGGCTGTGCGGGCTGGCCAATTCCCGCATGATGATCGTTGAGGAAGAGGGCATTCTGCCCGAACATTGGGAGGAATCCCTCAGTGGAGGCGAACCCATCGGGAGCGCCGCGGATTTTTTTGAGGCGATCCGCAAGAAACCTATCGGCAGTGGGGTGTTGGTGGATTGCACCGCCGGGGAAGCGGTGGCCGACCTGTATCCGCTTTTTCTGGAAAACGGTTACCACGTGGTTACCGCCAACAAGGTCGCCAACAGTCGCTCCGCGGAGGATTATGTGAAGCTGCGGGAGGCTGCGGCAAGGGGAGGGGCACAGTTCCGCTATGAGGCCAATGTCGGGGCAGGCCTCCCGATTATCGATCCCCTAAAAAAACTGGTGGCCAGCGGGGACGAGATCGCCAATATCGAAGGGGTGCTCTCCGGCTCCCTTTCCTTTATTTTCAATAACTACGACGGCTCCCGGCCCTTTGCCGAAGTGGTCGCCGAAGCGCGGGAAAAAGGGTATACCGAGCCGGATCCCCGGGACGACCTTAACGGCCGGGATGTGGCCCGCAAAATTCTGATCCTGGCCCGGGAGGCGGGGATAATGGCCGAGCCGGCGGAGGTCCGGATCGATAACATCCTCCCGCAGAGCTGCCTGGAGGCTCCCGATGTCGATACCTTTTTCCGGGAATTGGCCCGGAATGAAGCGCTCTTCCGAAAAATGCTGGACCCCGCCAACGCCGCCGGGCAAAAATTGCGTTTTACCGGTTCCGTTAGCGGGGAGCAACTGAGCGTCTCTCTCCGGTCGGTGGGGCCCGACCATCCCTTTTACGGACTGAGCGGCAGCGACAACATGATCGCCATTTCCTCACGGCGCTACCGGGAAACGCCCCTGGTTATTCGCGGCCCCGGAGCGGGAGCGGACGTTACCGCCGCCGGTGTTTTCGGCGATGTTCTCACCATCGGTGGTCTTTAAAATGAGCCGTTCTCTTCGCGCTTTTGCCCCGGCAACCGTCGCCAATGTTGCCTGCGGTTTCGATGTGCTGGGTTTTGCGGTGGAAAACCCCGGCGATGAGGTGATCCTTACCCTCAGGGAGCAACCCGGCATCGAAATCTGCGCCATCCACGGGGATGGCGGTCAGCTGCCCCTGGATCCCCAGCAGAACGCCGTGGGCGTGGTGATTGGCGAATACCTGCGTTTTATCGATGCGGAAAAGCAGGGGGTGCGGGTGGAGTTGTTTAAAAACATGCCCCTCAAAAGCGGGATGGGCTCCAGCGCCGCCAGCAGCGCGGTGGGGGTTTTTGCCATCAACCAACTGATGGGCAATCCCCTGGAAGCCGCCCAATTGCTGCCCTTCGCCATGGCCGGAGAAAAACTGGCCTGCGGCGCCGCCCACGCCGACAACGTCGCGCCCGCCTTGCTGGGCGGTTTTGTGCTGGTGCGCAGCTACGATCCCCTGGACATTGTTCAGCTGCCCATGCCGGACAGGTTGTGGTGCAGTCTGGTGCACCCCCATATCGAGGTGCAAACCCGCGATGCCCGCAACATCCTCCGCCGGGAAATTCCCCTTCGGGATGCGGTGGTCCAATGGGGAAACCTGGGCGGTCTGGTTGCCGGGATTTTAACCGCCGACTACGGGTTAATCGGTCGCTCCATGCAGGATGTGATCATCGAGCCGATGCGTTCCCTGCTGATTCCCGGTTTCCACGACGCCAAACAGGCGGCTCTGGAGGCCGGGGCCCTGGGATGCAGCATTTCCGGCTCGGGACCTTCCATGTTTGCCCTTTCTACCGACGGGGAAACCGCCGCCCGCATCGGGGAGGTTATGACCGCCGTTTTCCGGAGCCTGGAAATCGATGCCCGGGCCTACATCTCCAAACTGAGCCCCCGGGGCCCGAAAGTTCTGTAAATGGATCAACTCTACAGCACCCGGGGGCAGGCGCCCCGGGTAGACCTTCGGGAAGCCGTTTTTCGCGGACTCCCACCGGACAACGGCCTCTATCTGCCGGTGGAAATACCGGTGTTGCCGGACAGCTTCTTTGCCGAAATCGAAACCCTGTCCTTTCAGGAAATTGCGGTTCGGGTGGCCCTGGCCCTGCTGGCCGGGAGCCTCGCGGATGAGGTGATCGAAGGAATTGTGCGCGAGGCGATCAATTTCGATGCTCCGCTGGTGGAGGTAGCGCCGGATTCCCACTGCCTGGAGCTTTTTCACGGGCCGTCCCTGGCGTTCAAGGATTTCGGGGCGCGGTTTATGTCCCGCCTGATGGCCTATTTCCTGGCGGAAGAAGCCCGGGAGATCAATATTCTGGTGGCCACCTCCGGGGATACCGGCAGCGCGGTGGGGCAGGGGTTTCTCAATGTTCCGGGCATTCGGGTCACCATCCTTTATCCCAAAGGCAAGGTCAGCGAGACCCAGGAAAAGCAGCTGACCACCCTGGGCGGCAACGTCACCGCTTTGGAGATTGACGGGGTTTTCGACGATTGCCAGCGCCTGGTGAAAAGTGCTTTTCTGGACGAAGAACTCGGGAGACGCCTTAACCTCAGCTCCGCCAATTCCATCAATATTGCCCGGCTGATCCCGCAATCTTTTTATTACTTCAACGCTTACGCCCGCTTGAAGTCCCGCGGCAAACCCCTGGTAATCAGCGTGCCCTCGGGAAATTTCGGAAACCTGTGCGGGGGGCTGATCGCCCGGCGCATGGGCCTGCCGGTGGCGCGTTTTATTGCCGCCACCAACGCCAACAGCGTGGTGCCGGAATACCTGGAGAACGGTCATTTCCGGCCCCGGCCCAGCGTGGCCACCATTTCCAACGCCATGGACGTGGGCAATCCCAGTAACTTCCCGCGGCTAACCGCCCTGCTCGGCGACGATTTTAAGGCCATTTCCTCGGAAATTTATGGGGCCTCCTACGACGATCGGCAAACCCGGGCCGCCATAAAATCGGTTTACCAAAGCACCGGATACGTGATGTGTCCCCATACCGCGGTGGCCTGGCTGGGGCTGCGCGATTACCGGGAAACGAGTGGTATGGATTGCAGCGGGGTTTTCCTCTCTACCGCCCATCCCGCCAAATTCGGGGAAGTGGTGGAAACGCAAATCGGCAAGTCGGTGGAAATGCCGGAACGCCTGCGCAACATCGTGGGGCGGGAGAAAAGAGCGGTTTCCATGGGTAAAGATTTTGAAGACTTCAAGGCCTGGCTTTTGGAGAGCATCTGATGCCCACCATCATTACCCATTCCTTTGTCGGCTGGATCGCCTCCCGTTTCCTGAACAAACCCTTGCTGCCCCGCATTCTGATCCTGTCGTTGATTCTCCCCGTTTTACCGGACCTGGACGTGATTTCTTTCCAATTTGGCATTCCATACGAACACTTTTGGGGACACCGGGGATTTACCCACTCCCTGGCTTTCGCCGCGCTTCTGGGGGTGCTGACCACCCTGCTTTTCTTTGGCCGGCTGGGACTGGGATGGAGCCGGATGGGCGGGTTGATGCTCTATTTCTTTTTGATCACCGCTTCCCACGGGGTGTTGGATGCCTTAACCCGCGGGGGACTGGGAATCGCCTTTTTTTCACCTTTCGACAACGGGCGGTATTTTTTCCCGTGGCGTCCCATCAAGGTCTCCCCGATCGGCTTGAAGGCTTTCCTGAGCGGCTGGGGGGCGCGCACCCTGCTAAGCGAGCTGCTGTGGGTTTGGTTGCCCCTCACCGCCGTTTTGCTGATGGTTAAAGCCCTGCTGAAGCGCCGCTCCTCAGCCTCCTCAGGATAAAAATCCTCACCGGTTGATTGCCGGAGCTGTTCGGGCTTATTTTAGGAAAAACGAAAACCACCAGGGCATCGCGTTTGTTCTCCGCTTATACCCTCAAAGGATCTAAGGATCGTCCTTTGTCTTCTTCAGTCTTAAGGTCGTCCTTGGTGGTAATCAGGAGTTGAATATGGATTCACCGATCGACGTTCGTCCCGGACTGCAACTGCGCCTGATGACCCTGGAATTTGCCCCGGAGCTGTTCGCGCTTACGGTCCGCAACCGCGAGTACCTGGCCCGCTGGCTCAACTGGGCGCCCTACGTCCGGGAGTTGAACGATACCGCAACCTTTATCGAGGCCCGTATTCAGCAGTATGAAGCGGGGCTGGGCCCGCAGTTCTGCATCTTTTACGGGGACGCTCTGGTTGGGGTTATCGGATATCACCTGATCGACAAAAGCAACCACGTGGCGGAAATCGGCTACTGGCTGGCGGAGGACGCCCAGGGCAAGGGCATCATGAGCGATAGCCTGAAGGCGCTGATCCCCTACACCTTTGAGGCGCTGAAGATGAATCGCCTGCAGATCCGGGTGGCCACGGAGAATCATCGCAGCCGCGCCATTCCCGAGCGCCTGGGGTTTTTCCGGGAAGGGGTTGCCAGAGAGGCCGGGTTTAACGCCGGGCATTACGATGACCTGGTGATCTATTCGCTGCTGAAGCGGGAATGGGCAATGGGCCAGTAGCTGCGAGGCATGCCTCGCGGGCGTAACGGCGAAATGACCGTCTTGGCGAATGCCGACGCCTTGGTTATATTCCAGAGCTGATCGCTGATCGCTGATCGCTGATCGCTGATCGCTGATCGCAATTCTCAAACCACCGTCACAGGAATCCGGTTATGTTATTTACCAAATTCATTTTCAGGTCCCTTGGTTTGATGCTGCTGGCCGGTTGCTTTCTGGCCGCCCAGGAAGCGCCGCAAACCCTGCGGGTCGATTTTTACCATCACGGCAACGCCCTGGAAGAGGGGTTTAGTCTGCACAAGGTGGTGATCGAACCCCTGCCCTGGCCCGGCAATCCCGCCCGGCCTATTGACGACACCAATCGCGGTCTGTACTTTTTCGAAGTGGTGAAACCGGTGACCAACGAGGTGCTTTACTCCCGCGGTTTCAGCTCCATTTTCGGCGAATGGCAGCTCACCGGGGAGGCCGGTAAAATGAACCGCACCTTTCACGAATCGCTGCGCTTTCCCAAACCCGACCATCCGGTGCGGTTGCGGCTCTCCAAACGGGACGACGCCAACCGTTTTGCCGCCATCTGGACGGCGGACATCGATCCCGGGGATATGCTGGTGCAGCACAAGGCTCCGCCTGCTCCCGGCCCGGTGATCAGCATTCTCAACAGCGGCTCACCGTCTCAAAAGGTCGACTGGTTGATCATCGGGGATGGCTACACCGCCGCAGAAGGGGACAAGTTCGAGCGGGATGCCCAACGGCTGGGCCTGTCTCTTTTTAACTACTCGCCTTTCAGGGAACGCAAATCGGATTTCAATATCTGGGCCATCAACCCGCCGGCCGCGGAATCCGGCACCAATCGCCCCTCCAACGGCACCTTTCGCTGGAGCCCTACCGGCACTACTTACGATGCTTTCCGCTCCGAGCGATATGTGCTGGCCTTCGACAATCTCGGTCTGCGCAACATCGCCCAGAACGCCCCCTACGACTTTATCCTGATCATGGTCAACAGCGAAACCTACGGCGGGGGTGGCATTTTCGGGTTGTACAGCACCGCCGCCGCGGACAATCACTGGGCGGAATACCTGGTGGTCCACGAATTCGGGCATCACTTTGCGGCGCTGGCGGACGAGTATTACACCTCCTCGGTGGCCTATCAATCCGGGGATCTGCGGGTGGAGCCCTGGGAGCCCAACGCCACTGCCCTTCAGGATCCCGCTAATCTGAAATGGAAAGATCTGGTGGCGGCGGGAACTCCGTTGCCCACCCCCTGGCCCAAGGAAAAATACGAGGCCTTTCAGAAGGAAAATCAGGCCCGCAGGGCCCAAATCCGCGCCGAAAACCGCCCCGAATCCGAGATGCACAAGCATTTCCAAAACGAACAGGCCTTTGTGAACAAACTGTTCGGGGATGCCCAATACGGGAGTCGGGTGGGGGCCTTCGAAGGGGCCAATTATGAAGCCACCGGCTACTACCGTCCGGAGATCAACTGCCTGATGTTTACCCGCCACGATCAGTTCTGCCGGGTGTGCAGCCGCAGCGTCACGGAGATAATTGATTTGTATGTAGGTGAGTAGGCTGTAGGTGAGTAGGCTGTAGGTGAGTAGCAGGATTGTACCTATTGGCTAAGTACCTAAGTACCTACAGCCTAAAACCCTTAACCCTTTGCGCCATGACGGTAATTAGAATATGAAATTCGAGCGATACGACATTGACGACCAGATCAAAAAAAATCTGGCGGAGCTGGGCTTCAAACGCCCCACGGACATCCAGTTTAAAGCCATCCCCGATATCCTGAAGGGCGAGGACGTGCTGGCCATTGCCCAAACCGGCACCGGCAAAACCGCGGCCTTCGCCATTCCGGTGATCGACAAAATCCAGCGCCAGAAAAAAAACCGGCGCGCCCTGGGGATCAAATGTCTGGTGATGGTGCCCACCCGCGAACTGGCCATGCAGATCGGCGGGGTGTTCAATCAGCTGACCCGCCACACCCACGTTAAATCCTTTGCGGTGTTCGGCGGGGTGGAGCAGGACGCCCAGATCCAAAAGCTGCAGGCCGGCATCGACGTTCTGGTGGCCACTCCCGGACGAATGTTCGACCTGATCAGTCAGGGTTTTATCGATCTGAAGGCCGTGCAAACCCTGGTGCTGGACGAAGCCGACCACATGCTGGGGCTGGGTTTTATCGAGGATATCAAATTCGTCAAGAAGAAGCTGCCCCACGAACACCAAACCCTCTTCTTTTCGGCCACCATCAACCGGGATATCAAAAAGCTGGCTTATTCCCAGGTCCGGGGAAACGCCATTCGTATCGAGATTGCCCCGGAAGATCCCGTTTCCAAAAACGTCACCCATTTTGTTATGTATGTGAAGATGGACGACAAACGCTTTTTCCTGGAGCGTTTTGTGCGGGAAAATCCGGAAAGCAAAATTATGGTTTTCGTGCGCACCCGGGTGCGGGCGGAACGGGTGGCCAAAGCGATGGCCCGCTTCGACATCGAGGCAGAGACCATCCACGGGGAGAAGGACCAGAAAGCGCGCACCGCGGTGATGCAGGACTTCAAGGAGGGTGAGGGTCAGTTGCTGGTGGCCACGGACGTCAGCGCCCGCGGTATCGACATTCCGGACGTTAACTTCGTCATCAATTACGACCTGCCCGACCATCCCGAAAACTACGTCCACCGGGTGGGGCGCACCGGCCGCGGGGTTAAAAAGGGCATCGCCATTTCCTACTGCGCCGAGGAGGAAAAAGAAAAGCTGGCCCGCATTCAGGCCATTCTGGACAAACCGATCCGGGAGATTCGGATCGGCAAGCGGGACTACGCCGAAACCGTGGCTGCCGCCGAAGGTATCCAAAGCGCCGAAGCGTTGATCGCGGAGCACGAGCGCCGCCAAAACAGCCGCAAAAAAGGAGGAAAATCCTCCCGGAAAAAAAGCAAGTAACCCCCTCAATTTTTGCCACCCCGCTCCGGATTTTTTGCTGATTTCCCAAAAATGCGTATACTTTTCGATAACGTCCTTATCAGGCCTGCCGGCTTTTTGCCGGAGAGGGTTGTCGGAAAAAAATGGGCTTTCGGCGATCCGGGTCTGAATTCACCAACTGTTGAGGGTCCTACTATGAATTGGCAAAAGGTCATTATTGCCGGTGTTGTGGGTGGCATTGTGCTGTGGTTTTATGATTTTCTGATGTACGGCGTGGTTATGGGGAGCATCTATCCCAAGTATCCGGTTTTCAATCAGGAAGAAGGTAATATTCTGACCTTCCTGCTGGTGGAAGTGTGCCTGGCACTGGGGGGCGCCCTGCTTTTCGGCAAAACCCGCAAAGTTTGGGGCAATGGACTGATGGCCGGGGTCAATTTCGGCGTTTTTCTGGGCATTCCCTTTTTCTTCGCCCAGTTTTTCCCTTCCATGGTTTACGCCGGATTTCCCTATCACCTGTCCTGGTGTTTCGGCAGCATCACCCTGATCGGCTGGGTGGTTTTCGGCATTGTGGCCAGTTTGTTGTACAAGGATGCCTGAGGTTTTTCAGGATAACATCGCCAATGGCTCCGGCAATTTTGGCCGGAGCGCTTTGGCAATACGTTAATCTGTGACCGCGAAAACGCGAAAACTGAAACCGGTTTACCTCCGTTCCCCAAAGCAGGTGTGGGCACGGAAATTCTGGGTCTGGCAAAACCTAAACACATTAGTTCTTCGCGCCTTCGTGTTTTCGCGGTTAAATAACAAAAATGGATTTCAGCGCTTAACGTTAGGGCGTGTTGAGAATCATCTAAATTGTCGAATTTTGG
>JAGRBF010000136.1:1118-7492 GCA_020434205.1 Calditrichota bacterium | reverse complement strand
ATGTCAATATACAAATATTTTTTTTCGCGAGGGCCATCGGCCTTGTTTCGTGGTTCCTGTCGTAAAGCGGCGCACAATATATATCCCCCGGCCACCTTTGTCAAACCAAATAAAATTATTTTTTTAGCGGTTTTGCAAGTCATTTGAAATCAACATGTTATAAAAGAAGAAAAAACCGGCAAAAAACGGCATCCCTGCCTCCTGCCACATCCTCAAAACCGGGATTTTCAAGGCCCGTTCCCAATCCCCGAAATAACCGCTTCCCGCTGCATCATTTTGAGGGTTATCCGACGCTCCGGCCTCGCCCAAACGTAACGAATCCGGTCTCTTTTTTCCCCCTCACTGTCCCGATCGAACAGGGTCATCCGAAAGGTAAATGCCACCTCACGCCCCGGAAAAAGTTCCGACCAACGCCAGGCATATACTCCAAGGTCCGAAACTTCCCCCAAACGTTTTACCGCCTCTTGCAGGGTTGCCGCCAGAAAACGGGCCCGCCGGTTGCTCTCCAGCCCGGGAATCCGAAAGTAATCGGCCCGCCGGCTGGACATCATTTCATAAAAAAGTCCCAAATGCAGGTCTACCGCATCGTCCAGAATCCGATTGCCCACCCCGGCATTATTCTCCTCATCGAAAAGGGCCGCATACATGGCATACTGCCAATACTGGAGTAAAACCGGGGCGATTTCTCCGGACAGTTCCGGACGGGACCAGTTTTCCAGAACCCAGAGGATTCGTGCCCGATCGCTTTCCGGCAGTTCCACCTCAACCCGGGCCAATTCTGCGATCCACTCGTCAATTAACCCGCGGCACCAATATTCCCAGGGATCGACGGTTAGCGGCAACGGACTCTCAATATAGGTCAGAAAGTCATCTCTCCGTTTAGCGGCATTTTTGCCGACAGCATTAGCGCCGAGAAAGGCTGCATTGCTGAGCAGAAACACCCGCGGGGGATCCTCGGATACCATCGCTTTTTTAGGGGAGGACGCTTCTTCTTCGACAAGCGGGGGCTCGGGAATCCCCAGGCTAAGGCTCGAGCCGTTTTCGGCAACCACTACCAGGCGCCATCCCGGGATAAATGCGGCACGGCGTTGCTGAGCCAGGCTCAGGCGTTTGCCGGTCATCAGGGCATGTAACAGATCGAACTCGTCGGAAGGTTCCCAGCCCGCCCAATGGAGGGTCAGGGCGGTACTTTTTCCGGAGAGGGCTTCCTCCGGGGCCAGAACCAGGGTGTCGGCCAGGGTAAAAACAGAGTGGGGTACTTTTTGTTTCCGGACAAAGATATTGGGTTTGCGGAAGTTCATACGCTTTCCCTTGCGTCCCACCACCAGTTCATTAAAACGAGCATCCACCTCAGACAAAGTTACCCCACCTTCGGACAGCAAAAGGAAAGACCAGGATCGCTCGGCATTGGAACCACACCAAAGTCCCGGCATACCCGGAATCCCCAGTCCGGTCATATCACCCTGCGGCAGCTCCAATCGCAGGCGCTGCCAGGGCAGGGGCATTTTCCCTCCCAGGGGTTGGGAGGCAGTCAACCCCTCCCAAGGGCCTTTAAGGCTGTCCGGGGCATTAGGAGCCGGCCAGGCCAGAAATCCGCCATCCGGCTCGCGAAGATCTCCCCACCATCTGCGGAAGGTCAAATCGGACAGTAGGAAGCTTTCGAGAACCTCAAGGGCGGTTTTGCCCAGGGTGTTTTTACCCAGAACCTGCCAGCGAATATTTCGGTCAAAATCGCGTTTTTCCAGAAAACCCGACAAATACGGCTTTTGCAGCTCACGGTTGTGCAGCCAGGCGATCATCCGCTGGATGGCAATTACATCCGGAACGGACCAGGCCAGGGGACGACAGTCGTTCAGTTGATACGCCACGGGCAGCTGGGTTTTGCTGGAATCGACAAAGGCGTTAACGCCTTTCACATAAGCGGCGAGCCATTGGTAGGTTTCCGGCTCCATTCCCGCAGCCAGGCGAACAGAAAGACTGTCGATCTGGAGATTGCGAAAATGGCGATCCAATGCCAGGGTTTCCTGGCCCAAAATCTCCGAAAGACGTCCCCGGGCGGCTCGCAGCAGCAGTTCCATTTGCCACAGGTGTTCACTGGCGGCGGCAAATCCCTGAGCCATCGCCAGATCTGCCTGGCTTTCGGCGGAAATGACCAGGGTGCCATCTCCCCCGTTGCGAATATGAATTGCCCCGTTTTCGCCGCGGTGAAGGGCCGCCGGATTGCTCTTCAGGTTAATCTGGCGATACTGGGTGAACCAGAAGATCAGGAGAATCAGCATCAAGCCCAGGAGGACCGAAAGGATTTGCAGGAGAATTCGGGAGATACTCATAACGCGTTCTTCGATTGGTTTTTCGGTCTTTCATCCTATTTAGAGACGGTCCAATTCCGCTGGGAACAAGTGGAGAACCGTCTTGCCACAGCGGGAATAGACCTGAGCCGTAAAGATAGGACAATTCCCGCGAAAAGTCACGCAGACCTTTAACAGATTAGCATTTGGCCCGTGAAGCGGATTTTTCGGATCGGGTTAAACCGCCGCCGTGCGTTCCAGTATTCTTCACATCCGGCAATGTGAGCCAGTTCAATTAAAATTGCGGAGCCAAAATTAATTTTGGTCGTTAAAAAACTGCATTTTATTTGTCGGGTTACGATAATGAAACTTGATTCAATACGGGCGCAGACCTATATTAAACTGCATTAGAAAACATCTGAAGGAAAGGGCTTTTATAACCATGTTGGGACCCTCCATGAGAAACAACTTTACCAGTCGCGTTCAAAAAGTGATTCGTTTTTCCAAGGAAGAAGCCATGCGACTGGGCCACGATTATATCGGAACGGAACATTTACTGCTGGGGATTTTAAAAGAAGGTGAGGGGATCGCCGTTAAGATTCTCAAGAACCTGAATATGGAGCTGGAGAAGCTCAAGCAGCGCCTTGAGGAAGCCTCAGGCCCGGCCGGGGGGATGATGACCCTTGGCAATCTGCCGCTTTCTAAACGCGCTGAGAAGGTTCTGAAGATCACCTATCTGGAAGCCAAAAACTTCAAATCCGACATCATCGGAACCGAGCATTTGTTGCTGTCTCTTCTCAAGGAGAAGGAAGGTCTGGCAGCTCAGGTTTTAATGAGTTTCAATGTAGATTACAACGTCGTGTACAATGAACTCAAAAACATACTAGAGGGTAAGCCATCAATGTCCTATTCATCGCCCCAATCGTCATCGCAGAAAGTGAAGACCCCCGCACTCGACCATTTTGGCCGCGACCTTACCGCACTGGCCACTCAGGGCAAGCTGGATCCGATTATCGGACGCGACCGGATTATTGAGCGGGTGGCCCAAATCCTCAGCCGTCGTAAAAAGAACAACCCGGTGCTGATCGGGGAACCGGGGGTGGGTAAAACCGCTGTAGCCGAAGGGTTGGCCTTGCGGATCATCAGCAAGAAGGTCCCGCGGGTGCTCCATAACAAGCGCATTGTGGCGCTGGATATGGGCAGCATTGTAGCCGGCACCAAATATCGCGGTCAGTTTGAGGAGCGCATGAAGGCCATCATGGGCGAGTTGGAAAAGACCGACAACGTGATCCTTTTTATTGATGAATTACATACCATCGTCGGCGCCGGGGGCGCTTCCGGATCGCTGGATGCCTCCAACATGTTTAAACCCGCCCTGGCCCGCGGGGAACTGCAGTGCATTGGGGCCACCACCCTGGACGAATACCGCATGTATATCGAAAAGGACGGAGCTCTGGAACGCCGTTTTCAAAAGGTGATGATCGAACCGACTTCGCCGGAGGAAACGGTGGACATCCTGAGGTTCATCAAAACCAAGTATGAAGAACACCACAAGGTTCGCTACAGCGACGAGGCGTTGATCGCCACGGTTCGCCTGTGCGAGCGTTATATTTCCGATAAGTTTTTCCCCGACAAGGCGATTGACGTTCTGGATGAAACGGGTTCCCGGGTGCATATTTCCAGCATCGTGGTTCCCAAAGAAATTCTGGAACTGGAACAGCGTATCGAAAAAATCCGCCAGGAGAAGGAGCAATACGCCAAACAGCAGGATTTTGAGCGTGCCGCCAAGCTGCGGGATGTCGAGCGCCGCCTTCAGGAAGAGCTGGTCTTTGAGCGCAACAAATGGGAGCGCGAGGAAGAGAGCCACATCGCCGATGTTGGTGAAAACGATGTTGCCGAAGTAGTGGCCATGATGACCGGGGTTCCGGTGCAGCGGGTGGCTCAGAATGAGTCGGAAAAGCTGCTGAGTATGGAAGGCGAGATGAAGCGCCGGGTTATTGGTCAGAATCAGGCTATTGAGACCATCACTCGTGCCATTCGCCGGACCCGGGCCGGGCTTAAGGACCCCAATCGTCCTATCGGCTCTTTTATTTTCCTGGGCCCCACCGGGGTTGGGAAAACCCATCTGGCCAAATCGCTGGCGGAATATCTCTTCGAACGCAAGGACGCTTTGATCCGCATTGACATGTCCGAATACATGGAAAAGTTTTCCGTTTCGCGCCTGGTCGGTTCGCCTCCGGGGTACGTGGGATATGAAGAGGGTGGACAACTCACGGAAAAAGTACGCCGCCATCCTTATGCGGTGGTGCTTTTCGATGAGATTGAAAAGGCCCATCCCGACGTCTTCAACATTCTGCTGCAGGTGCTGGACGAAGGTCAGCTGACCGACAGCCTGGGCCGCAAGGTGGATTTCCGCAATACCATCCTTATCCTGACCAGCAACGTGGGAACCCGGGAAATCAAAAAGAACGTCTCCATGGGTTTCAGCCAGAATGAGGACGATGCCGAACACGAGGTCATGAAGTCCAAGATCGAGACCGAAATGCGGCGCCTGTTCAACCCGGAATTCATCAATCGTCTCGATGAGCTGATCATTTTCCGCCGTCTGGACAAAAAGGAAGTATTCAAGATCGTCGATCTTCTGATCCAGGATATGACCTATCGCCTTCTGGAAAGCAACAACATCAAGGTGGAGTTAACCGAAGGCGCCAAGGAGTTTATTGTCTCCAACGGATACGACCCGGTGATGGGCGCACGCCCGCTCAAGCGCGCCATTCAGAAGTATATTGAGGATCCCATGGCAGATGAAATTTTGGGTGAGCGCTTCCAGGAGGGTTCTAAAATTCGCATCAAAATGAAGAACAAAACCGAGCTGGCGTTTGTAGAGGTCAGCAAACTGGAAGAGGAAGAAGAATAACCCGCCTTTCAGGCCGACCAATCGATTTCCATAAAAAAGCCCGCCGGCAATATGCCGGCGGGCTTTTTTATGATCACAAACAAGATTCTAATTCTTTAAACTGTCGTCATGGCCGTTTTTGCCTTTTCCTTGCAGCTTGCGGGAAAGTTTTTCCAACTGCTCTCGCTCCACGGCGGTGAGGCTTTCCAACCCTTTTCTGCTGATCTTATCGAGTAAATCGTTCAGAACAACCGAGTCGCTGCGCTCTTTTTCGTCGGTTTCCGGAGGATTGGCAGGTCTCTTGGGTAATTGAAACTTCTGGGTGAAATTGCCAAAGCCTCCCCCGCTGCCACGGTCCTCTAGAAAGGGCCTTTTTTTTTAAAGAAATCCTGGAAAAAGCGATAGCCGATTCCTTCCCGGCGATAGCGGTTACGCAGGTAAAAAAAGCCGGCGACCATTCCCCCGAGGTGCCCGATGTGGGAGATATTGCTTTGTCCGGGTAGCAGCATCAACTCGATGGCCCCGTAGCCAATTACCAGGTATTTGACCTTAATGGGCAGCACGCCCCAGAAATAGACATAACGTTCCGGGAAAAACAAGGCATAGGCAATCAGGATACCGAAAACCGCACCGGAGGCTCCAATGGTGGGAACTCCCCAGGCGCCGGAGAGAGCATTCCAGATAAAAATGGAGATCCCGGCAATCACTCCGGTCAGGAGATAATATTTCAGGAACTCCTGGGTTCCCCAACGGCGTTCCAGCTCCACCCCGAACATCCACAGGGCGAACATGTTAAAGAAAATGTGGCCGACCGATCCATGCAGGAACATATAGGTAAAAAACTGCCAGAAGAAAAACTTGTCCACAATTTGGATGGGAACCAGGCCAAAAACCCAGCTGCTGACCAGTTCCAGTCCTTGCAACAGGTAAACCGCAATATTGGCCAGCAGCAAGTTTTTGATGGCAGGCGAAATACCGCCAAAACCGGTTTGATACATGTTAGAAGGTTCCTTTTTGAAGGTGTATTTCTGGTTCTACGCATCCCGGCTAAAGAGGTTTTCCAATTTTAATACGCTTTGGCAAAAAGGACCCGCTGCTTACTGGCTTCGCCGGTAAAAATACAGGTCCCCGATTCGGGATTTTCCTCAAAGGGTATGCACCGAATGGTAACCGAAAGGTCATTTTTGACC
>JAGRBF010000136.1:0-1058 GCA_020434205.1 Calditrichota bacterium | reverse complement strand
ATGGCCCCCGGGTTTTTAGGATCCGGGGTAAAGTAATCGTAAAAGGCTTCCCGTGAATCTATGACGCAGGTGTTTTCCTCGCGGAAAGCAAGGGCCTTTTGGAAAAGGTTATCTTGAATATCGTCCAGAATGGCACCCACTTGATTTACAAAGTCGGAACGCGTCAGGGTCTGCTTCTCGCGGGGGCCTTTATCCCGCCGGGCCATAAAAACGGCATCGCCCTCAATATCGCGTTTGCCGATTTCCAGGCGAATGGGCACCCCTTTCTTAATCCACTCCCAGACCTTATTCCCACCCCGGGCATCTCGGTGGTCTACTTCGACCTCCAAAGCGCGCCCTGCATAGGCTTTTTGGCGCAACTCTTCCGCCAGAGCGTTACAGTACGCCAGCACTTCAGCTTCGGTATCTTCCTTAACAATCGGCAGAATTACCACGTGGGTGGGGGCCAGTCTGGGGGGCAGGACCACACCGTCATCGTCGGAATGGGTCATGATAAGGGCCCCGATCAATCGCGTAGAGACCCCCCAGGAAGTGGTATTGGCATAGTGTTCCACCCCATCGGCGCCCAGAAATTTAATCTCGGCGGCCCGGGCAAAATTCTCACCCAGAAAATGGGATGTTCCGGCTTGCAGGGCTTTGCGATCCTGCATCATGGCTTCGATGCAGAAGGTGGTTTCCGCACCGGGAAACCGTTCGCTTTCCGTTTTTTCACCTTTTACGACCGGCATAGCCATAAATTCTTCGGCAAAACGGGCGTAAACATCCAGCATCAGCCGGGTTTCATCCATAGCTTCTTCCGGGGTCCCATGAGCGGTATGCCCTTCCTGCCACAGGAATTCGGTAGTCCTCAGAAAAAGTCGGGTACGCATTTCCCAGCGAACCACATTGGCCCACTGGTTGATCAGCAAGGGAAGATCGCGATAGGACTGGATCCATTTTGCAAACATCTCCCCGATGATGGTTTCCGAGGTGGGGCGAACCACCAGGGGCTCCTCAAGTTCCCCGGCCGGCCGGAGCCCGCCCTGACCATCTGCCTCAAGACGATGGTGGGTAACCAC
>JAGRBF010000135.1 GCA_020434205.1 Calditrichota bacterium | reverse complement strand
TCTTCGTTGTGGAAACCGTGCCCTTCGTTGTCCTTGACGATGTAGGGAACATCGATGCCCCGGGCCCGCAAAGCGTCCACCATCTGATCCGATTCTTCCTTTTTCACCCGCGGATCGTTGGCCCCCTGCGCCACCAAAAGAGCAGCCTTGATTTTATCCACGTGGAAAATGGGGGAGGCGCTTTCCAGAAGCTCCTTGTCCTTTTCCGGATGTCCTACCATCTCATACACCATCTCCAGATAGGGTTTCCAATAGTCCGGAAAGGCGTTTATCCAGGTAAAGATATTGGAAACCCCCACGTAATCGACCCCACAGGCATATAAATCCGGGGTGAAGGTCAGGCCGGCCAGGGTGGCATAACCGCCGTAAGATCCCCCGTAAATGCCCACCCGCTCCGGATCGGCAATGCCTTCCTTAATGAGCCATTTTACCCCATCGGTGATGTCATCCTGCATTTTTTTGCCCCATTCCTTGAAGCTGGCTTCCCAGAATTCCCGCCCGTAACCGGTGGAGCCGCGAAAATTTATCTGCAATACCGCGTAACCGCGATTGGCCAGGAATTGCACCTCGGGATTAAATCCCCAGGCGTCGCGATACCAGGGCCCGCCGTGGGGATTCACCACCACCGGCAGATTTTTGGCCTCTACCCCTTTGGGCAGGGTCAGATAGCCGTGAATGGTCAGGCCATCCCGGGACTGATAGGAAATGGGTTTCTGATCGGCCATCTGGTTTTCGTCGATCCAGGGGGTAACCTCGACCAGCTTGCGCAGTTCTCCGGTATCGGCATTGTAATAATAATAAGCGCCGCGGGATTTGTCGCTGTAGGTGCGGATCATCATTTTCCGTTCCTGGCGATCCATATCGGTAATCACCACCTCGTAGCCGGGCAGCTTTTGTTCCAGCTTTTTCTGAAGGGTTGCGCGTTCCTTGTCAAAAAAATGGTAGCTGCGTTTGTCCGTAGTAAAGGCCACCCCGGTGAGCTTCTTGCGCTTTTTGGAACGCATCAGATCGGTTACGTCCACCGCCTTGTGCTCGAAAAGCACGTCCAGCTCTTTGGCGTTGGCTATGTCGTATTTCACGATGGCGGTTTTGTCCCGCCCGTTCAGATTGGAGGCCGCAAAAACGTATTTGTTGTCGAAAGAGAAAAACAGGGGGGCCATGGTTTCCCGGAAGGAGGTGGTGAGAACCGTGGCAAAGGGTTGGTCCTCGCTGGCGCGGTAGAGCAGGGAGGTGTTGACCCCGTCGGTGGTTGTGGCCACCCGGATTTTGCCGTTATTGTCGGTCATCCAGTCGGAAATATTGCCCGGGTTTTCGCCCACCAGGTTGAGGTCCCCGGTATTGATGTTGAGGCGGTAGGCGTCGAAAATGCGCTTGTCGCGTTTGTTGAGGCCGATGATCATCTCCGCTTCAATATCTTCCAGATCGTCGATGATCTGAACGGTCACGGAATCGAAGGGGGTCAGGTCTCTCAGATTCTGGCCGTCCTTGTCCACCCCGTACAGGTGGAAATTTTCGTCCCCGCCTTTGTCCTGAAGATAAACCAGCCGCTCATTGTTGGCCCAGAAGTAGGAACGGATATCGCGCTCGGTGGATTGGGTAATTTGAATCGCTTCCTTGTCCCCGATTTTCTGAACAAAAACGTTCAGGCGGTTTTCCCAGGGCTGCAAAAAAGAGAGATATTCCCCGTTGGGAGAAAGTTGGTAGCCGGCCTGGGCCGGATTTTTGAAGAAATCCTTCATGGGGATAAGCGGGGCAGCACCGCTTTTGTCCCCTTCTGCCCACCCGGCGGACAGCAGGGTTCCCAGCAAGAGCAGGGTGGTTATCCGAAAACTGAACTTCATAAATGCCTCCTTAAAGGTTGGTTACAAAAAATCCACGACGTCACGCCATTACCACGGAATGGCAGAGAGCGCGACCAACAGAACAAATCACAGGTGTCAAACCGATATATAATTACTAACGTTACGCGCAAGAAGCAATTTCCGGCCCATTAACCGCGAAATCACGAAATCGCGAAAACTGAAACCGGACTCACCTGACCCTGCAGCGGAAAACCTAATCGCCATATAGTTATCCGCGGACCACCATAGATAGGTGGCTTACTTCCGCTCCCTAAAGCAGGTGTGGTACAGAAGTTCTGTGTCTGGCAAAGGCCAAACATATAAATCCTTCGCGCCTTCGCGTTTTCGCGGTTTAACAGCAGAAACGGGTTTGGTTGCCTATCATGAGATAATTAGATAGAAAAACAAACCTTTGACGCGTTTTTTTGATTATTCGCCAAATAAGAGCATTGGTTGCGAAATAAAAAAAACTTTGCGAAACTACCCCCTCACCCAAAAAAAGGAAGCGCAAATGGAATACCGGGAATTGGGCCGCACCGGCTGGAAAATATCGCCGATCAGTTTTGGAGCCTGGGCTATCGGGGGGACCTGGGGAACGATTTCCGACCGGGATTCCCTGGCTGCTCTGCATCGCGCCCTGGAGTTGGGGGTAAACTTCTTCGACACCGCCGATGTATACGGGGATGGCCATTCCGAGCAGTTGCTCAGCCGGCTGCGACGCGAGAGCAGCCAACCCTTCTACGTGGCCACCAAAATCGGACGGCGCCTGGATCCCCACGTGGCTTCCGGTTACAATCGCGCCAATCTTACCGCCTTTGTGGAGCGAAATCTGAAAAACCTGGGCATGGAAACCCTGGACCTGGTGCAACTGCATTGCCCACCCACCGAGGTTTTTTACATGCCGGAAGTTTTCGGGATTATGGACGATCTGGTAACTGCCGGGAAAATTCGTTACTACGGGGTGAGCGTGGAAAAGGTGGAAGAAGCCCTCAAGGCCATAGCCTATGACAACGTCCAGAGCGTTCAGATCATTTTCAATGCCTTCCGCCACCGCCCGGCCGAACTTTTTTTTGAGCAGGCCCAAAAGCGCCGGGTGGGAATTCTGGCCCGGGTCCCTCTGGCCTCGGGAATGCTGACCGGCAAGTTTACCGCCCAATCCGCTTTCGAGGAAGACGATCACCGTCATTTTAACCGGCACGGTGAGGCTTTCGATCGCGGAGAAACCTTTTCCGGGGTGGATTTCGGGAAGGGTTTGCAGGCGGTGCAGGCCCTAAAAGAGATTTGTCCGGAAGGGATGTCCCTGGTGCAGTTTGCCCTGCGCTGGATCCTGATGTTCGATGCGGTAACCTGCGCCATCCCCGGAGCCCGGCGGGTCGACCAGGTCGGGGAGAACCTCTCTGCCCGTGATCTGGCGCCCCTTTCCCCGCCAACCATGCAGGCGGTTGCGGATGTCTACAACCGTTATATTCGGGAGTCTGTGCACCATTACTGGTGATGATTGAGACCCTGGCCCCGAAGTTCAACTCCGGGGCCTGAATTTTCCCTACCGCAGCAAAATCATCTTCCGCGTTTTAATAAAATCCCCGGCCTTAAGGCGGTAGAAATAAATCCCCGAACTCACCGGATGCCCGCCGGCGTTTTGGCCGTCCCACACCAGCTCATGCCGTCCCGCGGCCAGGTTTTTGTCCAGCAAGGTGGCCACCTTCTGCCCCAATACGTTGAAAACGCTCAGCTCCACCCGATGCTGCTGTGGCAAATCGAAACGCAGGGTGGTGGTGGGGTTGAAGGGGTTGGGGTAGTTTTGATGCAGCGCAAAATTGCCGGGTACAGGCGTAGTGGGAATACCGGTCAGTTCGCTGCGCACCAACAGGGAATCCCCGGCATTATTGGGTTTGGCGGTCAGGATGCGGAATACGGAACCGCTCTCCGGCATATCGGAAACATAGGGTGGACCGGTATTTACATCACCCCCGTTCCACAGGATCAGGACCATTCGTCGCATGGCATCGCCCTGGGTTCCGCTGTTGTATTCATAGGTGTCCCCTTCGGTTTGGATCTGGTTCAGCAAAGCCTGATAGCCGGATTCCCCGGGGCTGAGGTCATTTGGCAGCACCCAATAAAACCAATCCGTGAAGGGATCGTCGCTTAAGCCGGAAGCACTGTGGTCTTCATCAATCAGGGCGAAGATGCCGTCGGAATCGAAGTCGATCAAATAAGGAAACAAGCGAACATCGTCCGAAGGGTCGTCCGGGGTTCCGATCCCGATCCGCCACAACTCGAAGGGAACGTCCATCAATAGGCCGCCCAGAGAGCTTCCGGTTACATAGGCGTTGGGCTGATAACCGAAGTTGTCGCTATCTCCGGTAAAGCGAATTTCAAAATCATACGGAACAATTAGCGGCCAACGGGCTCCTCCCTGGGTGACCCGGGTTTTAAAATAACTGAAAGTTCCATCATTATCTGTGGTCATGCCGGTGTGAATGGCCCATCGCCCGCCATTGGCCTGATGAGCAGGATCGGGGTTTTGGTTGTTGGGCGTGGGAAAATCCCGGACGGCAAAACCTGCCGAGCCCGGCGTCGGAAGTGGACCTGAGGCGTTGGCGACAATCTGGAAACTCGCAAAATCGACCGGTGTTTCATTGGCCTCAAAGCGAATACCGGCCACCAGGGGGTGCTGGAAATAAGGATCGGTGGACAATTCCGCCTGGTCGATAACCTGAACCCCATCTGTTTGATCAAAGAGGTTCCACCTCAATTCAGATCCGCCGTTATCCGTAAAGGTAATCAGATATTCGTGCCCGTTCAGTTGTTCGGGATCAGCCACTATCGGCAATATACTGGTGCTGTAGCCCTGAAGGATTACCACTGCCAGGGTATCGCCATAACCGGTCGGTGGTGTCCAGGCGGTAATATTGAAAGGGAATTGCAGCGTGCTTTGGTGACCATCATAAAAAATGGCGACCCGCATAACGGTGCTGTCGCCAACGGTGGGTGTTTCCAGGACCAGATTGTCGGAATCCGGTAGGCGCACCGTCCCACCGGCCGGGACCGGGGTAGAAAGCACCACTTCATTATTCGAACCCTGCAGGTCGATATTGAGCAGCCGAACCGTCTCCAGGGTATTGGTGCCATCCCGGTTTTCCACGTCAAAGGAGAGGCGAACCAACTCGCCGGGATTCAGGGAACTGTCCTGACTGGCATTCTCCCAGACAATCCTAAAGTTTTCGAGATCCGGTGAGGGTCTTAATCTCAGATCGCTGATAAAACTCACCAGGTTGCGAGTGGCGCTGTTTTGGGTGAATTGCAGGTCCCCATTATAAGGGTAGCGAAGGTTGGGGGCGCTAAGGTGCCCTCCCCAAATATTATCCCCGGCCGCGCCGTCGTTGTGAAGGCCATCATCAAAAAAATCCATTGCCAGATTCGGGCTTCCGCCAATCTGAGGGGAAAGGTCCATCCGGACATTACTCGCTCCGGGAAAAGACTGCATGTCCAGCACCAGATCCATCTCAAAAACGGTGTTGTTGGGAAAGTTGATGGTTTGCAGGGTTACCACCGGCAGAGCATTCGTCCCCAGATTCCAGAGGTTGCGGATTTGCCGGACTTCATCCTGAAGCTCCCGGTAGGCGTCCAAGTGATTACCGGAGGGCTGGATTCCGCCGGTTATGGCCATTACAAATTCCTGGGTGTCGCCGGGTTGCATGGTAAAGCCCCCGAAAGTGGTGACCAAACGGCGATCCCCCGGCGGGAGATTATTGCCCTGGGCGTCCAGGTCCCCGGTTTGCAGAAAGGGATCCCCATCCAGGGGAAAAGCGGTCGGTCGGCCGGCATTGGGTCCGGACAGGTGGAGGTATGGTTCCGGTGTCGGTCCGGGTTTGTATCCGTTCAGGAGATTGTAAAAATAGACCGTGCCGTCGGGATTGCCGAGCGGCGGGTCGGGAATGGAGGAGCCTGCCGCAAAATAGCCGAAAGAGCGGATCGGCAAATTGCGGTAGCCCTGGCGCCAGTGGAAGTCGAAACAGGCGCTGTCGCCCGGGGAGGGGACAATGGGACCCTGCAGTAAGGCAAAACCAATCGCTGCCGGCGGGAGTCCGTATTGATCGTAGCGGGAGTCCGTTGCGAATCCGTTATAGCCAAAGCTAAAGCCATCCTGAACGTTGACTCCGACCACATCATCGGTATAGTTGCCGACATCCGGATCCGACCAGTTGCAGACAAACATGGAGTCCAGGGCATACCCGCTTTTGTTGATCAGGCGATCCCGCCGGAAAACGGTCTGGCCAAAGGCATTGGTTTGATTAAAGGACCAGAGGGTTACCTGCTGCTCCAGACCGATGGGGATACTCCCATAAAGGCTCCGGGTCCTCGCGGGGTTGAGATCGTTGCAGGCAAACCAGATGGTTTGATGGGCCCCCGGAATCCCCGGAGTGTCTGTGGAGGGATCGTAGGTGCCGTTGTTGTTGGTATCTACATAGGGGGCGCCAAGATCGGCCGGCCAATTGTTCCAATCCATCGCATATTGATCCAGAATCGCCTGGGCGTCTCCGGTTGTGACCTGGCTGGTATCAATGCCAAGATGTTCGGCGGCATCGAGAATAATTCCCGGATCGGAGGTGGTTAACCCCTGGTAATCCGGGCGAACCCGGTAAATGCGAGCCTGGCTTGAGCTCGGCGAGATGGCCCGTGCATTGGTACTGTCGTTGCCGAAATATGTCCCCGGGGTTTCAATCCACCCCTGCAGAGTACCGGTGACGTAAGTTTGACCACCCACCCGGATATCCGGATTGGCATCCAGAACCCTTGCCCCCCAAACAACGCCGGTGGCAAAGATAACCTCTGCGGTGGAGCGGGGGTAAAATACCCCGGCCTCGCCAAAATAGGGATTACGTCCGGATTCGCCGTCTGCGCTTACCCAATAGCTGATATTGCCGATATTGGCCAGGGTGGAGAAACCGTCTATGGGTGTGGTTTTACTGCTTGTAGGGGATTGCCGGTCCCCGGGACCCCGGGCGAAGAGAAAACCGGCTAAGAGACAGAAAAACAATATGATATAAATCCGGGTATAGCGCGACATATCCCACTCCTTTTTCTTGAGATATTCGAAGAGATATAATGATTAGGATAAGGTGGGGGAGGGATTGGTACGCACGTCTACGATTCAGTAATTTTCCCTCTCCACCAGGGCGTGTTGATAATTAGAAAATTGGGGGGATTTTAGGGAATTTTTGGGTCTTTAAAGGCGCTTTTTGAGAGGCGATGCAGCGTATCGGTCGAGAAAAGCAACGCATAGAGGCCCCAAA
>JAGRBF010000710.1 GCA_020434205.1 Calditrichota bacterium | reverse complement strand
GAACGAAAACGTTTGAGAGAGGCCCTTTTTAGTAAGTTTCCTGAAGAGGCGAATGCTGCCAGGAATGAGGCGTGGCTGGCTGAACTGGGCTCACCTGAGTTTCCTCCTGAACGCATTGACAAACGTATCAGCGAAATCCTGGATGGGGAAAATCGTTGGGTACTAATTGGTGGTCCACCTTGTCAGGCTTACTCAGTTGCCGGAAGGTCCAGGGTCGGGGGGATTCGCCAGGAAGATCATCGGGTTTATCTCTATAAGGAATATCTGAGAATCATTGCTGTTCATCAACCTGCAGTTTTTGTGATGGAAAATGTTAAAGGGTTATTGTCTGCTAAAGTTGATGGGGAAAAGGTCTTTGATTGGATTTTGCGGGATCTCAAAGATCCTAAATCGGTGTTTCCTGAAATTGAATGTCCGCGTTACCGGATTTATTCCCTGGTGAACCGTAAATCCCAATTAGATATTCTCGATGGTCTGAACGAAACAATTGATCAGGACTATTTGATTGAAGCTGAAAAATATGGCATTCCTCAAAAAAGGCACCGGATTATTCTCCTGGGGGTCAGAGAAGACTTCAGAACCGTACCCCCTGTTCTTAAGAAAAAATATCCCCCGTTAACCCTTGAGAGCGTGATCGGCGATCTGCCCGGGATTCGCAGTGGGCTGAACCGGTCTTTTGTCTCCAGCACAATGGTCGGGGGTAAAAAGAAAAGGATTTACCAAAAGGAAGAAGACTCAAACGCAAACTGGGAAATAATAATAAACGGTTTCAGACAGGAAATAATTTCCTGGAATGGATTTGCCCGGAATTATTCCGATAATAGAATAACAACACCTTCACATGGCATCGGAGCAGAGTATATAAAGTGTAATACCCCATCCAGGGAGAACCCGCTTGGTAAGTGGTATTCGGACCGGAAACTTGGTGGCGTTTGCAACCATATTTCCAGGGCACATCTGGTTGAAGACCTGAAACGATATATGTTTTCAGGAATGTATGCTAAAACTCACAAAAGATTTCCGCTTTTAAGCGAATTTAATAAACATGGCAAGGAGTTGCTCCCGGATCACCAAAGCGCCCAAACCGGCGCATTTGCCGATCGCTTTCGCGTCCAGTTACCTGATCAGCCAGCGACAACGGTTACCAGTCATATCTCCAAGGACGGGCATTACTTTATCCATTATGATCCGGACCAGTGCCGGACACTGACAGTTCGGGAAGCGGCAAGGGTGCAGACTTTTCCGGACAACTATCTTTTCTGTGGTTCAAGGACGGCCCAGTATCAGCAGGTAGGAAATGCTGTACCTCCTTATTTGTCGCTGCAGATAGCAGAGGTTGTCTTCAAGCTTCTTAAAAAAGAAGAAGAGAAAAAAGCGCGCCAACCGCGCTATGATTTTCAAATATAGCCTCCTTTTTTTCAACGAGCTACATGTGGGGTTGGGGAAAAGCATGAACGCGAGATATCCTTCAGGTTCCTTCAAAGAGACTCCGCCCAAAGCCGGGGCGATGATCAACACTTTCCGTGCCTTCGGTTACAATCTCCAGACAGCTATCGCAGATATCGTTGACAACAGTATTTCTGCCTGTGCCGGTAATGTTTGGATAACTTACCGCTGGGCTGGGAAAGACTCGTGGGTAACAATTACCGATGATGGCAAAGGTATGGATGAGGAAAGTCTTGTTGAAGCCATGACCCCGGGAAGCAAAGACCCGGCCTTGGAGAGGGAAGAACATGACTTGGGCAGATTTGGCCTGGGCTTAAAAACTTCATCCTTCTCACAGTGCAAATGCCTGACCGTCATTTCAAAAATGGATGATGGGCCCGTTTTTTACCGATGCTGGGATCTGGATTTTGTAAATGAGACGGGCAAATGGAACCTGCTGGAATACTTATCGAATGAGCAGCTAAGTAAAGAACTGGAAGCGCTTGGCAGTGGAACCACAGTGGTTTG
>JAGRBF010000134.1 GCA_020434205.1 Calditrichota bacterium | reverse complement strand
GGGACCTTGCTGACCGCCAGGCTGGCCCTGAAGTTCGGGTTGGCCTGCAATACTGCCGGCGGAACCCACCACGCCTTTCCTGGTTTTGGAGCGGGTTTTTGTATTTTCAACGATCTGGCGGTGGCTGCCCAGACGCTGTTTCTGGAAGGAGAAGCCCGCCGCATTTTGATTGTCGATCTGGATGTCCATCAGGGGGACGGCACCGCCTGGTTTTTTCGGGACAATCCGGCCATTTTTACCTTCTCCGTCCACGCCGGCAATAACTTCCCCTTTCGCAAACAAAACAGCGATTTTGATATTGCCCTCCCGGACAGTACCGGCACGGCTGTTTATCTGGAAACCCTGGCGGACATGTTGCCCCAACTCCTGGACCGCTTTGCGCCGGATCTGGTATTATATGATGCCGGGGTTGACGTGCACCGGGAAGATCTGTTGGGGCGTTTTGAACTGGATGATGCGGGAATCGAAGCCCGGGATGCTCTGGTTATTGCGGAATGCCGCCGGCGGGGCGTCCCGGTGGCCTGTGTTATTGGCGGCGGGTACGATCGGGATCATCTGGTGCTGGCCCGCCGCCATTCCATTTTGCACCGGGTCGCCTCGCGGTTTGCCGTATGATCCCGTGGCCCGCCCGGATTTCCACTGGCGGCCCCCGTTTTCCAAAAAATCGTTAACATGAGGTTTAGAAAATGCTGTTAATCCGAGCAGCGCAAATAGAGGACAGTGCGGCGATTGCGGCGCTGTCCGGGGCTCTGGGGTATCCTGCGGATCGGCAGGTTGTTTCCCGCAGGCTTGGGTATGTTCTCGAAGACTCCGGGCATTTGGTTCTGGTGGCGGAAGATGCGGGGCAAAATTGTGTGGGGTGGATCCACCTCTTTGTTGCTTTTCGGGTAGAGTCCGATCCTTTTGTTGAAATTGGGGGATTGGTGGTGGATCCGGCAAACCGGCGCCTGGGAATAGGGAGTAAGCTGGTGCAGGCCGGGATAAATTGGGCGAAAGAGAAAGGGATCGGCAAGGTGAGGGTGCGTACCAATAGCGTGCGGGAGGAAGCCGGACTTTTTTACCGCCAGATGGGTTTTTCCCTGAGTAAAAACCAGGACATTTACGACATCGCTACCCGGGTCTAATCCTCATCCGGGAGGGTGTCGGTGCCGATAACCTCGCGCACCTGCTCCCATTCGAAGCCTCGGCTGAGCAGAAAACGAATGATCTTTTCCCGCTTCTTCTCCGGGTCGAGATGCTGGTGGCGGCGCTGCTGTTTTTGAAGTTGTTCCAGAATCAGGTCCCGGGGGGGATTGTCGTCATACGCTTCCCGAAGAATGTCTTCGAACAGGGTGGCCATCACCCCTTTTTGGCGAAGCTTTTCCGCCAGGAGGCGTTTCCCGCAGGGGCGCAGGCGCAGCTCGTTTTGGATAAACGCACGGGTAAAAGCCTCATCATCAATTAAGCCCACCCGTTCCAGCGCTGTAATCGCATCTTCAATTGCCTCTTTGGAGTACCCTTTTTTGAGGACCTTCAGAAAAAGTTCCTGGCGGCTGTGGGGGCGGATGCCGAGGTAGGTTAGCAACTGGTCCTTGGCAAGCAGGGTTTGATCTTCCCGGACGATGGCCAGGTAGGTTTCTTCCTCAAAGTTTTTTCCGGGGGAGAACTGATATTTCAGGGCTGTTTCGGGGGTCATGAGCATTTCTTCCCCGGTATCCCAAAGAACCGCAAAGCGCTCTGGCTTGCGGCGTTTGAAAGTCATGTCGACAATTTCGGGCATGGGAAGAAATTAAGGATCTTTGCGGGCAATCCCAAGCAAGGAATGGCCGGTTCCGCTTGACGGACGGGATGTCCGGGGCCGGGGCGGGCTCTTTGCCGGCCCCGGCCGGGAACCTAATTCTTTTCGTCGGCGGATTCTTTTTCTTTGGGCGCGCCTTTGCCATTTTCGGAGGCCGCCTTAGCCGGAGCGTTGTTGTCTGCTTCTTCTCCGCCCAGGTTGATTTGCTTGCGCACCAATTTGTCCAGCTTCTCGAAGAAGGCGCTGTTCTCCCGCATATAAGCTTTCACGTTTTCACGTCCCTGACCCAGGCGTTCTTCGCCGAAGCTGAACCAGGTTCCGCTTTTCTGGACAATATTCATGTCTGCCGCCAGATCCAGCAGGTCGCCTTCCTTGGAAATGCCCTGCGAATACATGATGTCGAATTCGCATTCCTGGAAGGGGGGGGCCAGTTTGTTTTTGACGACTTTAACCCGGGTGCGGTTACCGACCACATCGGTCCCGGTTTTGATGGAGGCAATGCGGCGAATATCCATCCGGATGGAGGTGTAAAACTTAAGCGCCTTACCGCCGGTGGTGGTTTCCGGGTTGCCGAACATCACGCCGATTTTTTCGCGAAGCTGGTTGATAAATACCACCGCGGTATTGGACTTGCTGACCGTGCCGGTCAGTTTGCGCAGGGCCTGGGACATCAGACGGGCTTGCAGACCCACGTGGGAGTCGCCCATTTCCCCTTCGATTTCCGCCCGGGGAACCAGGGCGGCTACCGAGTCCACCACCACGATATCCAGGGCGCCGCTGCGCACCAGGGTTTCCACGATTTCCAGAGCCTGTTCGCCACTGTCCGGCTGGGAAACCAGCAGGTTTACGGTGTCCACTCCCAGCTTGCGGGCGTAAGTGGGATCCAGGGCGTGTTCGGCGTCTACAAAGGCAGCCAGACCGCCGCTTTTCTGCGCTTCCGCAATCACGTGCAGGGTCAGGGTGGTTTTACCGGAGGATTCCGGACCGTAAATTTCGGTGATGCGGCCGCGCGGAACCCCGCCGATGCCCAGAGCCTTATCCAGCGAAATGGCCCCGGTTGAAATGACGTCAAAATTCACCTTGGGGCGATCCCCCAGGCGCATAATCGAGCCCTTGCCAAACTGGCGCTCGATCTGGGTCATGGCCAGACTGACCGCTTTTTGCTTGTCGCTGTTATCTCCACTCATGTGTCACCTCTGTTTTGTTACAGCGTTACTGATTTGATGAGTGGTTGCCATGCCACTCCGTTCCGATTCAGCGCGCTTCCCGGCGCCGGTAGCTGAAAGCCCTCTTTTAGTAAAGATGCCAATCAGCCCAAATTTCCACAAATTTTTTTCCAATTGGGCAAAATTTCTGCGGGACAGGCTTACTATAAATATAGTGAACAAATATACACGGTCCAATATAAACGATTTTTTGGCGTTTACAACAAAAATCTGGGGAAAATGGAGAAAACGGCGAAAGAGGGCGGATTATCACCCCCGGGAAAAGGGGAAATGATCCAGGGTTTCATAGATCGGTCCCCCTGCGGTCAGCTCGCTTTTAACCAGCCGGAACTCCCCGACTTCAAAGCGAACCGAAGGTGACGGAAGGTCCTGGAAATAATCCATCAACAGTTGGGTATTGCGGGGGCTTTTGACGTATCCGAGGGTGATGTGAGGGCGGAAGGGGCGGTTTTCTCTGGCGAAGCCCAGGCGCATCAGGCGCACCTCAACCTGCTTGTTCAAATCCCGCAGGGGATGTCCCGACGGAACATCGAGACCCAGCCACAAAACCCGCGGGGAACGCCAATTGGGAAAGGCCCCCCACCCGGTGGTCTGCAGGGAAAAGGCGACCGTGCTTTCCGCACAGTCAAAAAGAACCTGAGATACCGCCGGGATGCGCTCCGGCAGGACGTCGCCGAGGAATTTAAGGGTGATGTGCAGGTTTTCCCGGGAGACCCAGGTGGCGCGAACCGGCAGGGCCCGGCAGGGAGACAGCAGATCCGGCAAGGCGGCGCTCAGATCCCCGCCTATATCGATGGCGATAAAGGTGCGCAAGGGCTTCATGAGGTGGAGGATTCCGGCTCGGGATTGATAATCGGGCTGCCGAAGGTGGCGTAAAGGGCGGCAATGTCCCGCGGATAGCCGATGATGGTGAGGCGGTCGCCGGCTTGCAGCAGGGTTTTTCCGTGCGGCAACAAAAACTGACCCTGGCGGTGGATCAGGGTAATCAGGGCATTGGGTGGCAGGGATAACTCCTGCACCGTTTTGCCGATCAAAACCTCCGCCGGACCACCGGGCAACAGTCTCAGGGAAATAAAACTGTCGTCCCGCAGCATCAGCTCCTTGAGCTCCTGTTGATTGGCGGCGCCGGCCCATTTGTTCATAAATTCCTCGCCGTCCACGTGCCCGGCGATCTGGGCCAATATGCGCAGGTGCTGACCGGGATTTTCCTCCGGGCTTACCAGAAAGAAAAAGGCCAGCACCGGCTTTTCGGGGATAACCAGGCTGATTTCCGGATCGACCTCGATGGTGACGCCCACCGCACAGCGCACCATCACCAGATCGGGATGGTCCAGCCCGGCGATCCGGGCATGGGGCAGGGCGGCGCAGTGGGAAACCGGCGTAGCGCCGATGCGGGTACCCTGCAGGAACTCCTGCTCCAGCTTGTCCGCCTCCGCGCCGATACGACGGGCCAACTGCAGGGAAGCATCCCTCACCACCCGCTCAAAATCCACCGCTTCCCGGTAATCCAGCACCGCGCATTGGGCAATTACGGTGTCGAAGGGATCGGCGTCCCGCAGCCCCTTTTCTTTCAGAATGCCGCGCAGCTCGCGATCCAAACCCTCAAAACGCTGCTCCCCCCAGCGGGCAAACATGTGATAAATCGCCCCCCCGCGGTGGGTGCGTTTGGCGGCGTAATAGAGGTAAAACAACAGTCCGGCGATGATCATTCCGCTGGTAAAGAGAATGGCCAGAGCCCCCATTTCGCGGATCATCGCCAGCGGCACAATAATCCCCACCACGTGCATGTAGGGATAAAACGGGGAGCGGTAGCCGGGATCGTAGGAATCGATGCGGCTCTCCCGCATCACGATAACCGCCAGATTGTTTAGGGAAAAGATGATCAGCAGAAAGGCACTGGCCAGCTTGGCGATCTTGGTGGGATCCAGCAGGAGCAGGATCGCCACCGTCAGGGCCACGGTAACCTGAATGGCGGTGGCCGGGGTTCCCCCTTTGCTGAGCTTCCGGAAAAATCTGGGCAGGATGTGGTCCCGGCTCATGGCCAGGGGATAGCGCGAGGCGCTGAGGATGCCGGCGTTGGCGACCGCCACAAAAGCCAGGATGGCGGCGGTGATCATCATGCCTTTGCCGAAACCGCCGCCGATCGCCTCTGCCGCAGTGGCGGTAGGGGTCAGATTGCCGCGAAAAAGGTCGGGGGGAATCACACCGACCATTACATAAGTGCCGATACCGTAAATGATCACCGAGGTGATCAGCCCGAAAAAGATGCCCAGTGGCAGGGTGCGTTCCGGATTTTTGACCTCCTCGGCCACGCTGACAGCTTTGGTGAGCCCTACGTAACTGACCACCACCAACCCGGAAACGCTTACCAGGGTATGCAAACCGACATCCCCGAAATCGGCAAAGTAGGGCGTGTGGATGCTGCCCACGCCAGCCACTGAGAACCAGGTGAGGATCAGCAGCAGGCCAAACAGCAGAATCACCTGGAAAAGGCCGGTTTTTTTAGCCCCGAACAGGTTGAGGATCCCAAAGAGAACCGCCAGCCCTACCGCCAGGGGGATCATGGGAATTTCCGGAAAAACCAGGCGCAAATAGGCGCCCATTCCCACCAGGGCAAAGGCGGTCTTGAGGATCAGGGCCAGCCAGGTGCCCATCCCCCCGATGGTGCCCACCAGGGGACCCATGCTGCGGTCGATAAAATAATAAAGCCCCCCGGCCCGCGGCATGGCGGTGGCCAGTTCGGTCATGCTGAAAAGGGCGGGGATCATGGGCAGGATGGCCAGGAGGTAGCAGGTAATGATATTGGAGCCGGCTTCCGAAACCGCCAGGCCCGGGAGGATAAAAAAGCCTCCGCTGATGGTGGTGGCGGTGGCAATGGCGTAAACGTCCAGGAGGCCCAGTTCCTTTTTGAGTGCTTTGTTTTTGGCCATATGGGGCAATCCGTTTCTCGTTAAAGCGTTGCCGGGATGATGGGATCCGGTACTATCCCCACACAGTCTGCTTGAGTCGTTAAGATAACCCGGTGAGACAATTTTCCCAAACCGGATTCCCCTTTCAGGGCTTCGGCTGAAGGTTCCGGGCCGGGAGTTCGCCGGGAAAAATTGCGGGATAAACAATTCTGTATGATTATATTCGGGTTAGACCTGCTTTTTTTAACCCCCGGGCGGTCATTTTTTTTGTGTTGGGAAACGCACCTGGGAAGTGGCTCTCCGGGGTACTCATGGCCTTGGAAAATTCAGGGGAGACGTTTTATGCTGAAAATCGGGAATTACACGGTTCGCCTTATCGATGCGGGACGTTTTCGCCTGGACGGCGGGGCGATGTTCGGAGTGGTGCCGAAAGTTCTTTGGGAACGGCGCCAACCGCCGGACTCCCAGAACCGTATTGCCATGTCCACCAACCTGCTGCTGGTCGAAGGTGAAGATCGCAAAATCCTGATCGATACCGGCAACGGCAATAAGTTTGACGACAAGTTTGCCGATATGTACGCCATCGATCACAGCGAATACGATCTCAACAATGCTCTCAAAAGGGCAGGTATTTTTCCCGGGGACATCACGGATGTGATTCTGACCCACCTGCACTTCGACCACAGTGGCGGCGCCACGGTGCGGGACGGGCATGGCGAACTTCACCCGACCTTCGGAAACGCCACCTATTACATTCAAAAACGCCACTGGGATTGGGCCCTGGCCCCGTCGGACAAGGACCGTGCCAGCTTTCTGCCGGAGAATTTCCGCCCCCTCAAATCGGCCGGATGTCTGGAGACCCTGGATGGCGAGACGGAGTTGTTTCCGGGAATTCGCCTTTTTCCGGTCGACGGCCATACCTTTGCCCAGCAAATCGTGCTGATCGAAGGTGGGGAGCGTTCCCTTTTTTACGGGGGCGATTTGTTCCCGATGGCCGCCCACCTTTCCGTTCCCTGGGTAATGGCCTACGATCTCAATCCCCTCAAAACCATCGAGGAAAAGAAGTTTTTCTCGGAAAGAGCCCTGGAAGAAGGTTGGCTGGTGTTCTTTGAGCACGATCCGGAAACGCCGTGCGCCACCATCGAAATGGGGCCCCGGGGACCGCGGGTCGGGCAAAAAATCGATTTGGCCTGAAATCCAGCCCTAATAACTGAGATACGAGCCAGAAGCGATTTGCGGCCCTTTAACCGCGAAATCACGAAATCACGAAAGCTGAAACCGAACGGATCTGACCCTGCACCGGAAAATCTGCTTGTCCTGCGGTTATCCGCGGACCAACATGGATAGCTGGTTTACGCCCG
>JAGRBF010000133.1 GCA_020434205.1 Calditrichota bacterium | reverse complement strand
TCACCTCAAAATAGCTGATACCCCCGGCCACGGTGGTTACGGTGAAGGTCACCAGGGGAAAAGCCCCCACCTGGGCGGTAACAGTGTTGGTCCCGGCAGTGGCGCCGGTGGTCAGGATGGATTCGGCGATGCCGCTGGCGTTGGACGTGGCGATGTCGGCGCTCAAATCCCCGCCACCGCCCGTTACCACAAAATTAACCGTGGCGCCGCTGACTGTGTTGCCGAAATTGTCCTGCACTTCCACGCTCAGCTTCTGGTTGTTACCGGCAAAAATCCCGGTGGTATCCCCGGAAACCTTCACCACCGTGGTGGCGGCGGCCGGGCTAACCCGGATCAACCCCGAGGTTCCCGTTTTGGAAGGGTCTCCCTGGCTGGTGGCGGTAATGCGGAAGTTCTCTGCGACGGTATTCGAAACGGCATTGGTAAAGGTGACTTCACCGCTGGATAGCTGCCCGCTCGCGGGCATGGTTACCCCGGTGCCGTCGCTGGTGAGGTTAACAATGGTGGAATTGTCGCTGGTAACCTGGTTATTGTGGATATCGTAGGCGGTTACGGTAAGCGAAAAGGTTTGCCCGGCGATGGGGGTAAAGTTGGTGGGCTCCACCAGGAAATAGGCAATTTCCCCCAGGGTATACACGATAAAGCTATCCAGCGCGGCCCCCGCGGAAACGGTAATAATGGAAGTATCCGGGGTGGCAGGGGCGGTAAAGCGGGTTTCCGCCTCGCCGGTGGCCAGGGTAATATCGGTAAGCGGCGATACGCTTCCCCCGTTCCCGGGGTTAACCGCGAAGGTGACGGTGCTGTCCGCGACCGGGTTGCCGTACTGGTCCTTCAGAAAAACCTTCAGGTCCAGGCTGCGGCTCACAAAAATGTTGGCGCTGTCCCCCGCGACCTTATCAAACTTGTTGGGCACATCCGGCAAAAAGGTCAACTGCCCGCTTTGTATGGTGGGCGTTCCACCCACCTGATTGCTGAAGCGCAGGGTAAAATCCTGCGCAACAAAGGTTTCCACGGTAACGGCGATGGAATCCTCTCCGGCAAAGGAAAGGCTTGTGGGGGCCTCAGCGCTGTTGACAAAAACCTGATCCCCACCCAGGGCCGCCACATCCACGGTCTGGCTGTTGGCAACGGGATTGCCGAACTGATCCTGGGCGCGAAGGACCAAATTAACAGGATTGCCCACCACCGCGGTAAAATCCCCGGCGGGGGTAACGGTATAAGCTGCTACGCCGACCGGATTGACGGTAATTGCCGGGCTGATCGTCGCCCCGTCACTGACGTTCAGACGGGTGTAAACGTCCCCGTTAAAGGTGTAGCTACCGGCGGTCTGGGGAACGTTGGCGGTAAAGCGCACCACGATTTCGTCGCTTATAGCTGCATTCGCCACCTGGATAAACAGGCTGTCCGTGCCGCTGTCGTAGTACCAGGTGGCCAGATTACCCAGCACATTGGTCTGGGCCTGGGTGGGCGGGGTGGTGGAATTGTTCACAAAAAAGCTGGTGCCGTCTACCGTTACTCCGGTTACCGAAAGGGCATCACTGCCGAAACCGTTGGCGATGCGCAGCACATCCGCCTTACCCATGTTTTCCACATTGGGACTGCTCTGCAGGTCAATATTGCTGACGGTCAGTTCGAAACTCTGGTTGCCGGTGCCGGCGGTGCCGGTGGACGGGTTAAAACTGGCGTTGGCGGTCAGCTGGTCCGAGGCAAAAAACTGAATGGCGAGGTTGTTTTGCAGAAGGGTGCTTTCGTAAAGGAACTGAGCGTAATCGTCGATGCTGCCCCCGCCGTTGGTATCATCAAAATGAACCCCGACCGTTCCCAGCGACCCCCGTTCCACGTCGGAGACATAATCCCGCAGATACTGAAACTTTATGGTGTTGGCGGTTTCGGAGAGAATCACCTGAAAACTGACCGGCCCTTCCGAGGGATTGGAGGACTTGACAACATTGCTGTAGGAAATCACCAGGCGCCGGTAGGGGGCCAGGCCGATGGTTTTATAGCTGATCTGAGAATTGGGGTTTAGCAGCCAGTTATCCCAGAACGGTCCCACCAGGGTAACAAAATCCGCTCCGTCGACCAGGTCCAGATTAATATTGAAAGAGACCGAGCCGCTGAGCCCGGCGTCGAAAGAAATCCAGCCGTTGCTGCTGACGGTAAGGGGGGTGTTCGCGGTATAAAGGTCGTTGTAATACCAAAAATCAAAGGGAAGGTTAATGGGGTAAATCTCGTTGTCATCCCCGGGAACACCAATCACCGTAGCCCCGGCGGAGTCGATCCAGGCGAAATCCGCCGGCGCGCCATCCACAAATGCCATTCCCGCAGGAGAGGGATTTCCCTGAGCCAGGGCGAATTGGGACACCAGCAAAACGATGGCCGGCAGAAAAACTATCCGTCGTAGCGAAAAACGCATCTTATTGTTCCGTTTCATTGATATCGATGGTAAGGGTCTGCAGGGAATTCAATGCCGGCTGCGCCGTTTCAAAACCATCCCCGGAGGCGGAGAGGGTCAGGGTGAGGCGCTCTCGCCGGAAGTTGACCGGGATCAGGCGCAGGGTCACGGTGTTTCCCGCTCCCAGGCGCCCTTTTACCCCGCTCAGGTCCACGCGCAGCAGACCGCTTTCGGGATCAAAGGACCAGCGGGCGGTGTTGGCCACCACCTCACCGGCG